>JAIRRT010000061.1 GCA_031255835.1 Bifidobacteriaceae bacterium | reverse complement strand
GCACCATCAGGGGGATAGTGCGCAGACCAACGGCATCGCTGGTCATAGTGGACACTCCCGGGTTGCACCGACCCAAGACCCTGCTGGGGGAGCGGCTCAATGCGGTGGTCAACCGGGAGCTGGACGAGGTCGAGGCGATAGTTCTGTGCCTGCCTGCCGATCAGCCCGTCGGCCCAGGTGACAGGTTCATAGCCGAGCGTCTGCCAGCCCGGACCGCCAAGATCGCCGCGGTCACCAAGGCCGATCTGGTTGGCCGTGACGCCATGGTGGGCAAGTTGACCGAGGTCCAAGCCCTGGCTGAGTTTGACGAGATTGTGCCTGTCAGCGCACTGGAGGGCTATCAAGTTGAGACGCTGATCGATCTACTTGCCGCCCGTATGCCGCCTGGGCCGGACCTGTATCCGGACGGCGAGCTGTCTGACCAGCCGGTTGAACTGCAGGTTGCCGAGCTGGTCCGCGAGGCCGCACTGGAGGACCTGCGCGACGAGCTTCCCCACTCCTTGGCGGTTGAAGTTGAGGAGATTGTGCCGCGCGAGCCGCCCCACGTGGGAGTTGAGGTGCGGGTGACGATATTCGTAGAACGTATGTCGCAAAAGGGGATTGTGATTGGCCGGGGCGGGGCGCGCCTGAAGGAGGTCGGCACAATGGCCAGGCAAGAGATTGAGGCCCTGCTGGCCCAACGCGTGTACCTTGACCTGCATGTCAAAGTGGCCAAGGACTGGCAGTCGGACCCGAAGCACCTGGCGCGCCTTGGGTTCTGACCCCGCCTCACCTGCCCCACCGGACCGCTGGTGGCGAGCAGCCGCCGCCTTCGGAGCCGCCGCCGTCGGTCTTGGCGTAATAGGTGCAGCAGCCGGTCCACGGTGGCGCCCCGTCGCCTTGAAGCGGACCATAAAGCGACAGACAGAAGACACAAAGATCGTCGCCGATGCCGCAGCGAACCCTGGCGGAGTGTCCGGTGAGTCTGGGGAGCCTGGCGGGTCTGGGGAGTCTGGCGGGCAGAGCGTGTCTGCGGAGTCTGGTGGGCCGGGTGGTTCCGGCAAGCCCGGCGGTACCGACGGTTCCGCCCCCCAACCGCGGACCTATGAGGTGCGGCGGCACCTGGTGCGGGTCCAGTTGGGTGGGGTTGACACCATCGTCGAGGTTGCCCGGCCTGCCGCAGAAGGCGAGTTCCCGGCACTTGTGTTCGCCCACGGGGCGGGCACAGGAAACCACACCGCGTTTAGGGAACAAAGCGAACAATTGGTGAGGGCCGGCATCGTCTGCTTGATTCCGGATAAGCAATTGGACGAATACACCGCGATGTACCGCGACTATGAGGCGATGGCCAGGCAGTATCTCGAATTGGCGGTTTGGGCGCGGCGGCAAGAATGGACCGACGCCAACCAAGTTGGCTATTGGGGGGAATCAGAGGGCGCCTGGATTGTGCCGATGAGCGTGGCGATTGAGGATGATCCAACGTTCCTGGTGCTGGTCTCAGCCCCGGTGGTCACGCCCCGCCAACAGGGGTTGTTCTCCGCCTGCGCGTACCTGGCCAACACCGGGGTGCCGGCCGGAGCCTTCCACGCAGTGCCGCGTTTTATCGGCTCGCCAATGCCGGGACACCGCCTCAACTATGCCGACTTCTCCATTGAACCGTATCTTTATCAAATCAACTGTCCAGTGTTGATGACCTACGGCACTGCGGACAATTCTATGCCCACAATTCAAGGCGCACTCACCGTCATGGAAACCCTCGAGTTGATAGGCAACAAACAGGTGACGGTGCGCTATTACACGGCCAACCATGGGATGCGGCACGGCGAGGATCAACAGGTTCACCCCGATTTCTTGACCGACGTTGCCACGTGGGTTACCGGGCTGCCGGCCACTGCCCGTCCAGCTGACAACACTCAGGTGGCAGGCTCCGAGCCGCACCAACCGTTCTGGGTTACCCCGACGCCGCCGGTCAACTGGTTTGGGCGCCTCTCAGTCCAAGGCTGGTTCGGGGCGATATCGCTGGCTGGGGTCGCATTTGGGCCATTGCTGCAACTGTTGCGCCGGCTTGCGGGCCGGCCTGCCGAAAAGCTGCGGCCGGAGTTGCGCTGGCCGTTCGCGGTGCTGACTGGCGGCTCGGCTGCCACCGTGGTGGGGTTCGCGGCCTACCTGGCGCGCGTAGTTCACCTCGCGAGGAATTATCGCCATGAGCGAATCACTGTGGTGTGGGGCTACCGGGGGATTCAGGCACTGGCGGCAACATCGGTGGCAGGCGGCGCCCTGTTGGCGATGCGCCTGCGCGGCCTGGCCGCCAGCGGGCAACCGTTGGCCAACTCGCGCCTGGAATGGTTGCGTGTGGCGGCCGGAGCCACAGGCGCCGCTGGCCTGCTGGCCTTCGCCTCCTACTGGGGCATCCTCCCCGTGGAGTCCCGCCCCGCCGCCGATGACGGCCCCGAACCCCCATCCAGCTAGCCAGCCCGCACACAGCGCGCTGGTAGAGTGGACACTCGTGTGTTGGCTTCGACGGCTGCTGCTTCGTCGCCGCGACGGGTTCTGACAGACCGGGCCCTCGTCGCGGCGTCTTGTTTGCCCCCCGGTCGCGAACCCGCACTACCGACGCACAAGGATTGTGAACCCACGTGAATTCCCAAGACCGCGCCGCGCCCATCCGCGACGCCCAAAAGCCATCCGGGATGCCGATCCACCGGTACATCCCATTCCTGGAGACCAATCCGGTCTCACTGCCCGATAGGACCTGGCCAGACCAGCGGATCACAGCTGCCCCACGCTGGCTGTCAACCGACCTGCGGGACGGCAACCAGGCCCTGATAGAGCCGATGGACCCGGCCCGCAAACGCACCATGTTCGATCTGTTGGTCTCCATGGGCTACAAGGAAATCGAGGTCGGCTTCCCCGCGGCCTCGCAGACCGACTTCGACTTCATCCGCTCGCTGGTGTTGGAAAACGCCGTGCCGGAGGACGTCACCATCTCGGTGTTGACCCAGGCCAGGACAGATCTGATCGACCGAACCGTCCAATCGCTGGTGGGCCTGCCCCGAGCGAACGTACATCTGTACAACGCAACCAGCCCTGTGTTCCGGCGGATCGTCTTCCG
This sequence comes from Bifidobacteriaceae bacterium, assembly GCA_031255835.1. Lineage (GTDB taxonomy): Bacteria > Actinomycetota > Actinomycetes > Actinomycetales > WQXJ01 > JAIRRT01. The sequence goes on along the minus strand of JAIRRT010000061.1, from coordinate 9,655 downwards.
CCACGACCGCGCCCAGACCGTCGCCCTGGCCACCGACGGCACCCGTGACGTAATCGACTTTGCCGCCAAACACCTCGACGATGACGTCGTATTCGGTTTCGAGTACAGCCCAGAGATTTTCATCGACACCGAGCGGGACTTCGCCCTGGAAATCTGCGAAGCCGTCATGGACGTGTGGCAACCCGAAGGTGAACGGGAGATCATCCTGAACCTGCCGGCCACCATCGAGCGGGCCACCCCGAACATCTATGCCGACCAGATCGAATGGATGAGCCGCAACCTCTCGCGCCGCGAATCGATTGCCATCTCCGTCCACCCCCACAACGACCGCGGCAGCGCAGTCGCCGCAGCCGAGCTGGCATTGTTGGCTGGCGCCGACAGGGTGGAAGGCTGCTTGTTCGGGCAAGGCGAACGCACCGGCAACGTGGATCTGGTGACACTGGGGCTGAACCTGTTCACCCAGGGAATCGACCCGATGATCGACCTGTCCGACATCGACCGCATCCGCCGCACCGTTGAGCGCTGCACGCGCATGGAGGTCGGTCCGCGCGCACCCTACGGCGGTGACCTGGTCTACACATCGTTCTCCGGCTCACACCAAGACGCCATCAAGAAGGGCCTGGAGGACCGCGAGCGCCTGGCCAAAGCAGCTGGCGTGGATGAGCGTGATGAGGTCTGGGCAGTTCCATACCTGCCTGTCGATCCACGCGACGTTGGCCGGACCTATGAGGCCGTTATCCGGGTCAACTCCCAGTCCGGCAAGGGCGGCATCGCCTACCTGCTGAAGTCTGAGCGCCACCTGGATCTGCCACGCAGGCTCCAGATCGAGTTCGCGCGGGTTGTGCAGAACCTCACCGATTCCTCCGGCACCGAGATGAGCGCCGAGGAACTGTGGATGGCCTTCGCAGATGAGTATCTGCCCGCCCCCGAAGGCTCTGGCCTGGACCGTTGGGGCCGGCTGGAGCTGCATGGCCGGCGCGGCGCCACCCAACCAGACGGCTCAGAAACCCTGACCGTAGAACTGGTGGACAACGGGGCTCCGCTGGCGATAGAGGGAGTCGGCAACGGCCCAATTGCAGCCTTTGTCGACGCCATCGGACGCATTGGGATTGGGGTGGAGGTGCTGGACTATGCCGAACATGCCCTGTCTGAGGGCGGGGATGCGACAGCCGCCGCATATGTCGAATGTGAGGTCAACGGACAGGTTCTGTGGGGGGTTGGAATCGACCCGTCCACAACCACAGCGGCGCTGAAGGCGATTGTCTCGGCAGTCAACCGTGCGGGCCGATAGCCACAAGCGCTACCAGATCTCTTGACTCAAGGGCCTTGGTGGGTAAGGCTGGAGGGGCAAGTTGTCGGGGCGCATACGTTTTGGATGACGCGGTGTCACCACTCGAAGCGTCACGGCGGCGGTCTGACTAGACGCACGGGTTGATGGTGCCCGCGCGGCGCAGGCTGATTCGTTGTGACGTGGGGCATAACCTAGTGCGGTGCCGAGAAGTCTGACGCGTGTGGCGGTCCGATTTGCTGCCGCACTTGTCGTCGCTGGACTTGGGGTGGTGGGCAACCCCACCACCTCGCCCACCGCCCCTGCCGGACCGACGATGCCGGTTACCGCTCCCACCACCCCGGCGGGGCCGGCATCGTCGGTCACCCCCCAGGTTCAGGCGGCTGCGCAGATCCGGCCGCGGGCGGGGGACTTCCTGACCGAAAACGTGGCATCGGTGGTGGCGCGGCGGGAGTTGGCCGTCTACACAACCCCGGACTTCTCACCCCAGACCGACACTGGCGAGCGGCTGGCCGCCCGGGACAAGGTGCGCGTTGTTGGGGTTGCGACTTCTGCGGCAGTTGAGCCGCGGCTGCAAATTGTGGGCGGCTTCATCTCTGCGGCAAGCCAGGATGTGCGGCGCCCAGCCCTGCGCGGGCCCAACGCGGACGCCTCGGTGGCTGTCGATCTGACCACCGGAGAGATTTTGTGGCAGGACAGCGCCAACACCAAGCGCCGGATTGCCTCGATCACCAAGCTTTTGTCCGTCTACCTGGTGTTGGACTGGTTGGAGGCGGGGGAGGGAACCTGGCAAACCCGGGTGATCATGGATGATGCGAACCTGGTGAAAATGTCGAAGGACTGGAACACAGGCGGGTTTGTTTTCAAGCGGGGACGCGGATACTCGGTGCGTGATCTGTACACGCTGTCGGTGGTCGAATCCTCCAACGCGGCCATCACGGCGCTCGGTATCGAGGTGGCCGGATCCAACGAGGCGTTCTTGGATGAGATGAACGCCAAAGCCAAGCAGATCGGCATGAAGTCCTCGAAGTTCATTTCCGTTTCCGGGTTGGACAACCCGAGCCTGAAGCAGTTTGGCCTGGTCAAGCCGGGCACCAAAGCGAAAGCCGGCAACATCTCAACCGCCGCCGATGTCGCACGGCTGGTCCGCGCGTTGCTGACGGACTACCCGGATGTGCTGGATACATCGGCCATAACCAAGACCACTGTGCGCGGCAAGAAGGTCCGCAACACGAACCAGATGTTGCCTGGTGGGCGGTTCTATGACGCAGGTTTGGCGATTGACGGATTGAAGACGGGGTACACCTCCCGGGCCGGGTACTGCCTGGCCGCCACCTCAGCCAAGCCGGGGCATCATCCGGTGGCGATTGTGGTGCTGGGTGCCAAGAACTCCAAGGCTCGTTTTGCCGGCACAGCCCGTCTGCTCCATTCGATCTATGACCGCTGGTCGCTGCGGGACGCACCGCAATGAGGGTGGCTGCGGCGGCCATAATGGGCCGGTGAAGCTGTACCGGGACCGGGCAGTTGTGCTGCGGACCCACAAGCTGGGCGAGGCCGACAGGATCATCACGCTGTTGACCCAGGATCACGGCCGGGTCAGGGCGGTGGCCAAAGGTGTGCGGCGCACCAGCTCACGGCTTGGGGCACGGGTGGAGCCGTTTATGCACGTCGATGTGCAGTTGCATCAAGGGCGGAACCTCGATGTGGTCACGCAGGTGGAGCTGGTTGGTGCCTACGGACAGACCATCAGCGGCGACTATGAGCTGTTCACCACGGCAAACGCGATTGTTGAGGCCGCTGAGCGGTTCACTGAGGTTGAGCGTGAGCCTGCGTTGCAGCAGTACCGGCTGGCGGTTGGGGCGCTGCATGCGCTGGCCGGGGCACGGCGGGCGCCTGGGCTGGTGCTCGATTCGTATTTGCTGCGGTCTTTGGCGGTGGCCGGGTACGCGCCATCGTTCTTTGACTGTGCTCGCTGTGGTGCGGCCGGTCCGCAACGGTCCTTTGCGCCATCGGCGGGGGGAGCGGTGTGTGCGGATTGCCGCCCTGCTGGGGCGAGTGCGCCATCGGCGGGGGCATTTGCCCTGTTGGCGGCGCTACTGACAGGCGATTGGCCGGCCGCAGAGGAAGCTGACCTGCGGACTCGGCGGGAAGCCGCGGGCGTGGTGGCGGCCTACGCCCAATGGCACCTGGAACGCCAAGTCCGCTCCCTGCGCTTGGTGGAACGCGCATGACCCGCCGGCAGGAGCGGAACGGTGCGGGCGGCGGCGCATCTGGTGGCGGCGCGGCCAGTGGGCCGGGTCTGGTGGCACCTCCGGGACATGGATCGGGGCGAGAGGCGCCGCGGATTCCGCGTGATCAGCTGCCGCGACATGTTGCGGTTGTCATGGACGGCAACGGCCGGTGGGCCAACGCGCGCGGCTTGACACGGATCGAGGGGCACCGGGCTGGCGAATCGGCCCTGGTCGATGTAGTTGCCGGCGCTGTGGAGTTGGGGCTGGAGTGGCTCAGCGTCTACGCGTTTTCCACCGAGAACTGGAGCCGCCCGCCCGGCGAGGTGCGCTTCTTGATGGGCTATTCACGCAAAGTCCTGCGTCAACGCCGCGATCTGTTCCACTCCTGGGGTGTGCGGGTTGTCTGGTCCGGTGAACAGCGCCGGCTGTGGCCCTCGGTGGTCCGCGAGCTGCGCGACGCCGAGGAGTTGACCTGCAACAACACCGGCACAGTCCTGAACCTGTGCGTCAACTACGGTGGGCGAGCCGAGATCGCCGATGCCGTCCGTACCCTTGCCGCGCAAGCCGCCGCCGGCCAGATTGACCCGCGCACCATTGGTGAAGCCGACATATCAGCCCACCTACGCGGCGGCCAACGCCAAGACCCCCCGGACGCCGGGCAGCGGCCGCAGATCCCCGATGTTGACCTATTCCTCCGGGCGTCAGGCGAGCAGCGGGTGTCGAATTTCCTGCTGTGGGAGTCAGCCTATGCGGAGCTGGTGTTTGTGCCGCAAATGTGGCCCGACGTGGACCGCCTAGTCCTGTGGCAAGCCATAGAGGAATACACCCACCGAACCCGCCGCTTCGGCCAAGCCACCGACACCCCCACCCCCCACTGACCCCAAAACCAGTAGCAGGTGAGGCCCGCGCGGTGGCTTGCGGGTTGGCGTTGGGGGGCGGGGTAGAGTCCTTGGGGTTTTGGCGGGACTAGTTGCTGGGGGAATTGTGGTTGAGTTCATGGAGTTTGGATCCGGGTCAGGTGGGCGGCGTGGTCGGCGCGGGTTTGTGGCCGGGGTATTGGCCTTGGGGCTGGCGTTGTGCGCGGGTTGTAGCGATCCTGCGGATGAGCAGGATGTTGTCTCCGCCGATGACGTAGCGACCACAGGCGCGGCGGCCACCTCCCAGGCGCCAGCCCAGGGGGATGAGGAGGTCACGCCATCGGCGGAGGGGAGTTTGGAGGCGTCGGCACCGCAGGGCGAGCGGGCCGAGTTGTTCTACAGCTGCTTGATGGATGCGGGCGTGCCGATGATGATCGAAAGCTATCCAGCTGATCAAGCGATTGTCTCCATTGACACTGACAATACCTATGGTGCCACTTCAGATGGCATGGTGTGGTTTGGCCGGATGGGGCTGACAGACGAGACACGGGCACTGGTTCAGGAGATGTTCGATGAGCCGGAGCCGGGCAGTGATCGGATATTCGCCTTCGGGGGCGGCAACGTGACGGAAAAGGCTGCGGTGGTCGTTGACGGTAAAGATGTGACGGCCGATTTCGAGCGGTGCTTGGCGCTGAGCCACTACACGTTCCCCGAATACGCTGTTGACCCGGCCGAGGAATTGGCCAGGAACCAGGGCGTGGCCGAGGCGTCCAATGAATGGGCGGCCTGTGCACGTGAGAACGGTGCGCCGACCATCGCCGACGTCACCGCCACGTCAGATGAGAACTACACGCCGACCGTCCTGTTACCCACCACAATCACCCCTGAGCTACTCAGAGCTCTGATCGATGCCTGCCCGACATTCGACAAGGAGAAGGAAGACGCCTACCACGAAGCTTCTAGGAAAGGCGAGAAGCCAGATCCTGTATTCCGGCCGTCCATAGGCTTCGACGCACCAGGATGGAACGGCGACCAGGAAGCTGAGGCGGACGTTGATGTCACCGAAGGTGACAACAAGCGTCTATTCGATCTGCAAGAGATCATTCTGCGTCCCTACAGTGACTATCTCGAGAGTCTGGGCGGGGTCGGATAGCGCAATTTCGCCTCTTCACGGGGTGCGCAGCGACTTGGCGCGTTCAACAAAGGGCTCCAGCAGCACTTCGGTCAGTTCGTTGAACCGCGCAGCCTCCTCAGTCTCGGCGCCCTCGGCATCGGTGAACTGTGCAGGGGCTTCGATCCGGACGGCAGGGTCCGGCGAATCGGGCTGACCGGGCCCATCGGGACTCAGGTTTGGGCACACCGCAAGCAGTTCACCCAGCTCTTGGGGCGTCATCGTCAGCGGGAGAACCACCTCTGGGGCTGTGGCGAAACTGTCCGCGGTGAGCGGGACATCCTCCATGTCCGGGTAGCCGTTTTGGCGGGCGCAGGCGATCCAGCGGTTGGTCGCCTCGGCGTATGGCCGCTTGGCGGATAGCTCACTGTCAGGGTCTATGCCCTCATTCGGCTCGGTGTAGGGAGCCGCCTCGTGGCAGTCGGCCAGGGTTTGGCTGCGGTCCTCGCCGTCCACCAGCAGGCCGTAGGAGTCGGCGTGGGCGGCGGCGAAGTCGCTCTGGACGTAGGGATCGATGGTTCCTGAGGCTCCTGGATACTCCCAGTCTGGGCCGTCCGGGATGGTTGCCAGGACATCGTGTCCCTGCTCGCCCAGATTGACCCGAGCATCAGTGTTGATCAGGCGGTTGAAGCTGGCCGGCACGCCTGCATCGGTCAGGCACTGGTAGAAGGCGTATGCAATCTCTCCCTGCTCGGACAGCTCTGGGGCGGTGGTGGCTGGCGACCCAGCCGAGGTGGTGGGCGCGTCGCCTTGCGCGCCGGGCTGGCTCCCTGAAGAGCATCCGGCCATCAGGGTGCCAACAACAGCCACAACCAAACCAATCCCGACGATGCCGCGGCGCAACGCCCCCGCGGTCAGGTGACCTGACGTCATGGAACCTCACTTCCAAGTTGATCGCCCCGCCGGCAATCGTAGTGGGGGGAGAGCGGACTGTTCGGCGGGTGAGCGGGGCCGGGGTGGACGCCCCGGGTCACGGCCAGGCTGGCGATGATTGCAGGACCGCCCAGGCGGGCGGCCATCAGCGCGCCAACCGAGGCGAGCGGTGCGGGGCAAAGCGGAGGCGATCAGCCGTGGGGCTACGGAGTGCGTCGGAGACGAGATTACGCAGGGGCTCCGCAAGGCTGGCCGAACCGCTGGCGATGAGCCGGGCCCCGGCGGCTGCCCCAACGCTGACCATGCGGGTCATCGCGGCGGTCGCGGCGGCGGTGCTTGGGGTGATGGGGTGCGCCGGGACCAAGGCGGCGGCCTCGGGCCTGGAGTGGCCTGCCCCTGGCGGGCCGGGAGATGGCAGCGCGATTGCGGACGGTTCCGTGCCGAACGGCGCCGCACCGCGGGATGGGTTGGGGCTGGTGGCGGCGGCGGACACCCGACGGGTTGGTGAGCCGCCGCGCCCAGGCGATGTGGTCACCTTCACGTTTCGCCTGATCAACCGCGGAAACGAGACCATCCATGACATCCGGATGACCACACCGGGCCGCCCCGCCCCGCCCATCACCGGGTGGCGTGACACGCCCGGAACGCTGAGGCCGGGCGAATCGGTCACCATGGCCTCGACCCTCCGGCTCACCGCTCAGGACATCGCCACAGGTCACGCGCACGCCTCCGCCGTCGCGGATGGGGTGCGTGCAGGCGCCACCACCACCGACGATGGCGTCCAGGCTGTCGCCGCCCTCGACGCACCTATCCCGATGGTTGCCCGGTTGGCGGTCCGCGGCGAGGTGGACCCAGCCACAGTGCCGGTCCAGCCGGCCGCTGGGGATGAGATCGGCATCGTGTACAACGTGACCAACCCGGGCAACGTGCCACTCGCGGGTGTCCGATTGCTCGATCCGACAGGCATCGACAACGGGCAGGACCCCGCGCTTCGGGTGCTGCGCCCGGGGGAGAGCGGGCTGGTTCGGGTGCCCCACATGATCAACCAAAAGGAGATTGACCGGGGATGCCTGGTCGGGTTTGGGCGGGCCAGAGCCGAGGCGCTGGGCGGGGACCCAACCGATTCGGCCGATGATGTGACAGCATCGGCGGCCTGGACTGCGCCTTTGCCGACCCTCGACACGCTGCGCTGGTCCGAGCCGAGCATTGAGCTGCCGGAGGGGATACCTGAGCCGGGCGATGAAATCTCGGTCCACCTGAGCCTGACCAACATCGGCAACACCACCCTGGATGATCTGGCCGTTTCCGGCCCGCCAACCGCAGCCGGCCCCACATTCGGGCGCCCCACCAAACCCCGTGAGCACTCAGTGACCTGGCCCGGTGGCCCGAGGAATGGGCGCAGCGACCGCGGTGAATCCGAGTCCAGCGAGGACAGCAGAGCCGAGGACCCCGATGGCGATGAAGCCGACCTTGGCGCGGCCGGCCGGTCTGCGGCGGGCAGGCGTGACAGCGAGAAGGAACCTCCGGGGCGGTTGCGGCCGGGGGAGTCGGTGAGGGTGTCGCTGCGGTATGCGCTCACGCAGCAGCACATAGACGCAGGAGAGTTGGCTTACGTGCTCAGCGCGCAGGCCATGCGGACCAAGGCAGCGCCGGATGATTGGACAGCTGAGGCGGTTGACGAGGTCCGGGTGAGCACGCCGGTGCGCCAGACCCACTCGCTCAACCTGGTCCGGATTGGTCCTGATCTGCCAGCTGGCCAGGGCGCCGGCGGCATAGCGACGGATGTGTTCGTGGTGGCGAACAACGGCAACACCACGCTGAGCGACGTATGGGTGGCCGATCCACCGCGCGTAGCCGTGCCGCTGTTTGACGCCTGGCCCGGTCCGGTTGGGCGCCTCGCGCCGGGCCAAACCGTCAACGCGACGCTCGCCTACCGGGTCACCCAATCCGACATCGACACCGGCCGGCTGGAACGGACCGCCTACGCCAGCGCCGAGCGTCCAAGCGGTCACCCAACCGACCCCGTCGATGACGTCACCGCCACCCTTGGCACTGCGATGCCGTTGGGGAGCAGGTCCGAGCTGACGTTGACACGGACGGCTGACCTGTCCGGCATCGGCGGGATGGTGGGGAGTCGCGCTGGTGGGGCGGCGGCCGGCCAGACCATCGAGATCCGCTACGAGGTCACCAACACAGGTGAAACAACACTGGACGATGTCGCAGTGACAGACCCACTGTTGACTTCCCCTGCCCAGTTCACCAGTTGGCCGGGTGCGGACCGGGTTCTTTTGCCTGGTCAAAGCGTCACTGGGCGCGGCAGTCATGTTCTGACTGAGGCCGAGATTGGCAGCGGTGAGGTGGTTGGGATTGGGCGCGCTGATGGTGAAGGGCCTGGCGGGGACATTGCGAATCCGGCCGACAACATCGAGGTGAAGGTCTCTGATCCGATCAGCCTTTGGCCCGGAACCAGGGCGAGCGGCCCGCCCGCCAGCGGGGAACCCGGCCAGGCCCAGCTGCCCGGTCAAGGTGAGGGTGTGGGTCCGCCCGGCTCGGGGGGCGAGGCAGGCGGACCCGGCTCGCAGGCCGGGGCTGGCACCGGCGGTTCGGGGGTGGCGCGAGGATCGCCGGGGTTGGCGTTGGTCAAGACTGTGGCTGCCGCCGGGTTGACTGGGGGACGGGCCAAGGCACCGAAGGTCGGCGATCTGATCAGCTTCCGGTACACCGCAATCAACACCGGGACAGTCGCGTTGAGTGGGTTGCGGTTGACCGATCCGGCGCTGGCATCCCCGGCCCAGTTCGCGAACTGGCCCGACCCATCCTCGCCGGGCGTGCTTGCGCCGGGCCAGCGGGTTGAGGCGCTCGGGGTGATCCGGCTGGCTGGCGAGCATCTGGACGCAGGGGTACTTGCCGGCAGAGCATGGGTCCGGGCTGACGCACCTGGCGGTACGCCCGGAGATGGTGTGGATGACATCACGGCCGCGGCCAGGGCAGAGACGGCGCTCAAGATGCAGCCTGAGTTGGACACTGACGTTCAGGCGAGCACCAGCTGGCTTCCGGATGAGCCGCAACCAGGCGGGACCATCGTGCACCGGGTGCGAATCCGCAACACCGGCAATGTCACGTTGGACAGCCTGAGCATCAATGGCGACGGTGCGGCGCCGCGTCAGGTGATCGGGGTGCGGTGGCCGGATTCGGCGGCGCCTGGCCAACTCGCGGCGGGACAGACCGCCGCAGT
>JAIRRT010000196.1 GCA_031255835.1 Bifidobacteriaceae bacterium | reverse complement strand
GCCACAGTGCTGGCCGCGTTCCTGGCTGCCGGTCTGGTTGACGAGGTCCACGCCTACGTCGCGCCGCTGTACCTGGGCGCCGGCCGCCCCGCCATCGGGGACCTCTCGATCACCTCCCTGGCTGAGGCGCAACGTTTCACCCTGCGCGAGGTCCGCCAACTGGGCGACTCCGCCTGGCTACGCGCGGTGAGGGACGGCATCGGCGGGGAGAACTGAACGCGCGAACTGGGCTCATAGGAGGAAGCATGTTTACCGGAATTGTCGAGGAGGTTGGGACGGTCCAGCGGGCCGAGCCAAACCGGCTGGTGATCGCTGGGCCACTGGTCACGGCGGACCTGCAACGCGGCGCCTCGGTTGCGGTGGCCGGCGTCTGTCTGACGGTGGCTGACCTGGGCGCCGGCACGTTCACCGCGGACGTCATGCCCGAGACGCTCGCCCGCACCACCCTGGGCCGGCTGCGCCCGGGCGCCCGCGTCAACCTGGAACGCGCGCTGCGTGCCGATTCCCGGCTGGGCGGGCACATAGTCCAAGGGCACGTTGACGGGCTGGCTCGCCTGCTCCACCGCAGCCCCGCCGCGGACTTCGAGACGTTCGAGTTCGCGGCGCCGGCGCACCAGGGGCGCTACCTGGCCGCCAAGGGTTCGGTAGCCCTGGACGGCACCTCCCTAACGGTCATCGCCCCCACCGACGATGCCGCACCCGGCTCCCGCACCAAGACCACCTTCCAGATAGGGCTGATTCCCACAACCCTCCAAGCCACCACGCTCGGGCTCCTCCAGCCGGGCGACGAGGTCAACGTCGAGGTGGACGTCCTAGCCAAGTACGTCGAACGCCTAGGAGGCCAGCCATGAGTGGTACCGCGTCCATCGATGACGCCCTCACCGAACTGGCGGCTGGACGGCCGGTGCTGGTGGTTGACGATGCCGACCGGGAGAACGAGGCCGACGCCGTTGTGCCGGCATCCCAGGCCGACGATGCCTCAATCGCCTGGATCATCCGGCATTCCTCGGGCTACCTGTGCGCCCCGATGACGGCTGACCGCGCCGACATGCTCCACCTGCCGCTGATGGTGCCGAACTCCCAGGACCCGCGCCGCACCGCCTACACCGTGACGGTCGATGCCGCATCCGGGGTCACCACCGGGATCTCCGCGGCTGACCGCGCCCGCACGCTGCGTGTCCTGGCCGATCCAACCTCCGGCCCGGAGTCCCTGATCCGCCCGGGGCACGTCCTGCCGTTGCGGGCCGCCGCCGGGGGAGTGCTCCACCGCGCCGGCCACACCGAGGCCGCGGTTGACCTGTGCCGGCTTGCCGGGTTGCCCGCCGTGGCCGGCATAGCAGAGATGGTGCACGATGACGGCACCATGATGCGCCTTGATGCCGCCTTGGATTTGGCCAGGGATTCAGGCCTGCTTCTGGTCACGATTGCCGACCTGATTGCCTGGCGCCATGCCCAGGGTGACGGCGCCGGTGTGGCCGAACCACCTGCCACACCGCGTGTGGTGCGGACCGGAGAAGCAGTGTTGCCAACTGCGCACGGAAGGTTCGACATCGTCGGGTATCGGGATGTGAACACCGGGGCTGAGCATGTGGCGCTGATTCCGGCGGGAGGCGCCGGTGGGCGGGTGGTGCGGGTGCACTCCGAATGCCTGACTGGCGATGCGTTTGGCTCGGCACGCTGCGACTGTGGCGCCCAGCTGGCCACCTCGCTCGAACGGGTGGCGCAGCACGGCGGCGCGGTTGTCTATCTGCGCGGTCAGGAGGGCCGCGGGATAGGGCTGGCGGCCAAGATCGACGCCTATGCGCTGCAGGATCGCGGCCGGGACACCGTCGATGCCAACACCGAGCTCGGGTGGCCGGTGGACCGGCGCGAATACGGCGCTGCCTCGGCGATTCTGCATGATCTTGGACTGAAACAGGTTGTGCTGATGACCAACAATCCCGCCAAGGTGGCGGCACTTCAGGCCGGCGGAATCGCCGTGGAGCAAGTGCAGCCGCTCAACGTTGGACGCACCCAGGAAAACGCCGCCTACCTGGCAACAAAGGCCGCCCGAATGGGCCACAGCCCATCGCCAACCCACGCAACCCACCCCAACCCACATGAAGGAGACCGCACCGCATGAGCACTCAAGGAGCACCGCTCGGCTCCAGCGTCGACGCATCGGGATGGTTGGTGCCGGTGATCGCAGCGTCGTGGCATTCCGACATCGTCGAGGGGTTGGAAGCCGGCGCCATGCGGGTGCTGCGCCAGGCGGGTGCCAACGCACCGCTGATCCATGTGCCTGGCTGTTTCGAGCTGCCGGTCATGGCACAGAACGTGCTGACCAAGGCGACTCGCTGGGGCGCGGCGGACGGCGCCGTCGGGCTCGGAGTGGTGCTGCGCGGCGGCACCGTGCACTTCGAATACGTATGCCAAGCCGCCACCATGGGCCTGACCGACGTGGCCATCCAAACCGGCAAACCGATTGGTTTTGGGGTGCTGACCTGCGACAACGAGGCTCAGGCCCGTGCCCGCGCAGGCCTGGAAGGATCAATCGAGGACAAAGGTGCCCAAGCCGCCGAGGCCGTCCTGGCGACCTTGCAGGCCATGCGGACCCTCGCCCCCTAAACTGGCGCGGTGAAAAGCTTCGAGGATCTGTTCACCGAACTCGCCGGCAAAGCGGCATCTCGCCCGCCGGACTCAGGCACCGTCGCATTGTTGGACGCCGGGGTTCACGCGATTGGCAAGAAGCTGATCGAGGAGGCGGGGGAGACCTGGATTGCGGCCGAGTACCAGTCCGATGACGATCTGGCCCTGGAAGTCTCCCAGGTGCTCTATTACGCCCAGGTGATGCTGTTGGCGCGCGGCCTGGAGCTCAAAGACGTTTACCGCCACCTATAGGGGTTCACCTACATGTTGAAAATCGCTGTTCCGAACAAGGGTTCGCTGTCCGAGCCCGCCGCCAGTCTGCTGCGAGCCGCCGGTTACCGCGGCCGGCGCGATCCGCGTGACCTGGTGTCGTTTGATCCAGTGGCCGGGGTGGAGTTCTTCTATCTGCGTCCACGCGACATCGCTGTCTACGTTGGGGCCGGCACGGTCGATGCCGGCATAACCGGGCGCGATCTTCTGCTCGATTCTGGTGCGGCCGCCATTGAGCATTTGGCGCTCGGGTTTGGCGCTTCAACGTTCCGCTTCGCTGCGGTGGCCGGGCAGGTGGATGAGCTGGAGCAGATCGCCGGAAAGCGGGTCGCCACCTCCTATCCGGTCTTGGTGGAGCGCTATTTGGAGCAAAACGGGGTCAAGCCTGCCTCAGTGGTCCGCCTGGACGGTGCCGTGGAGAGCGCAATCCAACTGGGCGTGGCGGATGTTGTGGCCGATGTCGTATCAACCGGCACCACATTGCGGGCCGCCGGTTTGGAGGTGTTCGGCGAGCCGATTCTGACCTCTGAGGCCATCTTGATCCGCCGCGCAGAACTGGCTGGCGAGATGGGCGCGTTTGAGATTTTGGTGCGCCGCATCCAGGGCGTTTTGGTGGCCCAGCAATACGTGCTCATGGACTATGACGTGCCCATTTCTGCTGTTGAGCGCGCCGTGTCCATCACCCCCGGCCTGGAATCACCCACGGTCTCACCGCTGCACAACTCCATGTGGGTAGCAGTGCGAGCCATGGTCCCGCGAGCGGACACAAACGACCTGATGGACCAGCTCTACGAAGTGGGCGCCCGAGCAATCCTGATAACCGAAATCCACGCCTGCCGCCTATAGCCCGGCCCCTTGGGTCAGGGGTTGGGGTGGTGGGCTATTGCGGCTGTTAGCAGGGGGGCTATGAGGTCGCGTTGCCAGGGGCGGGCGCCAGCCTGGTTCATAGCGGCATCGACGTCCCCAGGGGCTTCCCACAGGATCTGGCGGAGGATGGCTGGCGTGACCAGGTAGTCGACAGGGATGGACTGCTTGCGGGAGACCTCGGCGATGGCGTCACGCGCCTGGGCCAGGCGTTTGGCGGCCGCCTCGGAGCGCTGCTTCCATAGGCGGGTTGGCGGGGGGCCGGCTCGGTGGGGGCCACGCACCGGAGGTAGTTGACTCTTCGGGAGTTGGCGGCCCTCATCGATGGCGCGCATCCAGTAGTCCAAAGTGGTGCCGGTATTCGCCCGGACCAGGCCCTTTATGCGGCGCAGCTGCCCGATGGTGCCGGGCATCGCCACTGTGGCGCGGATCAGCGTGTCATCGGTTGCCACGCGGCCGGGCGCCAGATCGAGCTTGCGCGCAACGGCATCACGGGCGTTCCACAGCGACCGCAGCACGGCCAAACGCCGCGCATCGCGGATCTGGTGCGAACCGGATGTCCGCCGCCACGGATCCGGCCTAGGCACCACGGTGCGGACAACGCGCATCGCATCGAACTCCTGGGCCGCAATCTCGCTCTTGCCGGCCTTGTCCAGCGCTATCGCCAAAGCATCGCGAAGATCAGGCAGAACCTCGACATCCAACGCGGCATAGTCGAGCCACGCATTCGGCAACGGCCGGGTGGACCAATCGGCCGCTGAATGCTCCTTGGCCAACCGCAACCCCAACAGCTCAGCCACAAGCGTGCCAAGACTGGTGCGCCTGTACCCGAGCAGCCGTCCAGCCAGCTCGGTATCGAACAGCCGCTCAGGACGCATCCCCAGGTCAGCCAACCCTGGCAAGTCCTCGGCCGCCGCATGCAGCACCCATTCCTCACCCGCCAACGCCGCACCCAGCTCGCTCAAATCCGGCAACGCGATGGGGTCAATCAGCACCGTCCCAGCCCCGCGCCTGTGCGCCTGAACCAGGTAGTCACGGTTTGCGTACCGGAACCCAGAGGCCCGCTCAGCGTCCAGCGCGACAGGCCCTTCCCCTTCACTCAACCGGACGATGGCGTCCCTCAAGTCATCCTCTTTGTCGACCAGTGGGGGTGTTCCGCCAGTTGGGGCCAGCAGCGGCGTCAGTTCGCCATTGACTTCGATCCGCCGGTCCCTCGCGCGTGCCATGACACCAGGGTAGAACCTGTGCGTCAACGTCTGCGCCGCAGCGGTGCCACGCCGGCCGGCAGAGGCTCAACACCACCCAGCCGAGCCAAGAAGTCAAGCCACGCGGCAAGGTGAGGGCCGACATCGGCGGATGGGGGAGTCCAGGAGGCGCGAACTTCCAGCCCGACTGTGGCGCCGCGGGGACGCAAAGCCCCGAAACCCTCAGACAATGTGCGGGTTACGGTGCCGGAAAGGGCGGCTGGCAGCGGGCCGGCGGCGTCCAACACCTCGGTCAGCCACGTCCAGGCCACCTCGCCCAGCAGCGGATCTGCACCCATTTCCTCCTCGACCTCGGCCCGGGACAAGGTGACTGCACGCAAATCACCTTCCCAAACCTCCGGCGGGTCCGGGTTGTGCAGCAGGACAAACGAACCGCAGGCCACATCCTGCGCACCAATCCGGGCCTCGACCGCGAGTGCGAACGGCGAAATCCCGGTGGGGGCGGGAATCTCGGTCAGCGCCGCATCCACCCGCGGGCGCACCGCCCGAATGGACTCAAGGGCCTGCGCAAAACGGGGTGTCGGAACGGGTGTCACTCCCACGCTGTCGAGCCTACGTTGCGCCTGACCAGACTTGGCTCAGCCACGCCGGGCGGCATTGCGCGCCATGTTGCGGGGTCTAGCGGCCGGCCCGCACCAGCGAGACAAAGCGGTAGCGCAACCCGTTCTTCGACGTGTGCCAGCCGTCCGCAGGGTCCCTGCCCACAACGCTCCAGTCCGATTCCGGAAGTGGGGGAGCGTAGGTGTCGGCTGGGACTTCGAGGTCGATGACGGTCAGCTCGACCCGCTCAATTCGCCCCGCCCATGCGTCGAGAACCGCCCGCCCACCGATCACCCAGATTCCCTGCCCACCGGCGGAAGCGACGGCATCGTCCACATTGGTGAAGGTTTCGGCTCCGGGGGCTGACCAGGAGGTTTGCCGGGTTTGGACCAGGTTGCGCCGGCCCGGGAGGGGACGGAAGGAGGCGGGGAGGGAATCCCAGGTGCGCCGGCCCATCACCACAACGTTCCCGGTGGTCAGCGCCGCGAAACGCTTCATGTCCTCAGGCAGATGCCACGGCATGGCCCCTTGGTGTCCGATGGCGCCGTCGCGGCTTTGAGCCCAAATGGCGGTGATGGTCACACTGACACCTGGGCACGGATGGGGGGATGGTGGACGTAGTCAGGGAACTCGATGTCGGATGGTTGGTAGTCGAACAGCGAGGGTGCGCGGTGCAACACCAGGTGAGGGTAGGGGTAGGGGGTGCGTGAGAGCTGTTCAAGGACCTGTGGGACGTGGTTGTCATAGATGTGGCAGTCCCCGCCGGTCCAAATGAACTCACCTGGCTCAAGGCCGGTTTGCTGGGCGATCATGCAGGTCAACAGTGAATATGAGGCAATGTTGAACGGCACACCCAAGAACAGGTCAGCTGAGCGTTGATACAGCTGGCAGGACAGACGGCCATCGGTCACATCGAACTGGAACAGCAAGTGGCACGGTGGCAGGGCCATTCTGGGCAGATCGGCCACATTCCACGCTGAGACGATCATCCGGCGCGAGTTCGGGTCTGACCGGATCAAGTCCAGGACCTCGGACAGCTGGTCTATGTGCCTGCCATCGGGAGCCGGCCACGAGCGCCACTGGACGCCGTAGACCGGGCCGAGTTCGCCATCGGCGGCGGCCCATTCGTTCCAGATACGCACGCCTTGGGCTTGTAGCGGGAGGACCGAGGATGATCCGGAACAGAACCACAACAGCTCGGCCACCACAGATTTGATGTGGACTTTCTTTGTGGTGATCAGGGGAAACGTCTCGCTCAGGTCGAAGCGCATCTGGTGCCCAAACACCGATCTGGTCCCGGTTCCGGTGCGGTCGGCTTTGCGCACGCCGGTTTCCATCACCAAACGCAACAGATCCTCATACGGGGTGTCAGGCGCCGGGCTCACCCGGCAATGGTACGAGCCGAACCGGGCCCTTTCATGGCGCGACGCGGACCTGAACGGTTGGGCCTTGAATGGCTGGGGTGCCCATGGACGCGGCCAGGGCGGCAAAGTCGGGGCCGTCTGCCGGTTTGAGGAGCATGGTGAACTCGGCCCCAACCGCGGTGAAGTCGACGTTCAGATCGGCTTGGTGGCGTGAAGCCCAGGCGCGCAGGGTGTTTTCCAGCCGGCCTGCTTTGGTGAAATCGGCCGCCAAAGTCCATTCGACTCTGTCCTCCAGGTGCTCCAGCACGGCGACATCCAGCGCTGCGGAGACCGCGCCGGAATACGCCCGGACCAGTCCGCCTGCCCCCAGCAGCACCCCACCGAAGTACCTGGTCACCACAGCGACCAGGTCTGTCACCCGCCGATGCCGCAGCACCGACAGCATCGGAACCCCTGCCGTACCTGACGGCTCGCCATCATCGGAGGAACGTTGGATGCGCCCGTCTGAACCCAAGATCGCGGCGGAGCAGTGGTGCCGGGCGGCGTAGTGCAGCCGGCGGCGCTCAGCAACGGCGGCGGCCAGCGCCTCGGGGGAATCGCACGGGATCAGGGCGGCAATGAACCTGGACTTATCGACAACGGTTGTCGCCTCGGCTGGGGCAGCCAACACCGCCCACCCAGCCGTCTGCGATGCCATCCGCCGAGCCTAGCGCCCGCCGGACCGCCAGCCGCCACGCCCAACGCCACGCGGGTTCGCCCTCGCCAACACCGGCCCACCGCGTACCCTGGGTTGCGGCAGATCCGCCCCGGACCTGCCGTGGGGTCACCTGGGAGGGAGCTGGCGCATGGCTGGGCGCGTGTGGACAGTGCCCAATGTCATCTCGTTTGCCCGCCTGGGTCTTGTGCCAGTGTTCGCCTGGCTGTTGTGGCGTGAAGCCGACGTGGCCGCCATCGGCGTGCTGGCAATCTCAGGGCTGACCGACTGGCTCGATGGCGCGCTTGCCCGGCGCCTTGGCCAGTACTCCCAGCTTGGGCGCATCCTCGATCCGGCAGCTGACAGGGCGTTCATCGCCGTGACTGTGATTGGGATGGCCTGGCGTTCGATCATCCCGTGGTGGCTGCTGGCCGTCCTACTTGCCCGTGAAGCCGCCGTCGGGATCGCCTTGATCGTGTTGCGCCGCCGCGGCCAGCCGCTGCCACAGGTGGTGTTTGTGGGCAAGGTCGCCACACTGGGTCTGATGTACGCCTTGCCGATGCTGCTGCTGGCTTCCCTGGGCGGGTGGTACGGCAACCTGGCCTGGATAGTCGGCTGGGCCTTCGCGATCTGGTCTGTCGGCCTGTACTGGGTCTCAGCCATCGCCTACATCCGTCCAGTCTTTGCCCACGATGCCGCCCCAAACCCACACCGCGAGGCCTCACCATGACCGGGCCAACCGGAAGGGCCCGCCAGGCAGTCCGCCATGCGGTGGACGCCTCGATGACCCTGCTCAACGAGGTGATGGAACGCCCCCTCGATGCCGGCTACGCCGAAGCTGCCCAACGCCGCGCCGCCGGCGAGGCGACCACAGTCAAACCGGGCGTCAAAGCGCTGGCCGCTGGGATCGCCATCGTCCTCGGATTGGCTGCTGGGGCTGCTGTGGCGGCACTGAGGGCACCGAATCCGGACGCCTCCAGGGCCGCTAGGACCCTGATCGAGGATGCTGAGACACGCCAGCGCGAGGTGGCTGAGCTGGGCGATGAGAACCGCGAGCTGACCCGGCAAGTCGAGGCGCTGGAACACGAGGTGCTAGCCAAGGTGGACCCTGAGGCCGCCCGCCAGGCTTCGCTGATCGGCATCGCTGCCGGCGCCGCCGCGGTGAGAGGCCCAGGTCTCAGCGTCACCATGTCTGAGGACCCGGACGCTGTGGAAGCCGAGGGGGAGATAGCCCGGATCAGGGCGGCAGATATCCAAGTGGTGGTCAACGGCCTGTGGCGTTCAGGTGCTGAAGCCGTTGCCGTAAACGGGGTCCGGCTGACAACAACATCGCCCATTAGCGCAGCTGGCCAGGCAATTCACGTCGATTTGACGCCGGTTGCCCCGCCATATCGGATCGATGCGATAGGCGACGGACAGGTGTTGGAGATCAAATTGGCTCGGACCGACGGTGGTGCTCGGATAGCGTTGCTCCGAAACGAGTTCAGCGCCCGGATCGACTTGTCCGTTCGTTCGGATATAGAACTGCCCGCCGCCGGTGGCCGTGGTTCGCTGTACTACGCCAAACAGCCCGAATCGGCGCAGGTGCTGGTGCCGGAGGAAGGAAGCATCCCGTGATCGCGTTGATCGGCCTGGCCATTGGGGTTGTGGTCGGATTGCTGATCCATCCCACTGTTCCCCCCGAGCTGGCGCCCTACCTGCCGATAGCTGTTGTTGCGGCACTCGATGCGCTGGCAGGGGCAGCCAGGGCGGTGTTGGACGGGCTGTTCGATGACCGCGTATTCGTGGTCTCGTTCCTCTCGAACGTGGTGGTGGCCTCGTTCATTGTGTTCCTAGGAGACCAGCTGGGGGTTGGCACGCAGCTTTCGACAGCCGTGGTTGTGGTGTTGGGTATCCGGATCTTCTCCAACGTGGCCGCCATTCGCCGTCGCCTGTTCAAAGCATGAGCCCGCCGATGCCGTCCCCCACCTCCCCAACCCCCCAGCCAGCTGGTTCTCCTGGCCGGGCTGGGGCGCCGTGGCGGACCTTGGCCAGGGCGTTGGCGCCACGCGCCTCACGTTCCCAACTCATTGCCGGCGCACTGTGCGCCCTGCTCGGATTTGGCGCAGTCACCCAGGTGCGGCACACCGCGGGGGCGGACTATTCCTCGCTGAGGGAGTCGGAACTGGTTGAGCTTTTGGACCAGCTATCGCGCAGGGCGAGTGATCTGTCAGCCCAAAACTTGGCGTTGGAGGATCAACGCGCGGAGCTGGAATCGACCCGCGGCCAGGCGGCAGCAGCCGCCGATGCTGCTGCCGAACGTCTGCGGGTGCAAGGGATTCTTGCGGGCACTTTGCCAGCTGAAGGCCCAGGTGTTGTACTGCGGATCTATGACCCGGCAGGGCGAGTGACGGCATCGTCCCTGTATCACGTGATCGAAGAACTACGCAACGCTGGTGCTGAAGCAATGTCGGTGGCCGATATCCGAATCACGGCTGCTACCTGGGTGGCGGACGGATCTCAAGGTGGCGAGCCGGTAATTGAGATCGATGGGCGAGCGGTCAGCCCACCATTCGAGTTCCGGGCCATCGGGGATCCGACTACCATCGAGACAGCTCTGAACATTCCGGGCGGGGCGCTCGCCTCGATCAGAAACGCTGGTGGAACCCATGATTTGCGGCACCAAGAATCTCTGACCATCGATCAAGTGGCCGAGGTTCCGAGCTTCGAGTTCGCTTCACCAGTCCCAGAACCATGAAACTGACGCGACACACCCGGGTATGGCCCGGGTAAGGTAGTCCCGAGCTTCCGGAGTGCCACCCTGCCTCGAGGCGTCCCATCAAGGAGGACACAATGGCCAACGACGATGTCGGACTGCGCGATTCCACTATCGCCATCGGCGGTCTGGTCCCTGAGGAAGGCACAGTCCTGGCCTCCGGGCTGACCCCTGACGCTGTGGCCGCCATAGAGGCGCTTCCTCCGACATCGGCCCTGCTGGTTGTGCAGCGCGGCCCCAACGCTGGGGCGCGGTTCCTGCTCGATGCACCGGTCACCACCGCTGGCCGGTCCACCAAAGCGGACATTTTCCTTGACGATGTCACCGTGTCTCGCGTACACGCCGAGTTCGGTGCTGACGTGGGGGTTTTCACGGTGCGTGACGCCGGCTCACTCAACGGCACGTATGTCAACCGCCAACGCGTCGATGAGGCTCGGTTGCAGCCAGGCGATGAGGTGCAGATCGGCAAATACCGCCTGACGTTCCATCCCTCACCGCGGCGCCATGAGCTGCGCAACACTGCGGGAGGCCTGGCATGAGTTTGCCGTCGCAGCGCTATGCGGCTGAGCCGGCGTCGAGTGGGTGGCCCCAGGGGGTGTCGCGGCGTGCCACCATGTCGATCGGTGATGTGCTGGCCGATTTGGGTGTGGAGTTTCCTGCGCTGAGCCCATCGAAGTTGCGCTACCTGGAGGAGCAGGGGTTGGTGGCTCCTGCCCGCACACCTGCTGGCTACCGCAAGTACTGTCCGGCCGATGTTGAGCGGCTGCGGTTCGTTTTGACTGCTCAGCGGGACCAATATCTGCCGTTGCGGGTGATTCGGGACCGGTTGGATGCGCTGGACCGGGCGCCTGGCTCACCTGAGGCGGCTGCTGCGATGCCCGGGCCGCGGACCATTTCTGGTGCCGCGCGGATGGACACCGCTGAGGTGGCTGAGCTGACCGGAGCGAGCCAAGCTCTGGTGGACGAGGTCTGCCAGGCTGCTGGCCTTGACCTGGACGCACGCTCCATCAGCGGCGGTGCGCTCACCGCGGCGGTAGAAGCGACGATGGCGCTGGAAGACCTCGGTTTGCAGGTGCGGCATTTGCGGCCGGTGTTCCAGGCTGTGGCCCGGCAGGCCGATCTGATCGAATCGGCCACAGCGGCCCGGCGGGGGAGTGGTGCGGCGGAACGTGAACGCGCCGCAGCTTTAGCCGGGGAAATCGCCGAGTCCATGGCACAGTTATCTCAGGCAGTGCTTCATGCCACGTTGACCCATCGAGGGCTATAGGGGACTAGCGAGGTGACCCGATGGGGGATGCCATCCTTCACTTTGTGCTTGAAGTTAAGACATGCCGACGCGACACGCCGGGGGTTGGGTCGTTGACCGGTCAGGACGTCAGGCCTAACGTGGCACGTGCCGCCGCCGGGTTTCCGGCGGGGTCCGCACGAAGGAGGCAGCAGTGAGCCCCGACTTCCCCCAAATGCCTGAACCGTCCAGTGTCCAAGGGTTGCTTTTTGGCGGCCGAGCAGTGGACGAGCCAGTCGGGTTCCGCGGGCCAACTGCCTGCCGTGCCGCCGGTATCACCTACCGCCAACTCGACTATTGGGCCCGCACAGGGCTGGTTGAGCCGAGCATTCGTCCGGCCACCGGATCTGGCACACAACGCCTCTACTCATTCCGCGACATCTTGGTGCTCAAGGTTGTCAAACGCCTGCTGGACACCGGTGTGTCGCTGCAGCAGATCCGGGCCGCAGTTTCCCATCTGCGTTCACGCGGAGTGGAGGAGCTGGCCCAACTGACCCTGATGAGCGACGGTGCTTCGGTGTATGAGTGCACCAGCGCTGATGAGGTATTTGACCTGGTCCAAGGCGGTCAAGGCGTGTTTGGGATCGCTGTTGGGCGAGTGTGGCGTGAGGTTGAAGGCTCACTGTCTGAGCTGCCCTCTGAACGCACTGACGGCGCCATCGAGGAAACGCCGGTGGTGGACGAACTGGCGGCCAGGCGCCGCGCCCGTCGCATCGGCTAAGACCTTGTGAGACCAGGGGGCCACGGCCCGCTTAGGTAGGCCAGGCGGCTGATAGCGTCGCAAAATGGCCCAGGCTCAGGCTCAACCGGACCCCTCAGCATTCCACCGCACCGGCCCGCTGGCCGCCCTGGCCATACCGGCGTTCCGGGCGCTTTGGACCGCCCAACTCATCTCCAACATCGGCACCTGGATGCAGTCAGTGGCCGCCCAATGGGTGCTGGTGGATCTGCGTCACGCCGCCCTGCTGACCTCCCTTGTACAGGCCGCCACTTTGCTGCCGGTGCTGTTGTTGTCTCTGCCTGCTGGAGTGCTGTCCGATTCGCTGGACAGACGCCGCTACCTGCTCGTGTTGCAGATCATCATGACCACAGCAACCGGCGCGTTGGCGTTGCTGCAATGGGCTGGTCTGGCCGGACCTGCAGTGTTGCTGGGTGTGACGTTCATCCTGGGGTGCGCGGCCGCCATGGCCGGGCCAGCCTGGCAGGCCATCCAACCTGACTTGGTCCCGCGCCAATTGTTGCCGCCTGCCCTGGCACTGAACGGTGCCAACGTCAACCTGGCACGCGCCATCGGACCGGCATTGGCCGGGGGACTGCTGGCCTGGATCGGTCCGGCAGCGGTGTTCGGAATCAATGCCGCCACAACCGTTGTGGTGGTTGTGACCCTTG
The DNA here is from genome assembly GCA_031255835.1 of Bifidobacteriaceae bacterium. Lineage (GTDB taxonomy): Bacteria > Actinomycetota > Actinomycetes > Actinomycetales > WQXJ01 > JAIRRT01. The sequence goes on along the minus strand of JAIRRT010000196.1, from coordinate 5,488 downwards.
CACGATGGCGCGAGCAGCCTTCGCGAACATCGTCCGCCTCCATGGCCAGTGCCGTGCGGGCAGGACTGCGTTATGTCCGTTCGGCGCCTGCGATCCGCCGAATCCTGCTGCGTTCGGGCCTGTTTGTGGTGCCCGGATCGGCCCTGTGGTCGCTGCTAGCGGTTGCCTCACGCAACCTGCTGGGGCTCGGCTCGGCCGGCTACGGGGTGGGCCTCGCGGCACTTGGGGTAGGCGCGGTGGTGGGGGCCGTCATCGGACCCAAAATCTGCATCAAGCTGCCGATGACGGCAGTACTTGCCGGCGCCACGGTCGCGTTTGCCGCCGGGATCTGCGCGGTGGCGATGGTGGAGGTGCCAGCGGTGGTCTGGGCGGTGCTGGTGGTGGCCGGCATCGGCTGGGTAGTGGTGCTGACCGTCCTGCAAACCGGCCTGCAACTAACCCTGCCGGCCTGGGTGCGAGCACGCGGAGCCTCCGCCTACATCCTGGTGTTCATGGGCGGTCAGGGCCTGGGCGCCGTTGTGTGGGGGAGTGTCGCCAACTGGCTCAACCTGACGTTCACACTGCTAGTAGCAGCAGGGCTCCTGCTGGCCGGTGCCGTCACACTGATGTGGTGGCCCCTAATGCCGAACACCGGCCAACTGGACCGCACACCCCAAACCGTCTCGCCCCCCAACCTCCCAACACAACCCGCCCCCGATGACGGCCCAATCCACGTCCGCCTCACCTACAAGGTCCCCGCCGCCAACCTGGACGCCTTTGACCACCAAGCCAGGCGAGTGGAGCTGTCCCGCCGCCGCATGGGCGCCCAACACTGGACAATCTGGCAAGACCTAACCAACCCAGAACAAATAGTGGAGCAATACACAATCGACACCTGGGGCGAATACCTAGACCTCCTGTCCGAACGCATCACCGGCTTCGACTCCGAACTAGCCGCAGCCCTAACAGCCCTAGCATCAGCCCCACCCAAAATCGAATGGTTCGCCCCACCCCAAGGCTGGACCCAACCACCCCCGTAAGCGGCAGGGCCGCGACAACCCCAAGTTCCCAAAACACCGATGGTGCGCCAGAGCAACGGCAAGGACCAGTCGAGACGTGCTGTCCGCCATCACCCGCGCTCCGAACCGAGGCGCCTGGCCGAGTGCAGGTCCAGCAAGGATGTTCTGTCCGTTCCGCCCCCCGAAGGGGGCGGAACGGACATAACATCCCTTATCGGCTACCGGGGTGGGTGGGTCTTTCGGGTTGTGAGTCGGCTCACAGGGTTTTGGGGTGATTCGGGGGCCGAACTACGGCCCGGATAGTTCGCCGGTCAGCGAAAACACGGAATCGGACCTGGGGGGTGGACGTTGTGCCGTGTGTCCTTGTGGTGGGACGCCACGGACCTGGGGAACGCGGTCCCCAGAATCGACGTTAAGCGTGTTAAGCGTGAGCCGGTGCGAAGCTGCGGCGCCCAAGTGGCGCTCGGGTACGCAGGCTTGCGCGGTGCGCATGGTGCGCCCGCGGCGCATCATGGAAGGAGCAAGTCCGGTGGACCGTTCTTTGCGTGGCATGGGCATTGGTCTGAGGTCAATGGAATCGGACGATGGCGTCGAGTTCGCCGAACGCGTCCATGTTGTCTACGACTGCCCGTCAGGTCACAGCCTCGTTGTGCCCCTCTCGATTGAAGCCGAAGTGCCGATGGTGTGGAACTGCCGTTGCGGCGTCGAGGCGTATGCCCGGGACCGTGGCGATGCCGAGCCGACTGAAGTCAGGCGGCCGCGTAGTCACTGGGAGATGGTGCTGGAACGCCGGACCATCGAAGAACTTGAGGCGCTTCTAGCCGAGCGGCTCGATCTGTTGCGCGCCAGGCGGCTCCAACCGGTCCACTAGAGCCCCGGCGAGCGCTGCTCAGTGGCGTTTGGGGTGCAGGCGTGCCAGGCGCATGCGGATCCCCCAGCGCGTCACTTTGCCCAGGGATTCAAAGAAGATGTCGGAACTCATCTTCGACACCCCGGCCTCGCGCTCCACAAAACTGATCGGAACCTCGACCACATTGGCGCCAGCGGCTACAGCCCGGCGCGACATATCGACGGTGAACACAAATCCGCGCGCATCCACACTGGACAAATCGACGCGTCGCAGCAGGTCAGCGCGAAATGCCCGGAAACCTGCTGTGGCGTCGCGGATGCGCAAACCCATGACTGCGGCGATGTAGATGTTGCCTCCGCGGGATAGGAACTCGCGGGATTTGGGCCAGTTGACCACCTCTCCCCCACGTATCCAACGCGAACCGATGGCTAGGTCTGCGCCATCGTCGATGGCTTTGAGGAGACTTGGCAACTGTTCAGGGCGATGTGATCCATCTGCGTCCATCGTACACAATACGTCATACCCTTCACCTAGCCCCCAGGTGAAACCATCGACGTATGCCCCACCCAAACCGGCCTTGACGCCATGATGCATCACGTGGATGGCCGGATCATCCTGGGCTTGGGCGTCCGCCCATTTGCCGGTTCCGTCGGGGCTGTCATCGTCCACAATCAGCACATCGGCCGCCGGCACAGCTTGCCGCAACCGGGTCAAAACTCGAGGTAACGATTCGATTTCATTGTACGTGGGTATGACGACGAGTGTGCGTTTTGGCATCGGTCAGGCCTTTCGCCGTGAACGGTAGATCGCCGCTGCAAGGCCGGTCAGAATCAGGCCCGCCCCAAGCGCTGCGATCCCCCAGCCTATCGCCCCGCCGTAGCGTGCTGCGGGCGTCAGCGTGGTGCGTAGCGGGACAGTTTGGACCATGGTGGCCCGCGTGAAAGCGTCAGCCTCATCAAGGACGATGCCGGCCGGAGAGATCACCGCCGAGACTCCCGTTGTGGAGATGTGGACAACGGTGCGCCCCAGCTCGATGGCCCGCAAGCGTGACATGGCGAGCTGCTGGACCGACTCGGTTGAGGTGCCGAACGAGGCGTTGTTTGTCTGCGCAACGACCAACTCGGCACCGGCCTGGACCGTGTCACGCATGAGGGAATCATGCACAACCTCGAAGCAGATCACCTCACCGACCCGCACATTTGTGCCGGTGCGGGCAACGGGGACATCGACCACACCGACTTCATCGCCCGGCAGGGTGTCGATCCGGACCCTATCGACAGCGTCGGTGACGCGCCGGGCCACAGAGCGCCAGGGTATGTATTCGCCAAACGGCACCGGGTGCCGTTTGGCGTAGCGCCCGGCAATGTTCCCGCCCGGCTCTATAAGCAGTGAGACGTTGTAGCGGCCGCCACCGTCGGGGAACTCGTTGGCGCCCAGGAGCAGCGGCGCCCCTGCAGCGGTGGCGATTTGCCCCAACTCTTTGGCGACATCGGGCCGGTGGTTCAGATCGAAAGCGACGGCATCCTCAGGCCAAATCAGCAGGTCAATCGCGTTAGAGCCGATCTGGGTCAGCAGCTCGGCGGTGACGTCGGAGTGCAAGTTGAGCACGGCCCGGCCGCGGGTGACACCCTCAGGGAAAACATCGCCCTCTCCCCCGCCCTGAACAGCAGCGATACGCAGCGAACCGGCCTCGGCCCGTTGGTCCAGCGGGATGAGCCCGGGGCCTAGTGCCAGCCCAGCCGCCAACGCGGCCACACCGCAGGCAGCCCAGGTGCGTCCGCCTCGCAGGTGGGTGAACACCGCTGGCAGCAGCGCCCCAGCCAGGGCTGCGGCAAGCGATACGGCAGGTGAGCCGCCCAGAAAGGCGAGGTCCGCCATCGGCGAGGATGTTTGGGAGAAGGCGAGACGGCCCCAGGGGAAGCCGCCCAGCGGGGCGATTGCCCGCAGTTCCTCCACTGCGGCCCACAGGACGGCGAACGCTAGTGCGCTGAGGGCTGGTGAGGCGGCGATGGGTGGCAGGCGGCGGATCAGTGGCCAGGCAAGGCCCACCAGGCCAACCATTGCGGAGGTGGCGATGGTCAAGATGACCCAGGGCACTTTTCCTGCTGCGACGGCTGCCCACCACAGCAGTGGTGTGAACAGGGCAAGTCCAAACACCGTGGCGGCCAGATAGCCCATGGCCGGACCGAGCCGGTTCAAGGCGACCATCAGCAAAGCTATGGCAACAGGTGCGGCGGGCCACAGGTTCAGGGCCGGGAATGCGGTGTAGGCCAGGGCACCGGCAAGGGCGGCCAAAGCGACATATGCCAGGCGCACGGGCAGGGATACCGGCGTTGACACGGCGCCCAGCATACGGCCGGCGCGGTGGGTCAGGAGAGAGTTTGGCCGGTCCGCACACCCTTCGGGCCGCGCAGGGCGAAGACGTGTGCCCCGGTGTTGTCTAGTGAGCGTGCGGGCCGGCCGTTGAGTCCTTCGGCCTGTGACTGACCGGTCCTGGTCGCATCACAGGTCCATTGGACGAGTCCACAAGCTACCGCGCTTGGCAAATATCGCCAAACCCCATTTGACCTGCACATAGGCTCAAGACCAGGGGTGTTGCGGCGAAGTGAGTTGTGACCGATTCGTGAGTGGCGGCGAGTCGCTGGGCGTGTCGCTGAAGCTCAAGTTGGGGTTGCAAGTCTGCCTAGGTGAATCTACCTGCCATCGGTCAGGGAATTGATGTCAGAACCACTCCGCGACGCACTGCACGGAAGGCTTGGCGGGCGCAAGAACGCAGTTCCGGGTTGGGTGCGACATCGGCGATTTGATCCAAAACGTCCAGCAGTTGAGATGCGAGGCGGACAAAGTCTCCGGGCGAGAGGTTCTCATCGATCACCCGCGCCAACGGCTCTCCCCTGGCCCACATGGCCACGGCCGTCGAGGCGCTGGTATCGGGTGGCTCGGTCACCGGGACGCCGGCGTGGCGCTCTCGCTCCCCCAACTCGACGGCCAACGCGTTTGTCGCCTTGACAGCAGCCCGCATCGAATCAGGCACCACCGACGATGCCGGTCCCTCCTTGGTCTCGAACACCAGCGCCGTGACAACTCCGGCCAGATCGGCTGGCGCCAACGCGTCCCAAACACCGGTTCGCACCCCTTGGGCTATCAGGATGTCGCGTTCGGCATAGATGCGGGCCAGGATGCGACCGGCCGGTGTGGCGTGCCATTTGCCGTCCTGCTCGGCGATGTATCCGGCGTCCTCAAGCACCTGGCAGACCCGGTCGAACTGCCGGGCAACCGATGTTGTGCGCCCCTCGATCTTGGCGGCCAGGGCAGCCCTCTCGGCGTGGGCCCGCTCCAGGCGGCCAGCCCACCGGGCGTGGGTTTCCCTGTCGGGGCAGCGATGGCACGGATGGGCAGCCAACGCCACCTTCACCTCAGTGATCTCAGCGTCAATCGCCGTCGCGATTCTGGGCTTGGACGGCCCGGTTGGCGTTGGCGGCCCGGTTGGTGCGGTGGGCGCTGGCGGCTCAGTGAACACGGGAGGTCCAGGCGGCCCGGTTGGCGCGGCCGGTTCGGGAGGCTCGGCGGATGCACAAGGTTCCGTAGGCGCAGGAGCCTCGGCAGCCGGCATCGGACTTGGGGGTTGGAAGGAGGCCCG
>JAIRRT010000135.1 GCA_031255835.1 Bifidobacteriaceae bacterium | reverse complement strand
ATCGGGGGAGGTTGTTTGGGTGGCGGTGTCAGCGGAGGGCGGAAGGGGGAAGGGTGGTGGCAGCGCCGGGGCGAAAAGGGGGGGCAGCCTTTCGGGAAGGAACCTGCCCCAGGTCCTGGGGGAGTCAACACCCTGAACCACAGCAAGACTGATCGGACTTGGGAACTACTGGACCACATGCATCATCCCCAGAAGATTTGGGTGACCGCCTTCAGAAGGCATGCCGCCAGCGGCATCGAACCCCTACGCAACGCCCGCACCACAAGGCGAACACCCGATGCTTGAACGCCATCGGCGGGTGGGTGACCGCGTTCAAAAGGCATGCCGCCAGCGGCATCCAACCGCTACCCAACCCCAGCACCACAAGGCGAACACCGAGTGCTTGAACGCCATCGGGGGCAGGGTCACTGCGAGAGCTGTCATGGCGACAACCGCAACTGCTCAATACGGGCCGTAAAGCCGCGGGTGATGGGGTTTTTTGGGCTGTTGGGGCGGTGACCGGGGGGGGGGTGGGGGCGGATTCGTGCTCAGCGCGGGGGGGGTGGGGGTGGCGGGGCGACCGGAAGTGCTCAAAACGGGGGGAAGGCATGCAGGTGGGGAGGTGGTTTGGGCACTTGCGGTCGTTCTGAGTGTACACACCAAGTGAGACTTGACAGTCGCTCTCGGTGGCAGTCGCTCTCGGTGCCTGTCGCTCTCGCCGCCGATGGCGTTCAAACGTTGGGTGTTCGCGTTATGGTGCGGGGTGGGGCTTGGGGGCTAGCGGAAGACTACTGTTCGGCCTTCGTTGATTAGGATTCGGTGTTCGGCGTGCCAGCGGACTGCTCGCGCTAGGGCTCGGCGCTCAACATCCTCGCCTAGAGCAACCAGGTCCCCTGGGTGGTCGGCGTGGGTGACGCGCTCTACGTCCTGCTCGATGATCGGGCCGGAATCAAGATTGGCCGTCACATAGTGCGCCGTCGCCCCGATGAGCTTCACTCCGCGGCGATATGCCTGGTCATAGGGCCGAGCGCCCTTGAAGCTGGGCAGGAACGAGTGGTGGATGTTGATGATCCGACCCGGCAGCGCGGAGCAGAACTGATCGGACAGGATCTGCATGTAGCGGGCAAGCACCACCAACTCGACATCGAGCCGCCCAATCAACTTCATCAGCTCCTGCTCGGCCTGGTCCTTTGCATCCGGCGCGACAGGGATGTGGTGGAACGGAACGTCATAGAACGCCGCGACATCGGACAGGTACGTGTGGTTGGAGACCACAGCGACGATGTCGGCCGGCAAGTGTTCCTGCGAGCGGCGGTACAGCAGGTCATACAGGCAGTGCGACGCCTTGGACACCATGATCAAGGTGCGCATTGGGCGGCCGACGGTGTCCAGGTTCCACTCCATGGAGAAGCGCTCGGCGGTGGGCTGGAGCGCGGCGCGCAGGGCCGGGGGGTCGGCAACCGCCTCCATCTGGACCCGCATGAAGAACCGGCCCGATGTCGGATCGCCAAACTGCTGGGACTCGACAATGTTGCCGTCCACCGAGGCGATCGCGCCGGTTACGGCGTGAACAATCCCGGGCCCATCGGGGCAAGACAGCGACAAAACCAACTGATCAGAACCAGCAACACCAGACACAACCCCCAACTCTACCGACCCGCCCGCCGCGAGTTGCCCGCCGTGCTGGCGTGGTGGGGGTTGCCCACACGTTGGCGGCTCGCTGGTGCCGCGCAAGGCGGTCGCATGGCGGCGGGCGGACAGGACCTGCCGGGCGCCAGCCCACTAGCGCGGTGGCAGGCTTACCCGCCGGGGAGGGTTACTTCTAGGCAGGAGTCGATGTAGTCGGAGTAGACGGTCTGGTAGGCCTGGCGGAACTCGGCGGCTTCGCGGTCTGTGGCTGCGTCCTCGCCGCCTGCCTCGCGAACTATCTGGGATACGCCGGTGATGATCACCTGCCACTCGTGGCGCAGCTCGTCCGGGGCGAGCCCGGCCAGATGCGTGTAGGTCTGGATGGCTTCCTCGTGCGCGGCGGCATCGCCCTCACGCATCGCGTCCGCGTCGATGGAAGGCGCCATGCCGTGCATCGCGTCGCAATACGCGGCCCTGTCGAACTCCTCCTCGTCAGGCTCCCCGCCCGAGCACCCCACCAGCGCCAGCATCGCCGCAGCCAGCGCCGCGAAGGTGAGTCGCGGCATCGTCAGCCTGCGCGGACGGGAATGGGTGGCGCAGGGTTCCGTCAGCCGCATGTCGCACCAGCCAATCCCGCGAAGGTGAGTTGCGGCATCGTCAGCCTGCGCGGACGGGAGGGGGATGGTGTGGTGCGGGGTGGGGTTAGTTGCATAGGGCACCTTGTTTGGAGTACAAGTTGGTCATCGCATCCGCATATTGTTCCATGATCTCGATTGACCCGAGGTTGTCGGGTGCCGAGAGCGGGTTGTTGGCCGCCGCGACCAGCGGCTCCCAGTAGGCGACTATCACGTCAAGATCAGCCCTGACCTCCTCCGGCGCGAGGTCCCGCGCCGCCTGGATGGCCGTGAGGTAGGCCTGCATCGGGCCGGCCATGCCCTGCAGGTCATTCGGGTTGACCTGGAGCTCTGTGAGCGCCTCCTCGGATTGGCGCAGCGCGGCGCAGAAGTCCGCCGGCGCCTCGCCATCGGGTGCGGCTGGGTCCTCCGCCTGGTCCGGCTCGGTCTCCCCCTCCTCTTCGCCGCTGCCCGATGCCGTACCCTCCCCGGCCGCGTCACCGTCTGCCTCGTCGGGGTTTGCGCCGGTGGGCTCGCCTTGAGGTTGGTCGGTGTCCGCGGGTGGGTTGTCGGGATCGGTGTTGCCGTCGGTGTCATCCGGTGCAGCCGCGACAGAGAGCTCAGCCAGCGGCGAGGCGTCAGCCGTGGTGGTGCTGCTCGCATCCCCGCCGGTGTCGCCCTGGCGGAACACCCCAAGGAGCCCCATAACGGCAAACACCACAGCCAACAAAGCCACCACAGCCAACCCAGCAACAAGCCACCGCCGAGACTTCTTCCCCCCCGCCGGAGCGGCAGGTGCTTCCGCCGAGTCGCCATCCGCGGCAGGCTTGTCAGGTGCTGGCGCTTCAGGCGCGGGCGGGGCGCCGGGTGGGCCGGCTAGTCCGGTTGCGCCTGCGTAGGTGGTTCCGTAGACGCCCGCCGTGCGGCTGGGTTCATC
>JAIRRT010000132.1 GCA_031255835.1 Bifidobacteriaceae bacterium | reverse complement strand
GGGGGGGGGTGCCGGGGCGGGGGGGGGGCGGGGGGCCGGGCGGGGCCCCCCGCCCCCGCCCCTGTTGGTCTGTTACCCGGGATCAAGCCCCCGGGCTAGTCCAAAGCCGAGTGCTACAGGCCGAGTTGCTCGGCAGTGTAGAAGTCGGAGTCAACCAGAATGGTCTGAACCGAGTCAGCCGTGACGACCACTGGGTCGAGCTGAACGGTCGGAACGTCCTGGATGTCGTTGTTGTAGGAAGCGTTGGTGGTGGCAGCGGTGCCGGACGCGAGCTGGTTGACCAGATCGGCGACGGCGGCGGCGAGGAGGCGGGTGTCCTTGAACACAGTCATCGACTGCTTGCCAGCGATGATGTTCTTGACGTTGGCCTCGTCACCGTCCTGCCCGGTGAGGAGCGGGTAGTCCTCGCCGACCACATAACCGGCCGAATCCAGGGCCTGGGCAATGCCGAGAGCCAAGGAATCGTTCGGAGAGAGGACGGCCTGAACCTTGTTGTCGGTGTAGAACGAGTTGAGACGGGTCTCCATCTCGTCCTGAGCAGCAGCGGTGTCCCAAGCGTGGATGGCCACGTCGGTCCACTGCTCCTTGCTGGCCGGGCACTTGCCCGAAGCGCACTCAAGAACGCCGGACTCGAGGTACGGCTGGAGAACGTCCCAAGCGCCGCCGAAGAACAGGCCAGCGTTGTTGTCGTCATCAGAGCCAGCGAAAGCCTCGAAGTAGATGGGGCCTTCGGCAGTTTCGAGTTCGAGCGTCTCTGCAAGATACTCACCCTGCATCGCGCCGACACCGGCGTTGTCGAACGTGGCGTAGTAGTCAACGTTCGGGGTGTTCATGAGGAGGCGGTCATAAGCGATGATGATGACGCCCTCATCGCGAGCAGTCTGCAGCACGGGTGCGAGCGACTCAGAGTCGATCGAGGCCACAACGAGGATCTTCGCGCCAGCGTTGATCTGGTTCTCAAGCTGAGAGACCTGGGTCTCGGGCTCGTTCTCTGCGTACTGAAGGTCTGTCTGATAGCCCATCCCATCGAGCAGTTCCTGGAGCTTGGCGCCATCGCGGTTCCAGCGCTCTAGAGAACGGGCGGGCATGGTGATGCCGACTAGGGTGTCGGCCGGGTTTGCCGCGGGCGGTGCCTCATCGGCGGGCTCCTCTTCAACGTCACCGGCGTCGTCAGCTGGCGGCGCCTCTTCGGTTGTCGAGGTGTCATCGGCAGGCTCATCGCCGCCGCCGCCGCAAGCGGCCAGTGCACCCATAGCAAGGGCAGCACCCGCGAGCGCTGCCATGAATTTCCTTACTGACATATGTCGTGTCCCTTCATCGGTTGGGGGAGGCCACGGCCAGAGCCAACAGCAGGGACGGAACTCGACCCCGGGCGACACAAGTGCCACACCAGTGTGCTCATATCCAAACCTGCCTGTCTCGTCGTTGCGACACGCTGCATGGTCCCGTGTGGGCCACCGCAAATCGCGCCGCGACTCCCATAGGTTGTCTCTTGTTCAAGGACGTGCCCCAGGGAACGGAGCGATTGAACGCTAGCCTGCTTTGCGTTAAGAGGTCAAGGCCAGCGGGGACCGTTATGCAACTGTGACTTCGGTTCTCAAACTCAAGCACACTCGCCCCCCACTTGTCCAGTCCGCGGCGGAACTTTTTTCCTCCAAGTTCGGGCTCCCGCACCCGCCTGTGGGGTCGCTAGACTGCACCGGGTGAGTGTCGACCGAGCGACGCCGGGGTCGCAGAGTTCGCTGCGCGAAGCCAACCGCGCACGGATTGTCGATGCCATCAAGCACTTCGGGGCAATCACCCAGGTCGAGCTAGCCGGCGCCACGGGCCTGTCGACAGCCACGATCTCGACCATAGTTAAGGAGTTGGTTGCTGCTGGGGTCCTGATGACCGCACCAGTCTCCCGTTCAGGCCGGCGCGCTCAGCAGGTATCGCTTGCCCGGCAACTCGGCATGGTGGCCGGCGTCCACTTCTCCCAACGCATGCTGCGCATCGAGTTGGCTGACATGGCCGGCACCGTGGTGGCCGAGCAGCACATGCCACTGCCCCATGAGCACCGGGTGGACACCGGGATGGACCGGGCAGCCCGGCTCATCCAGGACATGGTCGAGGCCGTCGGCGGGCGCCCAGAGGAGCTGCTTGGCATCGGCGTGGCGGTCTCAGCTCCTGTCGATGTCCGCACCGGCATGCTCTCAGCCAGCGGGATCCTGCGCGGATGGGATGAAGTCGACATTCCGACATCGTTCTCCCGAAGGATCGGCAAGCCGGTCTGGATCGACAATGACGCCAACCTGGCAATCGTGTCGGAGCAGCGCTACGGCGCTGCACAGGGTTGCAACGCCGCCGTCTTTTTGTACGTTGGCCACGGTGTGGGCGCCGGGCTGCTGGTGGACGGCCGCCTGGTGCGGGGCCAAAGTGGCATGGCAGGGGAGATTGGCCACATCCGGGTTGTTGAGAACGGGCGCGTGTGTACGTGCGGCAACCGCGGCTGCCTCGAAACCGTTGTCAATTCCACCGTCCTTGTCGAGACCCTGCGCGCCACCCACGGGAACCTCGCCTTGCGAGACATCATCGCCAAAGCCCTCGCCGGCGATGTCGGATGCACCAGGGTGTTGGCCGATTCGGCTGAGTACGTCGGAGTGGCCCTGGCCGCCCTGTGCAACGTGTTCAACCCGCAGCGCGTAGTAGTGGGCGGGGAACTAGGAGCGGCTGGGGAGATCATCCTGGCACCCCTGCGTACCGCAGCCGCTCGAGCAAGCCTGTCAAGCCAGTTCACAACACTTGAGGTTGTCCAAAGCAGCCTCGGTGCCGCCGCAGAGGTGCGGGGGGCGGTTGCGCTCGCTCTTGATTCCGTCACCTTGCCTATAGGAACGCTGGAGGCCGCGCATGTCTACTGAGATCTGGACGAACAAGGTGCCCGCCGATGCCGGCCCCCTAGACGTCAGACCATTGCCGAACCGGACCGATCCGGTGCCCACTGCGCCATCGGCGCCGGTGTTGTCGTTGCGCCGAGTATCGAAGACGTTTGGCCGGGTCCGGGCGTTGGACACGGTGGACTTCGACATCTTTGCCCATGAGGTTGTCGGGGTTGTTGGCGACAACGCGGCCGGCAAGTCGGTGCTGGCCAAGGTGATTGCTGGCATCCATCAGCCTGACAGCGGCGAGCTGTATCTGGACGGCAAACCGATCACTATCCCCTCGCCATCGGCGGCTCATGGGGTGGGGATTGCTGCTGTGTTCCAGGAACTGGCTTTGTGCGACAACCTGGACGTGGTCTCCAACCTGTTCTTGGGGCGTGAGCTGGTCAGCAACGGGCGGCTCGATGAGACTGCCATGGAGCGGATCACTGCCCAGGTGCTGGGGCGGATCGGGGCGCGCATGCCGCCGGTGCGCACCAAGGTGGCGGGGCTTTCTGGCGGTCAGCGCCAGTCCACCGCCGTGGCGCGCGCCATGCTCGGCTCACCGCGGGTTGTTGTGCTGGATGAGCCGACCAGTTCGCTGTCAATCGCCCAAACCGCTGAGGTGCTCAACTTGGTGGAGCACCTGCGTGATAGCGGCCACGGCGTGATGATGATCAGCCACAGCCTCGCTGATATCCAGGCAGTGGCGGACCGCCTGGTGGTGATGCGTCACGGACGGATCAACGGTGAGGCGCCGATGACGGACGTGTCCTATGAGGACATCATCGCCGCCATCACTGGCGTTCCTAACGAGTTGACCCGGGACTATCAGGCTCGGGCGCTCCTGCGCGAGCCCTTGTAGGGCGCGCTGCTGGGTTTAGTAGGCGCCCAGGAGGTCGATCAGGAAGATCAGCGTTGAGCTTGGGGGGACCGCTTCGGTGCCCACTCCGCCGTAGCCGAGTGAGGGTGGCACTATCAGCAGCAGGCGTGATCCCACGTTTTGGCCTACCAGGCCTTCGCCCCAGCCTTGGATCACACCGGACAGTGAGAAGGCAGCGGGGACCTCAGCGCCCCAGGTGGAATCGAACAGGGTGCCATCCCACAGCCAGCCTGAGTACTTCACAGCTACCACCTGGTCAGCCTCGACGGCCGGGCCTGTGCCTTGGATCAGTGGCTGGACCACTAGATCGGTTGGGGGTTCGCCTTCGGCTGGGGTGATTGTCGCCTCGCCGGCCTCGTTGAACTCGATCTCGGGAAGACCGGCCGGGGGAGTGACTGCCTGGCCGCTTGCGGCCTCAGGCATGGGCGTTGTGGAGCGCACCGTGATGGCAAGGAGAATCGACGGCAGTGGCTCGGCTGCTTCCTCAACGCCTTCATAACCTAGGAGGTCCTCTGGGTTGACCTCATCATCGGCTGGCGGGGTTGGGGTGGCCTCAGGCGAGGCAGGTTCAGAAGGTGAGGTGTCATCTAAGGCCACCAGATCCGGGGCTGGGCGGCCGTAGACGAAGCGGGCACCCACCCTGGCCTGGACAAAGGCCGCCAGCATTGTGGCTTCGGTTGTATCGACAGACAAGATCACGCTCTCCGGCTCGCCGGACTTGAACGTTGACTCGATCACCGAGCCGTCCTCGCCTGAGAACACTGTGCAGTCGAAGACAACCAGGTTGCCCAGCTCAATCGGATCGCCTTCGCCGCCGCTCATGAACGCCGCGGTTGGCTCGGCCAAGCGAAGCGGCATCGGGAACTCCAACGCAGGCTGCCCGCCGCCATCGTCGGGCCATCGAATGTCTGAGACTGCCACCTCATCTGGATCGGGGGTGTAGGGGGTCTCCTCGGGGTCCGATCCTGATCCGCAGCCGGCCAGCATCAGCGCCGCAACGACGATGCCGCTCGTCCAGCGGGCACCCCCGCCGCGCCGAGCAGTGCGGGCAAGCCGAGAACCCATGGCATTGCGGGTCCGGCTGGCTGGTCTGTGAGTCATCTCGATGGTCCTTTCGGTATTGCGTGCCTAGCGCGTTGGCGCCCGGCACACGGAGCCGGGAGGTCCGAAATGGACGAACCTCCCGGCTCCATCATGCCCTGCTAAGAGCAGGTGAGCGGTCTGGATACTACTGGACCGTCACCGTGTACTTCTTTGATGCGTGCTGCGTCTTGACCGTGATGGTCGCGCTGCCCGCGGCCTTTGCCACCAGCTGACCGGTGGAGGAGACCTGGACAACAGCCGCGTTGGAGGAGGCGTAGCCGATCTTGGCGCCTGTCGCCTTGGCTGGGGCGTAGGAGCCGGAAACGTAGGCGACCTGGCCGATCGTCATCGTTGCCGGGACCGAAGCCGAAACCTTGGTCGACTTGTAGGCCTTGGGCCGCTTGGCAACAACAGTCACCTTGACAGTGGTGGACTTGCCGCCAGCCGTGGCCGTCAGCGTTGCCTTGCCCGCCTTCTTGGCCGTGACCTTGCCCGATGCCGAGACAGTCGCAACCTTCTTGTTGGAGGACTTCCACTTCACGGTGCCCATGGCTGCGCCGCCGGCCGTGTAGCCCTTGGCGGCCACGCTGACCGTCTTGCCCGCTACCAGGCGGACTGTCCGCTGCGACGCCTTGACCAACTGCACCGTCTGGGTAGCACTTGGTGGATTAACAACAGGCGTATCTAGCGGGGCCAGCTTCGCGGTGAGGGCGCTCAACGCTGCCAATGCGGCGTTGACCTGAGCGGCCGAGGCGTTGGAGCTGGTCAGAGCAGCCTGGGCTGCAGCGAGGGCAGCTTGGATCTGCGCCAACGAAGCGTCGGTGGAGTTGCCTGGCGTGAGAGCTTCGACCTGGTCAACCAGATCCTGCAGAGCATCCTGGACCGAAGTATCGGGCGCAGGAGGCTCCGGAGTGACCGGACGCAGACCGTCGATGGCGCTGCTGACGGCCGCTGCCGCCGCATCCACCTGAGCCTGGGACGCAGCAGCCGGGTTGGCTGCCAGTGCCCTGGCCGCATCAAGCGCCTGAGCGAGCGGAGCCCAGGTCGCCGCGGTGTAACTGGCCGGCGGCAAAGCCGAGACGGCAGTCAGAACGGCGTTCAGTGGCGTCAGATCGCCGCGTGGCTGCAGAGCGCTGCGGGCTGAAGCCAGGCTGGCAACGGCCGAATCGATCTGAGCCTGAGTGGCCGCAGGATTGGCAAACGTGGCCGATGCTGCGCTCAAAGCGGTCTGGAATGCAGTCCAGGAGGTTGACGTGAAGTCGCCCTGATCAAGCGTGGGGCTGGAAGCCTCGTCGATGGCGTCACCCAAATCGACGGCGTCGACGGGCTCGTTGGCCTGAACCTTGATGGTGGCGGTGCGCGCGAACGTATCGCCATTGGACTGGGCAACAGCGGTGACTCGAACAATTCCCTCGCCGCTAGCCGTCAGCTCACCAGCCGGAGTCACAACCGCGCCAGCGTTGTTGACGTCCATCGGCGCGATGAGATACGTAACTGTTGCGGCAGGATCGCCGGCCATGGAGGCGGCCAGTTGGATACCGCTAGCAGCTTCGGCTGGGGTGATGGTGCTGCCGGCAAACAGCAGCTGATCAGCGAACAGAGTGACCTGCTCGCCGCCCAGGTCAGACTCGAAGGCGCCGTCATAGACGATCACCGGGAACGAATCAGACTTGGTCTGGTCACCAACGGTGACGGTGGCCGTGATCTCGGCATGGCCGGCGCCGGCTGGTGAGACGGTTCCGGTCTGATCCACAGTGGCAACCGAATCATCAGAGGAGGTGTAGACAACCTTGACCGTCGCGCGGTCAGACAGGTCGAAGAATCCCTCATCGGACCGGGCGGCGCTCAGGCCAGCGTCAATGGTGTTGCCCGGGGCAGCGGTGTTGAGCACCACGCCGTTCGGGATCGCCATGACCACACCGAGCGAAACGCTCGGGGCGGATGTCAGCTGGAAGGAGCCGGAGATGCCGGAAACGGAGCTGCCGCCAATCCGGAAGGTCCAGGTGCCCAGATCATATGTGCGGGCATCGGCGACATCGTCCCAGAACCAAAGCTGATCAGCCGGAACATCGATGGTGACCGTCTTGGTGGCGCCTGGGCCGAGTGCAACCTTCTCGAAGCCCTTCAGCTGACGCTTGGGGCGGTCCTTGCCGTTGGAATCGGGTGCGGTCACGTAGAGCTGCACCGCTTCCTTGCCGACAATCGCGGAGGAGTTGGTGACATCCACCGAGACAGACAGAGTCTCATCGCCAGAGATGGAGGACTTAGCGACCCTCATGTTCGAGTACTCGAACGTCGAGTAGGAAAGACCCCAGCCGAACGGATAGGACACCGGAGCGTCGGTGTACAGGTAGGTCCGGCCCTTGGTGGTGGAAGTCGGCAACAGGTTGTAGTCATTGACGTGACCGATGTCGAGGATGTTGGAGTACCACGAGTAGGTCAGCTTGCCGGACGGGTTGGCCTTGCCGAACAGGATCCGGCCAAAGGCCTGGCCCTGAGCTTGACCGTTGTAGTTGGCCCAGATGATGGCCGGAACTGAACACGTGGTGCAGTCCCAAGCCAGTCCGTCAGGGGCGAGGCTAGGTGGAGCTTGCCACGGCACCCGGAACGGTTCAATGTTCATCTGGCCCACGGACTCAACCCAGACCACGGTCTTGGGGTTCAGCTGGCGGACCAACCGGACCAGGTCTGTCTGGTTGCGCGGCAGGTCAATGGAGTAGCGGTCCATTTCCTCAGCAGACTCGCCCTGACGGGTACCAACCCGGACCACAACAGCGCTGGCGTCGCGGATGTCCTGAGCCTCTTGAGCGGTCAGTGACACGGTGTATGTAGGCGGCTTGTAGAGGAAGTACAGCGTGACAGGCGAACCGGTGGTGCCGGTGTAAGAGCTGAACACTGTGGAGGAGGATTCGCCATCGGCCGGGAGGGTTGCCACGATGGGGCCTACCTCGGAGCCTTCACGCACCTCGAACGTTCCGCCAATGTAGATCGACGATGCCTGATCGGGGTTGTTGGTGGCCTGGTCCACCATGCCGGTGCAGAACACCATTCCCCAGAACTCCATATAGGTCATGCCTGGAGGGCAAGGTGTGCCCGCGGTCCAGGGGATGAAGGCGTTCGATTCGGAGATCTGCTGGACCGAAACCTTTTCGGTTTCCGCCGGCAGTGTGGTGGTGATGGAGAACATGCCGCCCCAGTCCTGGTTCGGCATCATGGCGGTTGGATAGTTCTCTACTGGGTCATACTGAATGCCCTGCCAGCCCAGCCAATCCCACACATCGTTGCGCGCCTGCGGCGGCGGGGTGGAGGTGAAGGTTGTGTCGCCCGCAGCATCGGTGAACCTCACGCCGCGCACGCCAGGCTTGGCGCCGTACTTCGGAGTGATGCCGTCAATCTGCTGAACAGTGGCGTTCGGGTTGTAGGACTTGACCGCCTGGATCAGGCCGTCATGGGCGCTGATCGGAGCGGGCGAGGGGCTGCCGGAGTAGCCACCCAGCACAGCTTCAGTAGCCATGTAGCCGACCAACACGACATTGTCGGCGTCCTCAGCCGTGAGCGGCAGGGCTTTGTCGGAGGTGCCGGTGACGGCATCGTTCTTCAGCAGGACTGGAGCTTCATCAGCCATCTGGTTGGCGATGGCGGTATGAACTGGGGAGTTGGAGCCGATCTGAGCAACGGAATAATCCTGGCCGCGATAGGGGACCTTGGCGGCATCGTCGAACTCACCAAGACGCATGCGCTCGGTGAACACGCGGACCAGGACTACGTCAACGTCGTTCTCGGTGATCAGGCCCTGATCACGCGCGTCGGTAACGTTGCCCACATACTGCAGGGCCCAGTTGCCGTTGTCGCAGGCCAAGTCGGTGCCGGCCTTGAGGGACCATGCGGTCGACTCAGCAGCGGTGATGGACCGATCGAATCCTTCGGGAACCCAAAGGTGACGCTGATGCTCGTCCAGAATGGCGTCGCAGTCCGAGGTCGTGAAGCCGTCAAAGCCCCACGTCCGGCGGGCAAGCGTCTCAATCGCATAGAAGGACGCCGATGCCGGAACACCGTTGATCCTGTTGTAGGAGGTCATGAAGGACCGCGATGCAGAGCCTTCCACGCCTGTCAACTCGGCAAACGCTGGGGTGTAATACTCGTGCAGCGCTCGCTCGCTCAGCACTGCATCGCCATTGCGGCGGTAGTTCTCAGCGTTGTTGGCAAAATAGTGCTTGGGCGTCGAGACGGCCTTTGTATAGGTGGGATGTCCGGTCTGAACACCGGAAACGAACTGTTTGCCGATCTCACCCATCAGGTAGGGATCTTCACCGTAGGACTCATCTGCCCGGCCCCAGCGGGGGTCGCGGTTCAGATTGACGGTTGGTGACCAATAGGTCAGGCCGTTGCCGTCGCCGCGGTTGTTTCCGGCGCGAGCCTCACTGCCGATGGCGGTTCCCATTTCCTTGACCAGAGCGCGGTTCCAGGTGGAGCCGATGCCGAGGGCCGAGGGGAAGGAGGTGGCGCCTGAAACGCCGACAACGCCGTGGAGCGCCTCGTTCCAGTACCGGTAGGCGACAACGCCCAGCCGGGGGATGGCCTGGTTCTCAGTAGCACCAGGCACGGACGATGGCGAGGAGGAGGAGCGCAATTGCCCCACCTTCTCAGTCCACGTCATACGCGAGACCAGATCGGCCGCTCGGACGTCGAACGGTAGGGCCTCGTTCATGTAGGCGGGAGTGTCATCCGCCTGGGCGATCGGCGCCGAGGTGGCGGCCAATCCGGCTAGGCCGAACGATGCGGCGATTGTGACAGCAAGGACCTTGCGTCGGCGCCGCGGCTGTTGGGGTACAGCTGCAGTTGATGGCTGGGACACCGAGTGTTCCTTTCCTAGTGGGTTGATGCGGCCCTTAAGAAACAAGGTGCGCTCCGGCCCACCGGGGATGGTGAGTGGAGCGACCAGATAGCGGTTCAGGCGCGAGCGGAAGCCAGATACAGGGCCGAGAAGGCGCAGGATCGGCATCGATTCCTCTCGGGCACGTCCCCGGGGGCGGGCCATGGGGGCGCGAACATTGCGTCCCCATTCTTGTTGGGATTGCGCCGGCGGAGGCAACAGCGCGACACAGGCCTCCAACGGCAAGTGCGCCAATCCTAGACCACCCCCCAGACATAGAGCGAACATTCCCCCGCCCCACAAACCCACAATGAGTACCCACCACCCCCCAAAGTTCGCTCCCGGCGCAACGAATCCCAAAAGGAACTGGTCACTCCCGTCATCGTCCACCCGCGGTTTCGCGCCCCACCCCGAGCGCTTGAGGCCGCCGATGGCGTTCAAACGTTGGGTGTTCGTGTTGTGGTGCGGGCGTTGGGTAGGGGTTGGATGCCGCTGGCGGCATGCCTCTTGAAGGCGGTCACCGTAGATTTCTGGGGATGATGCGTGTGGTCAGGGGTTTCGAACTATCGGCGGATCCTGCTGTGGTCAGGTGACGCGACGCCCCCCGCTGCACCTCACCGCGCAGGTCACCGCCTCCATGGATCACCTCACCACCCACCACCGTCCCCACCTGACCACCTTCCCAGGGCCGCGGCTCACCTCCCTTGCCAGTTGGTCAGTCGAGGACTGGCCGTCCAAAGAGCTGACCACGACGGTGACCGTGATTGCCCTGGTCGAAGGTGCTTAAGTGACCAATTGAGCCGTCTCCCTCGTCATTTGGTCACTTAAGCACATCCACCTCGATGCGGCTGAGCACAAGCGGGCAGGCGAACGGCCCCGCCGGAGGTGCTTAACTGACCAATTGAGCCGCCTGGCTCGCCTGGCTCGTCAATTGGTCACTTAAGCACATCCACCCCGACGGGCCTGAGCACAAAAGGGCAGGCGAACGGCCTGGTCGGAGGTGCTTAACTGACCAATTGAGCCGTCTCCCTCGCCAATTGGTCACTTAAGCACATCCATCTCGATGGGGCTGAGCACGAGCGGGCAGGCGAGCGGCCCGGTCGGAGGTGCTTAACTGA
>JAIRRT010000089.1 GCA_031255835.1 Bifidobacteriaceae bacterium | reverse complement strand
CTGGTCTCGACGAGCCAACTGGCGGCGCATTTGGGTCTCGCGGTCCAGGCGATCCACGACCTGCGCTCGGCGGGAAGGGGCCCCAGGGCGATCCGGGTGGGCCGGGAGCTGCGGTTTCGCGTCTCGGAGGTCCAGGCTTGGCTGGAGGGGTTGGAAGAGTCGCCGGCCGACATCGAGGGGTTCGGGGGCGGTCATGCCCGGTAGGCCGAGACTGGCGTTGGGGACGTTCGGAGAAATCACGGTGGCGCCGACCCGGGCCGGGACGCGCACACGGTCTTGACCCGGGTACTGGCCAACACCGGGACCGAACCCGCAGCCCACACCGCCGCCACCGACGAACAACGACGGTGGGGCAACCTGCGACAGTTATGCACCGAACGCCAAATCATTCTCGACACCGCCCTGGCGGGCCACTGGACCGGTCTGGTCCAGACCAGTGGCCTGGCCCAGGAACAAGCCGAGCACGTCATCGTCTCCGAGGCGTTCAGGCTGCTATGCCACCAACTGGGCAGAACTCACACCCAGGGCCAACACCCCGCCACCGTTCTGAGTGCGGCCATCAACGCTGGCCACCTAGACACCACCACCGACCCAGCCTCGCTGCTGGCCCGCCGGGTCCAGGCGCTAAACGACCACACCCCCAACCGTGTCCCCGGCGTTCGGATGATCGCCGGGATCATCCCCGACCCCAGACGATGGGCCGAAGGTGGCCTACCCCGGCGTTCGGATGATCGCCGGGATCATCCCCGACACCAACCTGGCCATCCCGCCAGCCGTGCGCGCCACCCTCGACCAGTACAACCACGCCATCGAAACCAGAGCCCGCCGGCTCGCCGACCAGGCCATCACACGCCACGAACCCTGGCTCGTCGAACTCGGGCCACGACCCGCCGATCCCGGTGCCGCCACCAGCTGGAACCGTGCCGCCACGGCCCTGGCCACCTACCGTGAACTCCACGAGGCCAATGGTCCCCACCCCACCCAGGGGGTCCCGACACCCGACCAGGCCCGCGACCTAACCCGAGCCAGAACCCCGATCAACCAGGCCACCAAACCCGAAGCGAAACGATCCCCAGACCCATTGCGTCAACCCGTTTGGGGACTGTGACCCCGTGTGTGCTGACCTGGCGGGCGACATTCCTTCCTGTATTCCAACGCCATGAACAACAAGAAGCCAACCAGACAACTATGCCGAAGAATCCCACCCCAACCCGTCCGTCACCAGGCACAACACCCCCCATCCAGCCAGGGGGAATTCCTAGGGATAGCCGCGGTCGAAGACGTTGGCGGTGGGCGTCGAATGCGTCGCCGAAGAGGGTCTAGGGCGCCGATGTCCCCGGCGGATCGGGCTGATTTCGCTGCGTTCTGCCACCGGTGCGTGATCCGTGGCCAGCGCACCAACTCCCGCTAGGGTCGCACAGTTGTTTTGGACTCCAAACGTCTGCGGGCCCGTCGGGACCGTGAAGCTGCCCGCGATCCAGTGTTCCAAGAGGTCTACCGGCGGGTCAGGCCGATGACTGAAAGAGCGATCTCGTGGTTGGTTCGTCCCGGCCGGCGCAGTCCCTATAGTAAAGTCAAAACCGATGCCTGGAGCAGACGCCGAGCCGCCGTCGTCAACCTGAAACGACTGGTCAACATGGGACTGAACAGCATCCAAGGCACCTGGACCCCGCCCGAAACCACCTGCTAACACCACACCTGAGACGATTCTGGCTAGCCGATGGTCCGCCGAACCCCTCTAGGACCATTCCCCTGCGCCGCCAACACCCCCAAAAGCGATCCGAACGCAAGAAGCAAGCCCCGACGACGCCACCAACGCCATAGACCTACCGCGAGTCACGCCACAACACCACCACTGCCCACCAGCGTCCGAGACAAGCTGACACGCACCTCTGGATACTGCCCATTGGCTGCTGACCGTTGAGTTATTCCAATTGCTTGGGAGCGAGCCCGCATCCCAAATCTCTCTCGCCATTCGACGTGTGGAAGGCTCGGCGCGCTTCGTTCAACACGCACGCCATTTCCCCTACCGCCTGCATTTCCGAATCTGAAGTGCCAGGGTCGGAATCAAAGTCCGGCGGCAGCAAGGCAATGCCCGGGCTTGGGCCCTCGTCAATTGTCGCGATTCTCCGCCCGTCGATCTCAATCGATTCCACAGTCGCGCTCTCGGGGTCGAATGTAGGACACTCGAGCAGCAAGGCGCGCAACGCTTCGACGTTCATCGATTTCGGAAGGACCACTTCAATCGCTGCATCAATATCCGCAACCACTTTGGCGGGAACGCCGCGAAGGCCCGGGTATCCGTTCACCCTTGCGCATTGCGCCCAAGCATTAGTGGCTTCAAGGGTTCCCATACGCTCCAACTGGACTTCTTGTGAATAAGCCAAGGTTTCGCTCGGCTCAACGTAGCCGCTGCGGTCAAGGCAAATACCATAATCGGCTGTCCTGTCCTTCCCATCGACAAGAAGCGCCAGTTCTCCCGAGCTGTCCGCAAGAAACCCGTCCTTGACGCTTTCAGGGATGTTACCGAGCGTCGTTGCACCAGCGGCGTCCCGAACGGCGAGCCACTGGCCGGTGTCCTCCCGCCATCGGAGCTGCGCGCGACCGTCTGACACTGGCTCAAGCCACGCGGGCAGCCCGAAGTCGAGGAGGCAGTCGACCAGGTCTTGCGCCCCCGAGTACTGCGCCTTGGCCACCTCGGCTAGGTCCACCCCCCCCCCAGCCAAAGACGCCACGCCTTCCTCATCCGACCCACAACCAACGAGCGCTGTAGCGCCCACGAAGCACGAGATGGCCATTACAAGCGTGATAGTACCGAAACCGTCACTCGCTCGCTGCATCGGCTAGCCACCTACTCCAGAGAACCAGCCAAGCGCCGTCTTTCCGTCTGTCTCATATACGCGAAGACGCCCACCACTGACCTGGCGGGCCTCGGATATTGAAGCTGCCAGGACTGTCGCGACGTTTGGGCAGGCTGGATCGGAAACCCGCGGCGGCACTCCCAACAGGCCGCATGCAGCGGCCAGTGCGCCTTTCTCGTCAAAGTCCTCGCCGATAACACCCTCCCCGCCAGCCTGATACGCGAGTTGCAATAGTTCTCGCCACTGCTCATCTGACAAGGACGGCGGACCACCTAGACCTTCGGCGACAGTCGCTTGAAACGTCGGCAGTTGAGCGGCTTCGCGCTGGGCCATTAGAGAGGCAATCTCGGCCGGACTTGTCGCAAACGCGTCCTCCGCCTCGTTGAGCTCCCGTTTCCAAACGTAGCCGACCTGTCCGTCATCAGCCTGAACTTGGATAGCGAACGACTCCTCCGGGAACACCTTGACCCGGTGCGCCGACAAAAGCGACTACACGCTGCCCGCGCCAAGCAGTCCCGGCGCTATCGCATCGACCGCGATCAGCCCCCCAACACCCTCACAATTGCCCTGCACAAGAACTATACTCCCATGTCACCCTCCAAAAAGCCCCGCAAATCCCGCGGCGCGGCGCCAAACCCGCCCCACTAATCACCACGCCCCTAGGCGGCTGTTGCGGCTTGGATGGGGTTGTCGAAGACTTGGTTGTAGCGTTCGGGTTCGCTGCCGCGGTGGAGGGTCTCGTAGGGCGAGGATGGGGTCGAGGCCGTCGATGGTCCAGCGCATCCCGAATAGACAGGCCCGGTCTTCGACGAGCGCTTTGCACGCGGATTCCACGGCTTGGTGCTAGTTCCCCTCTCAGGTGGGCCGGGGTTCCGCTCAGAAATGAGCCAGTGCGTTCGGGTCGTTTTGGGGTGAGGCGGACAACTGTGGTTGCCCGCACTTGTTGGAGTTCATGACCGCCGGCTTCGCGCCGTGCGGCGACTTTGCCGGGCAGTGAGGTTTGCAGTCCACTC
>JAIRRT010000008.1 GCA_031255835.1 Bifidobacteriaceae bacterium | reverse complement strand
CCGCAGCTCATGCTGATGGTCGCCGCCCTGTCCGCCGTGCTCGCCTTGCTGCTAGATCAGTTCGTAATCGAAGCCCGCATGCCCGGAGTGGCCGGAATAGCGGCCCTGGCCACAGTGATGGTGCCCGTCTCGGTCACCGTGACCGGACTGCACTTGGGGAGAGGCGTCATCGTTGGCGTCGCGGTGATGGCCGTGTTTTGGGTGGCGACGCCGCGTTGGACCAGGCCACGCGCATTTGGTGAGCCGATCACCCGATGGCTCGGCGGGCGAGCCTGGCAGGTAGGCGCTGCCCTGGGGACGATGGCGGCCGTCGCCCTGGCAGCCATTCTGAGCCCCGCGGCGGTGCCCGGCTATTCGACAAGCCCGCTGGTGGATGCACTGCCCAAGGTGGTCTACTTTGCCGACGGCCCCAACCCCCTGGTCGATTTAGGCTCTGACCTGCGTGATCGTGTAGCCAAAGAGGCGCTGCGTCTGACGGCGCCAGGGATAGTTCCGCCCTACTTGCGCATGACCACTTTGAGCGACTTCGACGGCGACACCTGGACTCACCGGACCAGCCCGCCGCTGCTGGAACAAGACGAAGACGAATCTGTTCTGGAGATCCCGGACCCCACGGGCCGCGTGCTTCCCGGTGATGTGTCCTGGATCGAAGTGACCGGCATGAGGTCCGATTGGGTGCCCGTGCCGTATCCGGCAAGTGCGGTAACAGGGCTGACCGGGCGTTTCTTGGTCGAGGAAGGGGACTTGTCGATCAGATCGGCCGGAGGCTCGGTTCAGGGTCAGAGCTACCGAGTCACCGCGGGATACAACGACCCGCTCCTAGGCGTGGGCGCTTGGTCGGCACCGGGTACTTACTACGAAGTCTCGGTGCCGTCGGGGCAGGACAGCGACTGGGGCACGGCACCGGACGGCCAAGTCCACCTTGTGGTGCCGGAGGGGCCGGAAGGTGGCGGGGGCACGCTCACGTTTAGCGTGCCTTCCGGTTCCGAAAGCGGGATCGACGTGAATCGGACGCCTGGGCAGGGATTGCCCGGTGCGGCCCAAGGCGAGGAGGACTTGCCGGACTCGGTCCAGGCTGACCTGGCTCTTCCCGATGATCTGCCGCCAATCATCGGACAGATTGCCGATGAACTGACGTACGGGATGGATGATCCGCTGGTCGCAGCATCCATCTTGGAGAACTATTTCGCGCTGTCAGGCGGGTTCATCTACTCGACCTCGGCCCCCTCCTCGGGTGGCTATGACGGTGACAGCGCCGCCACGGTGGCCGCGTTTCTGGAGGCCAAAGCCGGCTATTGCGTCCATTTCGCCTCGGCGATGACGCTGATGGCGCGCCATCTCGGGATTCCTGCTCGCATTGCTTTGGGCTATGTTCCAGCCAATGCTGAGCGAGAGTTGCCAGATGGCCGCAGGGTGTATTCGGTTACGACAAAGTCGCTTCATGCCTGGCCTGAGCTGTATTTGCCCGATCTGGGCGGTTGGACCTCCTTCGAGCCGACCCCTGGACGGGCCGCGGGGTTCGCTCCTCCCAACGATTCAGCGTTGCCCATCCCCACGCCCAGCTCGCTGACCAACCCCTCGCCATCGCCCTCCCAAACCCCCTCCCAGCGCCCCTCGCCATCCCCCCGCCCCACCCCCTCAACCTCCCCCGACGATGCCGCACCTGACCTGCGCTGGTTGGCCGGCTTGGCCATTGGGCTGGTTGTGCTGGCTGGCGCCGCAAGCATCCCGGCGTTGGTACGCCAAGCCCGGCGCCGCAGACGCTGGGCCGTGCTCCGGCGTGGCGGATCAGGAGCACTTGCGGCCGCCTGGGCAGAAACACGCGACACGGCACGTGACCTAGGCATGGGCGCACCAGACACCGAGACCCCACGGGTGTTTGGCGAACGCATGGCCGCTTGGTTCGCCTCGCAAGGCGGGCAAAATGCCTCTCTGGCCAGCGCAGCGCTGAGTGATTTGGTCGATTCTGTGGAGCAGGCTGCGTTTGCTGATCGGCGGACAGGTGCGCCGAATGTGGAGGCGGCAGGCGTCATCGTGCGGGAGCTGGGGCGTGTCGTGTCAAAACGGCGGCGGACGCTGGGGGTTGTATGCCCAATTTCCCTGGTCAGAGCGGTGGCGGCTCGGCGTAGAGCGGCCTGGCCACCGCCAGTAGACGGAAACTACTGAGGTCTCGGCGTAGAAATACCCATCGTTTTTGACCAGTGTGGCTATGATCATGCCTGGTAAACGGAATGATTGATGAGAAGTGTAGGGGGGCGGGCCAAACGGCGTGTCGTCTTGAATCGAAGGCGTCGGACTGTCCCGGTCTTGAACAACATAAATTGAGGATTCGAACCCTAACTGGTCGCAACGGGGGCGGCGCAGCGAGGAAGGAACCATGACGATCCGACCGTCGCTCGCACGGGCCGCACTGGCCTGTGTGTTTGCAACGAGTTTGGTGCCCCTGATGTCCGGGCCACCAAGCTCCTTCGCCGAGCCTCCGTGCGCCCTGCAAGAGCAGGTTGACACCGCGCTCGCGAACTCCTCGGCTGGTGTGGGCCAGTCGACAGTTGTGCTGGTCGAGGCCGCTTGCGCCGTTGAAGAGTCGGTGGCGCTGCGGGTGCGTCCGGAAGGTTTGGACCCCGAAGAGACCGTCTACATCACCCTGAGCGGCCAGACCGTGCTGCGGGGCAATGCCCTGGACGGTCCGATGTTTGTTGTCAACCCCGGATTCGGGCTGATTCTGAACGATATTGAGCTGAACGGCGGAGGGTCGAACCGCCCGGCATTGCCGGCCAGCGCACCAATAGTTCGTGTTGAGCCTGCCGGTCTGCTGACAGTGGGTGCAGGGGCTGCGCTGACCGGAAACGCCGGGCGCGCCATCATCAACCACGGCTCGACAACCGTGAATGCGGCCAGTGCCCGGATCTCAGACAACGTCTTGAGCGTGCGGGCCAGCGACGCCATACCTGGCGGCGCGGCCATCTTGACCGAGGCCCGTGGCCTGACAGTCATCACCGATGGCGTGATCTCAAACAACGTGGTCAAGGCCGTCCAAAGCGGCGGAGCGCCAGCGCCCAACGTGGCAGGCGCCGCAATCATCTCCGTTGGCCAGACCTCGATCCAGGGTGGCCAATTCACCGATAACTCCTTCCAGGCACCGGATTCGACATCGTTCGGCGGGGCAGCGGCGGCTGTGACCGGATCGAGCGGCTCTGCTGGCAGCGTTGTGGTGGTCAACGGTGCGTCCAGTGCACCGCAGTTTGTTGGCAACACGGCCAGCCGTGGCGGCGCCATTGCGTCACTGTCAACCCCTGCGGACGGTCCGGGCGTGCTGCTGGCAGGTGGCGTCATCGCAGGCAACATGGCGACGCTCGATGGCGGAGCGGCCTACGCGAACGGCGGGAGCCTACGGATCACATCTGGTGCCGTGATCGGCACCGAAGATCTACCAAACCAGGCGGGCCGCGCAGACCGGTCTGGTGTTGTCAATGCATCGGGGACGCTGGAGCTGTCTGGCGATCCGATTTTCGCTGGTGGAAACGGGATCACGGCATCGTCTGAGGACACGGCGCCGGTGATCGTTGACCGTTTGACCGGTGGCGAGGCATCTGTGCTGTTGGAGTCCATTCCATACTTTGCCGCGGTTGGATCGGACGCTGAGGTTATTGCGGCGAGGGCCGGGGGGTCCTTGGGCAGTCTGACTCCGCAGGATGTGGCTGCCCTTACACAACGCGATCCAGTGGTTGAGCTTGCTCTGGCCGATGCCGGCAGCGCCACCGCGGCACTGGCTGTTGCCCGCTACCGGGCGTTGCCAGTGACGTATCACGGGATCGAAGGAACGTCGAACCATCCGGACAACCCGGACTCGGTCACGTTCATCACGCGGACCACCGAGTTGCTGCCTCCTGTTGAGCCGGAGGGCAAGCACTTTGTTGGCTGGTTCGATGCAGCCGAAGACGGAAACGTTGTGGCCGCCATCGGGCAGGGCACCAGCGCTCCGGTCGATGTCTGGGCGCGGTTTGTGCCGACATACAAGGTCAACTACCTGTCCAAGGCGGGCAACCAGGTGTCCAACCTGCCCGTCGATGCCTCCGCCTACTACCAAGGGCGCGCGGCCACCGTGCTGGCTGAGACGCCATTGCGGCCAGGGTATGAGTTCCTGGGATGGTCGACTGCTGAGGACGGCGGCTCGAGCATGTTCGGTCCTGGCGACACACTGGGTGAACTCAGCGCCGAGGTGTCGCTGTGGGCGCAGTGGCGTGCGGTTGCCTATGAGATCGACTACCACGGCCCGGCTGGCGACAACCCAGCCTCCTACACCGTGGAAGATGGCGTCATAGTTCTGGGCGATCCGCCGGTTCCCTCTGGCTACCGGTTCCTGGGCTGGTACAACCAAGCTGAGGGCGGCCAGCGCATTGAGACCATCCCAGCTGGTGTGACCGGGAAGTTTGCCGTCTGGCCGAAGTTCGAGCGGATCGATGTGCCTACGCCTCCGCCGTCCACTACGCCTCCGGCAACCCCGACAACCACGCCGCCTGCGCCGCCGTCCACTACGCCGCCTGCACCTCCGTCAACCACGCCTCCTGCGGCGCCGGCCACAACGCCCGCCCCGCCAGCCAGCACCCCTGTCGTAACGCCGCCGCCGAGTAGTACCCCAACGCCCGATGCCAGCGTCACGCAGCCCGCGCCGAAGTCCACGTCTGCGCCTAAGCCGAAGAAGACCAAGCGTCCAACGGCCAGCCCTGTGAGCCGGCCCGTCTCGACGCCGGTCCGCTCTTCAGCGCCAGCCACCAGCCCTGCGCCGGTTGTGCTGCCGCCTACGCCGGCTGAGACGCCGACTCCAGAGACTCCCACCCCGGTGGAGACACCGAGCGTCAGCTCCAGCCCAAGCCCCACCAAGACCTCCGCCAGCCCCGAGGCAGCGCCGGCGCCCGAAGTGATGGGCCCGCCGCCAGCCTCCTCAGCCCGTGAGGCAGCCGGCTGGTCGCTGATAGCAGTGGGCAGCGCCGGCCTGATGGGTCTAGGCGGCTACTGGTTCCGCCGAGTCCTCCAGTTCGGCATCCGCGCCATCTAGGGCTCCCAGCGCCGTTCACAGCGCGTCCGAGCCTTCCTGCCAATCGGTGTGCCGCGGCCTGCCTGTGGGCTCCTGTCCGCCGCACACCCCTTCTCTGGCTCGTCTGCCGGCATCAATCCACCCCGGGGGCTCCCTGCGGCCTGCCATGAACGCCCAGCGCGCTGTGCGCGTCCCTGAGGGCCCTTGCGCGCTGTTGTGTGTGCTGGTAGGCCGTGAGGGCGGTCCTGGCGCCTGAGCGTCTCCAGGGGGGTCCTAGACGTTTTGCTGAGCACGATGTTGTGCTCAGGCGTGGTGCGCTCCACCCCCACCTGCCCTGCCCGTAGGCGGGTTCGTATAGGTGCTGGGGAATGACTTTGTCAGGCGTTGAGAGGGCGTTGGGACTCGAATTGTTGGCCCAATGGAGTAGTTGTGCCTGTGGTGAGCTACAGGGTCAAGGTCGAGTTGTGTTCGTGCGTGTGGGCTAACTAGGACTTGAGGTCCATTTTGGGCGCCCCATGATTTGTGCTGCCTAATGCATGAATATCGGTTTGGGCGTGCATTTGTTGGGCCGTTCGGCCTACAACAAGCCGTGGTGGTGGAGTAGCTATAACGCCTCAAAGAGCACAATAATTCCCTGAATTGCTGGTTTGCACTTTCGTGCAGATGGCGTCCAGCAGGCACAAATGTGCATACGGGAATAAGGCATGACGGCCCACTTCTGGGACCTATGTTTGCGCAGGTCAGACCCCGTTTCGGGAGGGTCTAGGGCCTATCGTCCCGGTCCCGGTCAGGGGGTGTGTTCCACGGCATCCAGTATGCGGGAATAGCCCGGCACAGGCGGTGCGTTGTAGCTAGCGGTTGAGTCAATTAGGTGATGGCTTCCACGGGGTTCGGAGGGTTTCCGAGGGGTTCTGTAGGGGCCACCTAGACAGAAGACTTGCTCGACGGAGTGAGTCGGAGACCGGCGGAGTACTACGCATCGAGAACTGGACCTATCGAAACTAGTGGTGAATCGAATGAATGGACACTCGAAAGCGGTGATCTCAGGCGCTGCGCTCACACTCGCGCTCCTTGGGATGACACCCATTGCTGCTCACGCTACTGACGTACCCAACGCCGGGCACCAGACTGCTGAGGACGTTGCTGCGAACCTGCCCGACGGCCTCGTTGAAGCCATCGAACGGGACCTGGACATGACAGCCCGCGAGTACATCGAGGCCGGCGAGACGGCTCGAGCCGCGGGAGACCTTATCGAGGACCTAGCAAACAACGGAATCGCTCCAAGAGATGTAGAGGTCCGCGCTGGCGGCGAGATCGCCGTGACCGTGGACAGCCGAGCCGAGGCCAAGGCTGTTGCCTCCCGAGGCGCCAAGGCAATCCAACGTGCTGGTGCCGCTGCACCAGTCGCACCGCCTGCTCCACCGGTACATACCCTCGCCGAGGTAGTTCCGGCCGGCTCGAAGTATCTGACCTCCACCTACCACGCGTGCACCTTGGGCTTCTGGGGCTACGACTCCGCTGACCGTCCAGTTGCACTGACCGCCGGCCACTGCGCCAAGAACGCAACCGGCCAGGTGTCGAAGATGGCACTGTCGGATCCATGGTCTGAAGGCGGATCGATGGACGAGGACCCGTTCGGCACGTTCCACCTCGGAATGTATGGCTCGGGCTATGACGCCCAACTGATACTGGGCGATTCGGACCGTGTCTCAGCTGGATACGTCGAAGTGGTTGGCGGCGGCGGACCCGGTCGCGTGCCGGTTGTTGGCTGGACCGCACCGGTAGTCGGAACGAACGTCTGCAAGGCTGGCGCACGGACAGGTTGGACCTGCGGGGTCATCACCGACCTGCCCAAGGAGTTCGTCGTCTCAGACGAGGGATCTCCGACAGTCTCCGGTATGTCGATGTCCCTTTGTTCGGCATCGGGCGATTCTGGCTCACCGATCCTGGCTGGCAACTATGCGGTTGGCATCCTGTCCTTCGGAAGCTTCTCGATCAAGTCGGGAGACACCGAGGCGGCGTGCTCCATGGACGTTCAGGTGGAGCGGTTCAAGAACGAGGCACTCCTGCAGTACCCGGAGCCGCAGCGTGAAGCGGCCCTGCGGATGCTCGAGGCCGATCCCTCCCGCCTGATCCTTACAGGCGCGCAAGCCATCACCGGCCCGGGTCAGACAGTCGAGTCGCTGTTCGGTGCAGACTTCCGCTTGGCAGTGGCGATGCCGTCTCCCAAGATGGTCAAGAAATCGGCCACCAAGGCTCGCACCGTCATCAAGGGCAAGATCGACCTGATGGGCCGGGCCAACACCGATTACAAAGTCAAGGTCAAGGTTGGCCCACGCAGCTACGTGGTCACGCCTGACCCCAAGGGCAACTTCACAGTCAAGGGCTCGAAGCTGAAGTCCAAGAAGGCCAAGGTCAAGGTCGCGATGCGGACCCACCTGGTGGGCCAGGCCGTACAGAAGTCCAAGTCCACCGAGGGCAAGATCAAGTCCCCGAACGCAAAGAAGAAGGCCAAGGCCAAGGCAGCCAAGTCCAAGAAGAAGTCCTAACCCCCGGTCCCAACCCCCCTCCGCCCCCACACCCCAAGTGACCCCCCCAGCACCCCCCAAAGCGGCACCCCCCGAGCAACCCCCCAGTGACACCCCCCCGAGCAGCCCCCCAGTGACGCCCCCGGTTCCAGGCCCCGAAGTGACACCCCCCGAGTAGCCCCCCAGCGACACGCTCCCGAGCACCACGCCCCAAAGTGGCACCCCGCCCACGTGCACCAACCCCCC
>JAIRRT010000006.1 GCA_031255835.1 Bifidobacteriaceae bacterium | reverse complement strand
GCGCCTGCAAGGACGCGTCTTTTCCATCAACTCGACGCTGGCGCAGTTGACCGCTCCCCTCGGGTTCGGACTGATTGCTCCATTCGCAAGTGGGTGGCTGCGAGGGACCATGGACAATGACGACGCAATCGGGAGGGTATTGAGTTCCATCCTTGGGTCGCAGGCGGGCCGGGAGTTCGCCCTAATATATCTGGCCTGCGGCGTGATCCTGGTTGCCTTGGTGGTGCTGACATCCGCGTGGAGACCGTTGTCGCGATTCGACGATGACGTGCCGGACGCGATCGCGGACGACTTGTTGGGAAAGGGGAGCAGCCAGGCGCCCGGCTTGCAATTGCGCCGCGGCGTCGCAACCGGCAAGGGATCAGCGGATGACGGGACCAGCCTCCACGTGGTGGCGGAGCCATGACGCCGAACGCGCGCGGCGCTCTACGCCCCCTTGGTCGATCACCCAGCGGCAAGCGGCGACTGATTTGCTTCCCGCACGCGGGAGGCTCGGCGCGCTATTTCCACAGGTGGGCGAAGCGCATACCAGCCGACGTCGAGGCCTTTGCGGTCCAATACCCCGGGCGAGAAGACCGGCTCGCGGACCCACCAATGACTGATCTCAAACATGAGGCGGCACTGGTCTCGGCTGAGATCCTGGAACTCCCACAGCGCCTGCCACTCATACTCTTTGGCCATAGCATGGGCGCGTCCTTCGCTCATGAGGTGGCGCTTGCCCTTGCTGGAGTTTCGGCGAGCGTCGAACACCTGGTCATCTCCGCTCGTCCTCCGGCGGACCGCGCGAGGGTGCTTGGCCTGGCAGATCTGTCCGATGAGGAACTGCGAGCTTCGATCCAATCGCTGGCAGAAGGGGCGAACCCTCTCGACAACGACGAACTATGGCTTGTTGCGCTGCCCACGATTCGGACGGACGCTCAGTGCCTCCAGGCCTATCGGAGGCCCCTGCTGCCCATTCTCGACGCGCCGGTCACTGCTATCGGCGGCACACTGGATCGCGATGCCGATGAAGCCACCATGGCTGAGTGGAGTTCAGCAACACGTGGACCGTTTCAGGTGCGGATGCTGGAGGGCGGACACTTTTACCTAGACAACGCAGCTGATGCCGTCATCAGCATTGTGCTCCATGCCCCCACCAGTCGTTACATTCATGCATAAGTGGGTCGGTCGGGGAACTGACAGGAGGGCAGTGCTACTTGTCTCTACCCCGCACACCGTGCTTGATCGATTGGCGGGCTGGAGGAGCCTGTTGAGCAATGAAGAGAAGTGGCGAGCCTCCGCACTGCGAGACCGCGCCGACGCCGATGCCTTCATTGCCGCTCGGCTCCTTGCGCGTCATTCGATCTGCCGGCTTCGCAGGCCGGATGCGGCCCTGCCGCTTCGCCTGGATCAGTCCTGCCCCACCTGCGGGGGCACGGATCATGGCCGCCCGCTGCCCCTGCACGATGACCTGCATGTTTCGTGGGCGCATGCGCGGGGGGTTGTCGCTGCTGCCGCATCTCCCGCTCCGATAGGGGTCGACATTGAGCCGCTCAGCGCGGCGGATCAGTGCGCTGCCGTGTGGCCCGAGGAGGTGTCGACGCCGGCGGCTGAGCTGCTTGCGCGCTGGGTGGAGGCAGAGGCCGCGGTCAAGTGCGGTCTCCTGACCCTGGATGAGGTGCTTGCCTCAGGTGGGCCTGCGTTGCCCGCCGGCTGGCGAGCCGACCACTCGCGGGTTTGCGGTGCGATGGCCGGATGGGTCACTGTGCTGGACGCGCCGCCTACTGATGTCACGGTGTATCTGTGATGTGAACGCAGAGGAGCCGCGGCGCTTGGCTCGACATGCAAACGTTCCATGCCGCCAGGGGCTTGGTTAGGTGGGGAAGGCTGTTTTTAGGAGGGTTTGGGCTTCTTGTTGGTGGGTTGCGTGGGAGCCGGTGGCGGGGGAGGCGGCTGGCGGGCGGGCTACTAGGCCTATGGGGCGGTTCGGGGCCAGTTGTTGGAGCTGTGGCGCTAGGGATTGCCAGGCGCCCTGGTTGGCTGGTTCTTCTTGGCACCACACCAGCTCTGCGTCGGCTGGCATGCCTCCCAGCTCCGCGGCCAGCGCCTCGTGGTTCAGCGGGTAGAGCTGTTCCAGGCGGACGATGGCGATCTGGGCCTGGCCAAGTTCGGCTCGCTTGGCAACCAGGTCCCAGTACACCTTTCCTGAGCAGAGCAGTACTCGGCGTACAGCGGACTTGTCCACCGTCGAATCGCCGATCACCTCGGCGAAGGTTCCGTCGGTGAAATCGGCCACGTCGCTGACGGCCTCGCTGCGCCGCAGCATCGACTTGGGTGTGAACACAATCAGCGGCCGGCGGGGGCGGGAGTAGGCCTGGCGGCGCAACAGATGGAAGTACTGGGCCGGGGTTGTCGGCTGGGCGATGGTCAGGTTCGACTCAGCGCAAAGCTGGGTGAACCGTTCGATCCTGGCTGAGGAATGGTCCGGGCCTTGGCCCTCATAGCCGTGGGGCAGCAGGAACACCACGGCGGAATGCTGGTGCCACTTCTGCTCGGCCGATGCCACAAACTCATCCAGCACCGTTTGGGCGCCGTTGAAGAAGTCACCGAACTGTGCCTCCCACACCACAAGTGCGTCAGGCCGCTCCAGTGAATAGCCATACTCGAAGGCCGCTGGGGCGTACTCCGAGAGCGGCGAGTCATAGACCCAGAACGGTGCCTGGCCGCGGGCCAACCAACCCAACGGCGTCCACTCATCTCCCGTCTCGACATCGTGCAGAACGGCATGGCGTTGGGCAAAGGTGCCGCGCCGCGAATCCTGGCCGACCATCCGCACCGGCGTGCCCTCAAGCAGCAGCGAACCGAAGGACAACAGCTCAGCGAAACCCCAGTCGATCCCTCCGGCCAGGCTCATCGCCTCACGTTTGCTCAGCAGCTTGGCCAACTTGGGGTGAACCGTGAAACCCTCTGGCGCCCGGCCGTGCGCCTGGCCTATCCGTGCCAGAACGCTGGCTGGAACGGCAGTGCGCCACCCGACCATCAGACCGGCATCCTCGACCTGAGCATGGGGCACCTCCAGCCCCCGGACCATGGTGACACCAGGTGGGGCAGTGGCGCTGGCGCCGTCCTCAGCGCCATAGCGGCGGGTCTCATTCAGTGCCCGCTCCAACTCGTCCTGGAAATGCCGCAACGCCGCCTCGGCCGCCTCCACTGACAGATCTCCGCGGGCAATCAGTGATTCGGTGTAGAGCTTGCGGACAGAACGCTTGTGCCGTATCAGCGAATACATGACAGGCTGGGTCATCGATGGGTCATCGCCCTCGTTGTGTCCGCGGCGCCTATATCCGACAATATCGACCAGCACGTCATGGCCAAACTCTGCGCGATAATCGAAAGCCAAACGCGCGGCAGCAACACAAGCCTCAGGGTCATCCCCGTTCACATGGAATATCGGACAGCCGTATCCCTTGGCAATATCTGTCGCATAGCGGGTTGAGCGTGAATCCCATGTGCCGGTGGTGAACCCGATCTGGTTGTTTATGACCAGATGGACTGTTCCGCCGGTGTTGTACGCCTGTAGTCCGGCCATGTTCAGGGTCTCCTGGATCACCCCTTGCCCTGCTATGGCGGCGTCACCGTGAATGAGTATCGGCAGCACCGTGTGGCGCGCCTCGGGCGGCATCAGGTCCTGTTTGCCTCGCACTATGCCCAGCAGCACTCCGTCCACGGCATCGAGGTGGGACGGGTTGGCCGCCAGGTGGACCCTGGTGGAGTAACCCTGCGGTGAGGTGTAGACACCCTCAGTGCCTAGGTGGTATTTGACATCCCCGGAGCCTTCAACTGAACGGCGGTCCGGGAAGTCCTCAAACTCAGCGAATACCTGCCGGTAGGACTTTCCGGCAATCAGCGTAAGGACAGCCAACCGGCCGCGGTGGGCCATGCCGATCCCGACTTCTGGATAGTTTTCCTCCGCGGCTGCCCCTAGCAGAGTATCGAGCGCGGGAATGAGTGTCTCGCCGCCCTCCAGTGAGAACCGTTTGGCGCCAACAAACTTTGTCTGCAAGAACGTCTCCAGCGCCTCGGTCTCAGCTAGGCGGCGCAGAATGTGCAGTTGGGATTCAGGTGAGGTGGCGCTGCGTGGCCGTTCAACCCGTTCAGCTATCCACTTGCGTTGGTCAGGGTCCTCAATATGCATGTACTCGATGCCGATTTTTCGGCAGTAGGCATCACGCAATTTGCCGATTATGTCCCGCAGTCGCATGGTCGGGGCGCTGCCGCCAAACCCTCCGGTGGCGAACTCGCGCTCCATGTCCCAGATGGACAGCCCGTAGTTTGACAGTTCCAGATCGCGGTGACCGCGCTGGCGGTAGGACAGCGGGTCGATGTCGGCCATCAGGTGGCCGCGGACCCGGTAGTTGTGGATGAGTTGGATGACCTGGGCGGCCTTGTGCTCTTTGCCCCCTGGCCGGTCCCGTTCCCACCGGTAGGGCTGATACGGCACCCGCAGCGAGGCCAGCACCCGGTCAAAGAAGCCGTCCTCGCCGGTCAGCTTCTTCTCCAGCAGAGCCAAGAACTCCCCGGATGTTGCCCCTTGGATTACCCGGTGATCGTATGTGGAGGTCAGCGTGAACCGGCGCGAAATGGCGAATTCGGCAATGGTCTCATCGGAGGCGCCACTGAACTCGGCCGGGTAGTTCATTGCGCCCACGCCCACTATGACGCCCTGGCCGGGCATCAGCCGGGGAACCGAGGCAGCTGTGCCGATGCCGCCGGGGTTGGTCAGGGTGGCAGTCACCTCAGTCAGGTCATCGAGAACCAGTTTCCCGGTGCGGGCCCGCCGGATCAGATCCTCATACGCGGTCCAGAACTGCGCAAAATCGAGTGACTCGGCCTTCGGCACACCGGGCACAACCAGTTGGCGGGAACCGTCGGACTTGGTCAAATCGACAGCCAAACCGAGCTTGACGTGGGCGTGGCGGATCGACTGTGGTGCGCCTTCGCCGTCCTGGCCGTAGGCCGAGTTCATGGCGGGCATCTCCCGCAGCGCCTCAACTGTGGCGAAGGCGATCAGATGGGTGAAGGACACCCTCCCGCCGTGCTGCCGGGCCAACTGGTTGTTGATCAGGATGCGGTTCTCGATCAGCACCTTCGCTGGAATTGGGCGCATGGAGGTGGCCGTCGGGACTTCGAGTGAGGCCTCCATGTTGGCCGCTGCCCGTGCGGCCGCCCCGCGCAGTTCGGTTGTCTGACCTGGCGCCTCAGCCCGCGTGAGCCTGTCCGGCCCCTCGTCAATGTAGGCGGCCTTTGCAGGGCTGGCCGCGGCCACCGGGGTGGCGGCAGCCAGATCGGCCGGCTTGTGCGCCCTGCCCATGCCCTCCCCGCCGGGCGCCCGGCCCGCACCGCCGCCGTCCGGCCCGCCACCGCTTCCCACCAGGCCTGGTGGACGGTCAGCCAACCGCTGCGCTGATGGCCGGTAATCGGCGAAGAAGTCCCACCAGGCCGGATCGACCT
Source organism: Bifidobacteriaceae bacterium (assembly GCA_031255835.1). Lineage (GTDB taxonomy): Bacteria > Actinomycetota > Actinomycetes > Actinomycetales > WQXJ01 > JAIRRT01. The sequence continues at coordinate 2,687 of JAIRRT010000006.1, read as the reverse complement.
GCGACTTCTCCTCCAAGTATTTGGCATACATTTCTTCGACAAGCCACGTGTTGGCGCCGAAGGTTGCCGCGGGCGAAGACGGAGCGGGGTTCACCGACTCAGCGTCCCTTCTGATAGTTCGGTTCAGTCCAACAAGTCAACAAGCCATCAAGTCACATCGCGCCGCATGGAGACCACATAGCCAACCACCGCGAAGACAGCCACGTATGCCGCCATCGTCAGCGCCCCGCCCCAGGCTGGCAGGCCAACCACGCCCTCAACCGACCCAACGCCATATACCTGCCCGCCTCCAGCCAGCGCCTCACCAGCCGCTCCAGGCAGGAACTTCACAACGTGCGACATCGCCGGCACTCCCATCGGCACCATTCGCAAGATCGGCTCAACAACCTGGCTGAACACCAGCAGGATGACGATGGCGGCCACCTGGCTGCGTACCAGGGCTCCGAAGCTGAGCCCAATCAGTGTCCACATCGCCATAGCAAGTGCGCCCAGCACCAAATCGCGCCAGCTGCTGGCCAAACCAAGGCTAGTGTCATCGCCCAACAGTCCCAGTGTGCCGCCACCCACCGCCAGGGCGGTCAGGCTGGCCATCACGCCCAGAACCAGGCCAATCGGTACCGCCCCAATCAGCTTTGCCCCAAGCACGATGCCGCGCCTCGGGGTGGCAAGGAACGTCGGGGTTAGCGTCTGGTGGCGGTACTCAGAGGTGATCGCCAGTGCGCCGATGGTGGCCGGGAAAACATAGGCCATCGATGCCGGCAAAGAGTAGGGCGTTCCAATGGTGCCTTGGGGGGCTCCCACGCCTTCCGCGAAATGTATGACCACAGCGATCAACGCCACCACAAACGCCACATAGGCCACCATGCACAGCAGCAGGATCCACCAGATGCGGGTGGAGAAGAACTTGCGATTCTCTGAAGCAATTGCCGGAATCATCGGATGGACCCCTGCCCCTCTGTCAGAGCCAAGAAGGCGGTCTCGAGCGAGTCGGAACGGGTTGCCAGCTGGTGCAACACGATCCCCGCACCGGCGGCAGCATCGCCTATCTCAGCGGCCGTTGGGCCGGAGACGGCATAGCCTTCGGGGTGTCCAGCCAGCTGCCAGCCCAAGCGGGCAGCCAACCGAGCAAACGCAGGTGGATCGGGAGTGGAGACGACGGTGACGCGCTGGCCACTCGATTCCAGATCCACCAGGGAGCCGGTGTAGACCGCACGTCCACGGGAGAGGATCACTACGTCATCGGCGGTCTGGTAGACCTCTGAGAGTAGGTGGGAGGAGATCAGGACTGTGCGGCCTTCAGCCGCCAGCGCCCGCAGCATCCGGCGCATCCATGCGATGCCCTCGGGGTCCAGGCCGTTGACTGGCTCATCCAACAGCAGGGTTGGTGGATCACCCAACAGGGCGCTGGCCAGGGACAACCGGGCCCTCATGCCGAGTGAGAACTGGCCCACGCGCCGTTTGGCGCCCGGCCCCAAGCCAACAAACTCCAACACCTGCATGCACCGGCTGTCCGGCACTCGGGCCGGCGGGGCCAGCGTCAACAGGTGGTTCAGGGCGGTGCGGCCGGGATGGAATGACGTCGCCTCCAGCGAAGCACCGACTTGACGCATCGGTATGGCCAGCTGCCGGTAGGTCTTGCCATCGAACGTGGCAGTCCCAGCTGTGGGCTTCACCAGGCCCAACGCCATGCGAAGGGTGGTTGTCTTGCCTGCCCCATTGGGCCCCAGGAACCCGGTGACCCTGCCGGGTGAGATGTCTATGGTCAGGTCATCGACGGCCGTCAGCCTTCCGAACCGTTTGGTCAGACCCCGTAGCTCAAGCACGCGACCAGCCTAGGGCACCGGACGGCGAGTTGCCTTTGCCGGCAGGATAACCCTCATAGTGCAACCCCTTTCCGATTCGGCCACCTTGATGGTTCCGCCGTGAAGATTGACCGCCCACCGGGCTATTGCCAAACCGAGGCCGGTGCCGGCCCCGCTGCGCTGGCTTGAGCCATCGGGCGGATCGCCGCGCTCAAACCGCTCAAACACAAGGGTCCGCTCATGCTCTGGGATGCCTGGCCCCTCGTCGCTGATCTCGATGACCACCCTGCGGCCCTTGGGGTTTGCCCGCAACGTGATGGTGCCGCCATCGGGGGAGTGGCGGATCGCGTTGGATAGCAGGTTGGCCGAGACTTGGTGGAGGCGTTCGGCATCGGCCACCACAGTCAGGTTTTCAGGTGAGACCTCGCACTCGAACGCCAGCTTCTTGCCCGATGCCGAGGCCACAAAGGCGGCCGCGTCCAGGGATTCGGTGAAAAAGTCGGTCAGGCGCACCGGTGAGAGGTTCAGGTCAACCGCCCCGGCCTCCAGTCGCGACAGGTCCAGCATGTCGGTTACAAGCCGGCCCAACCGTTCGGTCTGGGACAGTGCCAAGGCCAGGGTCTCGGGGGTGGGTTGGGTGACGCCATCGACCATGTTCTCCAACTCGGCTTGCAGGGCGGCAACCGGGGTGCGCAGTTCGTGTGAGACGTTGGCGATCATGTCGCGGCGGGCCCGGTCAACGCGAGCCAGATCCGACGCCATCGTACTGAAGGCTCGTGCCAGCTGGCCCACCTCATCCCTGCTGGTGGCTTGGACCTGGACTGAATAGTCGCCCTTGGCCATGGCGCGGGCCGCTGCAGTCATCTGCCGCAGCGGTGAGGTCAT
>JAIRRT010000203.1 GCA_031255835.1 Bifidobacteriaceae bacterium | reverse complement strand
GTTGTGCGGCGGCGCTCTGAATTCCGGTTGGCTCGGCGTTCTGAGCGGTTGCATCTGGTGGAGGGGCTGATCATCGCGATCCTCGACATTGACGAGGTGATCGCCGTGATCCGGTCCTCTGACGATGCCGCTGCCGCCCGGGAGCGTTTGGTGCAGGTTTTCGATTTGTCCGCCGCCCAGGCCGATTACATTCTGGAGTTGCGTTTGCGCCGGCTGACCAAGTTCTCCCGTTTGGAGTTGGAGGCAGAGCGGGATGCTTTGACGGCGGAGATAGCGTCTTTGAGCCAGTTGTTGGCTTCTCCTGCCGAGCAGCGCGCGCTGGTTTCCGCCGAGTTGGCCGAGGTGGCCGAGCAGTACGGAACCCCGCGCCGGACCGTGCTCCTGGAGGCCGCCGGCGTCGCCGCCCAAGCCGCTGCGGCCGGCCCGCTGGAGGTTGAGGACACCGAGTGCTGGGCGATCCTGTCAGCGACCGGCCGGCTGGCCAGGACCGCCGGCCCGTCCTTGCCCCGCCCTGGTGCTGGGGGTGCGGGTGGTGCGGGTGGTGCTGGGGGTTCCGGGGGTGCGAGTGGTGCGGGTGGCGCTGGGAGTGTGGGTGGTGCGGGTGGTGCGGGTGGTGCTGGGGGTGCTGGTGGTGCGGACCTATCCGCAGGGCACGGCACCCCGGGCGGGCTACTTGGCCAAGGTGCGGCGGGTCGCGTGGCGGGGTCCGGCGGCGGGGGCGTGGTGCGGTCGGCACACGACGCGATCACCACGGCGATCCGCACCACGGCGCGCGCCGACATCGCGGTCATCACCTCGCGCGGGCGGGCGCTGCGCCTGTCCTGCCTCGACCTGCCGACCCTGCCCGATACGCAGACCCCGCCATCGCTGGCCGGAGGCGTTCCCGCAGATGAGCTGTTCGCCCTGGGTACGGGCGCGGAGACGAGCGGTGGCACCGGGCGTGCGGGGGGTCGCGGCGGAATTGGCGGCGTGGAGGAGCGGGTGATTGGCCTGATGTCGCTCGATCCGTCGGCCGGGCCCGTGGCGCTCGGCACCGCGGGCGGCGTGGTCAAGCGCGTCGCGCCGGACGTGCCGCGCGGCGAGGAGTGGGAGCTCATTGCGCTGCGGCCCGGTGACCGCGTGGTTGGCGCAGCCCATGCCGACGATGACGCCACCTTGGTCTTCGTATCAACCGACGCCCAGCTACTGCGCTTCGAGGCAAACGCAGTCCGGCCCCAGGGCCGGCCCGCAGCCGGCATGGCCGGCATCCGCCTATCCACCTCAGCCGAAGTCCTCTTCTTCACGGCGCTGCAAAACCGAAGCCCCGGCGCTGGCGCGGGCGCCGCGGCAGGTGCGGGCGGCGCGGGAGCTGGCGCCGGGACCGGGGTGACAGGTTCACCTGTCTCTGGGGACGGCATCGGCGGAGGGGCGGGGGGTGACGCCGCAGGGGAGCCGACTCTGTTCGATTTGGCTGGTGGGACGGCATCGGCGGACTCCGGCATACCGGGCGAGACTGCCCAGGGTGACCACGCGGCGGCCGGGGCGCAAGGGGTGTCCCAAGCTGTGGTGGTGACCGTGGCGGGGTCCAGCCGCACGCTGCCCGGGACGGCGCCCGGCGCGGCGAAGGTGACGCCGCTGGACGCGTACCCGACCAAGGGCAGAGGGACCGGCGGCGTGCGCTGCCAACGGTTCCTGCGGGGACAAAACACCCTGATCACAGCGTGGGTCGGCGCCGCACCGGCAAGGGCGGTCGGCCGAAACGGCGCTCCAGCCCCGCTCCCAGATCCAGACCCCCGCCGCGACGCCTCCGGCACCCAACTAAAGACCCCAATAACCGCCATCGGCTAACCCGCAAACCCACCAACCCAACTGACCCAACTGCTCAAGACGCTGGGGGGTTCGCGGGCACCCTGCGGGTGGGGTTGGGGGACGTCATCGTCGGGTGGTGGTGTTGCGGAAGGCGTGCGCAAGGCGAGCTAGCAGTGCGGTTGGGTTGGTTAGGTCCTGGTTGGCGGCGTCTACCACGGTCCAACCCTGCGCTTCGAGGAGTCGGCGGCGGTGGAGGTCGCGCTTGACCTGGTTGGAGTCATCGAAGTGCTGCCTGCCTTGGTATTCGAGGTTGATCTTGTGCTCCTCCCAGGTCAGGTCGAGGTACACGTTCGTGTTGTTGACTTGGACCCTAAGGTTGACGGTCGGCACGGGGAATCCGGCATCGATCACGATCAGCCGCAGCAGCGATTCTCTGGGCGAGTCGGTGTCGGGCCGCAGAAGTGGGAACAGCTCGGTAGGCACGCCGAATCCGCGTTGGCCGCGCCACAGGGCGATGGCGCTGGAGAACTGCTGATGGGTCAGAAGTGGGCGCTGGCGGGTCATCAGGGCGTCACCGAGTTGGACCACCCAAACGAGTTCTTGTCTGCCCGGGACCATCAGGTGGCCGGGAAGGTGCTCTGATGTGAGCGGTTCGGTTTGGCGGCCCGGACGCCAGGGGATGTTGCGGGCAAGGGCGCTGGCGACTTGTGCCCAGCAGTATGCGGGATGGGCGAGTGGCAGTCTGGAGCCGCGGGGGCGCCATATAGGCGGCGGGTTGGAAACCCGGTAGACCGCCAGCCCCTCGCGCCGTGGACGAGTCCCTGCGCTGGCCGGGATGAGTACCTCAATGGGGCTTTGCATGAGCGGGGCGACCTCGAACGGGATGGCGATCCCGCTGAGCCCGATGGCGGACAGTCCACACACCATCGACCCAGGTGGGCACACAGCCAGCATGCCGACAGCGCGGTTGACCAGTGAGTCTGGCTGCTCGCCGGATTCGGTCCTGACGTACACCCCTCGCGTGAGCCGATGCCCCTTGGCCCGAATCGCCCTGGCTGCGTGCACAGTGGCTGCGTTGGGTGTTAGTGCGAGCTGACTCATGGGCGCAATGATGCCTGGCGATGCGGTGGTCCGGCTGGGCGGGTGGGCCCGGACTGTGGATAGCGGTCATCCGCTTTGCTGGGGGCCGGGCACAACTTGGCGCTGCGCCCGGGTTGGTCGCGAGGGGTCCGCCATCGGCGGCCTCCTTTGTCTTGAGTCGCCCGGTGCGCGGTAGGTGCGTGGTGGACGGCTGCTGGCGGCGGCAAGACTGACATAGGTGGTCACCTTTGATCTCTGGGGATGATGCATGTGGTCCAGTAGTTCGCAGGTGAGGTCAGTCTTGCTGTGGTGAACCAGACCAACCGCCCGCACCGTCCATCTCACCTACCCAGACGTCCAGTCCCCAAATGACCAACGAGCCAGGTGTGGAGCCAGGCGTGGAGCCCAATTGGTCAGTTAAGCACCTCCGACCAGGCCGTTCGCCTGCTGTCTTGTGCTCAGCCCCATCGGGGTGGATGTGCTTAAGTGACCAATTGGCGAGCCAGGCGGCTCAATTGG
>JAIRRT010000121.1 GCA_031255835.1 Bifidobacteriaceae bacterium | reverse complement strand
GACAATCCAAGGTGACCATCTCTGTCAGCCTTGCCGCCGGCAACACTGACCCACTACGCAACACTGGCGCCACCACCCGCAACACCCAGGTCTGACGGCATCGGCGACCGGAAGTGCTCAAAACGGGAGGTGAACAGGGCTGTGAAGGGGTGTTTTGGGCAGTTGGGGTCGGCGTCGGCGGAGGGGGTGGGGAGGGTTTGTGCTCAGGGGGCGAGGGTCGGGGGTGGGCAGGCGACCGGAAGTGCTCAAAACGGGAGGTGAACTGGGTGGTGGCCCCACGGGGTGCGGGAGCCTGGCTGGCGGTGGGGAAGGGGAAGCTGGCGTGCGGTGCGGTGCAAGGGACTGGACGCTGGCCGGCGGTGGTGTGGGGTGGGGTGGAGAGGTGGGGTGGGTCGCTTTGACCGGGGCGGGGTGGTCGGAGTAGCCTGGAGTGTTGCCCGGCAGCGTATGGCGCCTACGGGCGCCCGAGGGCGACGGTAACCACCGTCACCTGCCAATCAGCGAAACGACAAAGTAAGGCTAGTTCTGTGCGTACCTACAGCCCAAAGCCCGCGGAGATTGAGCGGACCTGGCACGTCATCGATGCCAACGGGATAGTGCTCGGACGGTTGGCGGCCCAGATTGCTGTGCTGCTCCGGGGCAAGCACAAGGCCACCTTCGCGCCGCATGTCGACACAGGTGACTTCGTCATCGTCGTCAATGCAGCTCAGGTGGCGCTGACCGGCAACAAGCGGGAGACCAAGATGGCGTACCGCCACTCTGGCTATCCCGGCGGCCTGAGCTCCACTTCCTATGGCGAGTTGCTGGCCAAGCGGCCCGAAGAGGTGATCCGCCGGGCCGTTCGCGGCATGTTGCCGAAGAACCGCCTGGCACGCGCCCAACTGACCAAGCTGAAGGTGTACGCCGGGCCTGACCATCCCCATGCTGCCCAGCAGCCCGAGCCGTACGAGTTGACCCGGATCGCCCAGTAGCGCGAGACCGATTCTTGAGGAGAGAAGTGACCGAGACCGTCTACGAGGCCGGCGAGACCGACGCCGTCCCATCGAGCTACACCTCTGAAACCCCTGCTGCTGCCGGCCGCGGCCAGTCGTTGACCGCACCGGGCCGGGCGTTGGGGCGGCGCAAGGAAGCCGTCGCCCGGGTTCGCCTGATTCCCGGCAGCGGAAACTGGACCATCAACGGGCGCAGCCTGGAGTCCTACTTCCCGAACAAGCTGCACCAACAGCTGGTGCGCTCTCCCTTCACCGTTCTCGACATCGAGGGCCGGTTTGACGTCATCGCACGCATCAACGGTGGCGGGCCATCTGGCCAGGCGGGGGCACTGCGGCTCGGGATTGCCCGCGCACTGAACGCCATCGACGCTGAGCACAACCGCGCCACCTTGAAGAAGGCTGGCTACCTGACGCGCGATGCCCGCGTCACCGAGCGCAAGAAGGCCGGCCTGAAGAAGGCTCGCAAAGCCCCGCAATACTCCAAGCGCTGATCGGCGCCGCATGGCACGGCTGTTCGGCACCGACGGGGTGCGCGGGTTGGCCGGTCGCGATGTGACGGCCGAGGTCGCGCTGAATCTGGCTGCTGCCGCAGCGCGCGTTCTGGGTGGTGCCCGCCCGGCCGATTCTGGGCGGCCCCGCGCACTGATTGGCAACGATTCGCGCATTTCTGGCGGCTATTTGACGTCCGCCGTGGCAGCTGGGCTTGCAGGGGCAGGGGTGGATGTGCTCGATGTCGGTGTGCTGCCCACCCCAGGGCTCGCCTACCTGGCAGCCACGCAGGACGTTGACCTGGCAGTGATGCTGTCCGCCTCCCACAACCCGATGGCCGATAACGGCATCAAGTTCTTTGCCCGCGGCGGTTTCAAGTTGCCCGATGCCGTAGAGGACCTGATCGAGGAATCGCTGGGTGAGCCATGGGAGCGGCCAACAGGTGCGCAGGTTGGGCGGATACGCACCGATCACCTGGCGCCGCTGGCCTACGTGGAACACCTGGTGGCCGCGGCTGAGGTCAAACTGGACGGGTTGCGGATAGTCCTGGACTGCGCCAACGGTGCCGCCTCCGAGGTCGCTCCCGAAGCGATGCGCCAGCTCGGCGCGGACGTCATCCCGTTTGCCTGCGTTCCGGACGGACTCAACATCAACGCCGGAGTCGGGTCAACCCACCCCGATCAGTTGCGCCGAACGGTGGTCCGCGAGACCGCTGACCTGGGGTTTGCCTTTGATGGTGACGCTGACCGCTGCGTGGCCGTGGACAGCGCCGGCGAGCTGGTTGATGGCGACCGCATCATGGCGATCTTGGCGCTGGCCATGAGCAGGGCCGGCAAGCTGGCGCACAATACGCTGGTGGCCACCGTGATGAGCAACCTGGCTTTGCACCACGCCATGCGCAAGGCCGGGATTGAGCTGCGCATCACCGACGTGGGTGATCGCTACGTGCTGGAAGAGATGATGGCGGGCGGCTTCTCCCTTGGTGGGGAGCAGTCCGGTCACGTGATCATGTCCCAGCTCGGCACCACCGGCGATGGCGTACTGACCGCCATCCAAGTGGCTTGCCAAATGGCGGCGACCGGCAAGACTCTGGCTGATTTGGCTTCCGTGGTCCAGCCGCTGCCGCAGGTGCTCATAAACGTTGCCGGCGTGGACAAGCACCAGGCCAGCACCCACCCGAAGGTCGCGGAAGCGCTGGCTGAAGCTGGCCAGCGGCTGGGGGATTCTGGCCGGGTGCTCCTGCGCCCATCCGGAACGGAGCCCCTGGTCAGAGTGATGGTCGAGGCCGAGACCCACGAGCTTGCCACCGATGTGGCCGGGGCTTTGGCCGCGGCCGTACGCCAACACCTCGCCCTGCCGGCCACCGGAGAACGCTTGGCCGTGAGGCAGGTCTAGACAGGTGGCTCTGTTGGATTCAATCAGCAACCTTTTGTTGTCCCTGGCCAGTTCGTTTGTTGTCCTGCCGCTGATCACTGTATTCGCCACCATCGATGGGTTCTTTCCGCCCATTCCGTCCGAGACTGTTGTCATCTCCTTGGCATCGGTCTACGGCGGGGCAGGCGAATGGGGTAGGGCGGCGTTGTTGGTCCTGTTTGCTTCGGTTGGGGCGTTTGCGGGTGACAACATCGCCTATTGGATCGGTCACTTCTTCCAGCCCGGCAAATGGCGTCTATTCTCTACCGGCAAAGGGCACACGGCATATGCGTGGGCGGCTCGGCAGTTCCGCACAAAAGGCGCTCCACTGCTGTTTGCGGCCCGCTATGTTCCGATTGGCCGAGTGGCCGTAAACATTGTTGCCGGCTCAATGCGCTTCAAGTACTCCCAATTCGTCATGATCGATTCCATGGCCTCGCTGACTTGGGGCACCTACTGCACAGCGCTTGGCCTGGTGGGCGGCTCGATAGTGGGCTCCAACCCGATCCTCGCAATTGTGGTGGGAACCACGCTGGGCGTGGCAACCGGTGCCCTGGTGCAAAAGCTGGTCTCCAAGCGCCTCGGCATGACAGGTTTCGAAGTGGACGATGCCGAAGAGCCGCCTGCGGAGCCAACCGGCGGACAGGCGCCGCCCACCTCCTGATACGGCTGGCGGTTGAGCGCCCCACCCCAGCCCGTTGGGAGCCTCACCGCCCCACCCCGCCCCAGCGGCTAGATCTTGCGCAACCGGATGCCGGCGATGTGATGGTTGGCCGCCTTTGTGAGAACCAAAGTGGCCCTTGACCTGGTCGGAAGGATGTTGCGGCGCAGGTTAGGGGCATTGATCGTGTCCCAGATCTCTCCTGCAACTCGGCGCGCCTCGGCATCGGACAGGTCTGCATAGCGGCGGAAGTAGGAGCGGGCATCTGCGAAAGCGGTGGCCCGCAGCGACCCAAACCGTTCTATGTACCACTCGCGAATATCCTCCCCGGCCGCATCGATATAGATGGAGAAGTCGAAGAAGTCGCTTACCGCCAACCCTGGGCGCCCCTCTGGGTCGGTGCGAGCCGGCTGCAAAACGTTGAGGCCCTCCACAATGAGAATGTCCGGCGAGCGCACCAAAGTCGATTCCCCGGGCACTATGTCATACGTCAAATGGGAGTAGACCGGTGCCGCGACCTCGGCGGCGCCGGACTTTATGTCTATCAAGAACCGCAGCAACCTGGTCCGGTCATATGACTCGGGGAACCCCTTGCGGTCCATCAGTCCGCGCCGCTCCAACTCCGAGTTGGGCAGCAAGAACCCGTCCGTGGGAACCAGCGCAACGTTCGGGGTATCGGGCCAGCGGGCCATCAACTCCCGCAGCAGACGCGACGTGGTCGATTTCCCCACCGCAACCGATCCAGCCACCCCAATCACATACGGCGTCTTGGTCGATTCATCGTGTAGGAACGTCTGGCGCGCCTCATACAGCCGCCGCGATGCCGCCGCGTGCAGATGCAGCAACCGCGACAGCGGCCTGAAGATCGCATCCACCTCAGCCAGCTCAATCTGATCGCCCAAAGTTCGCAGCCTGCGAACGTCCTGCTCCGTCAGCGGCAGCGGGGTCGAAGCGGCCAGATCGCTCCATTCATGCCGATTGAACGTGACATATGGGTTGGAACCGCCGACAGCCGAAAGGACCACTCGCACAGTTTGGCCGCTCCAGCCCTCACCGTCCAAACCGGCGCGGCCGTTAGGCTTGGCGCCGTGTGCGGAATCGTGGGTTACGTGGGTCCCTCGCTCGACAGCCGGCCAATGGACGTGGCAGTCGGAGGTCTGCGCCGCCTCCAGTACCGCGGCTATGACTCCGCCGGAGTAGCCCTGGCAACCCCTGCCGGACTCCATGTAGTCAAACGGGCAGGCAAACTGGAGATTTTGGAGGCGGCCCTGTTCGAGGCCTCCCCGCCGCCAGCCACCGCCGCCCTAGGCCACACCCGCTGGGCAACCCACGGCGCGCCAACTGACGCCAACGCTCACCCGCACATCGGCGGCCAGGGGCGGTGCGCCATCGTGCACAACGGGATCATTGAAAACCATGCGGTGTTGCGCCAGGAGTTGGCTGATCAGGGGGTGGTTTTCGCCTCTGACACCGACACCGAGGTGGCGGCCCACTTGCTGGCGGCGGCGCTGGAGCAGACCGGCGATCTGACAGCGGCGATGCTGCGGACCGTCGCCCGCCTGGAAGGTGCCTTCACCCTGCTTGCGGTGGCCGATGACGTCCCCTCCACCGTGGTTGGAGCGCGGCGGTCCTCGCCGTTGGTGGTCGGGTTGGGCGATGGCGAGAACTTCCTCGGGTCCGATGTCGCGGCGTTCATTGAGCACACCCGCCAGGCGCTTGAGCTGGGCGAAGACCAGGTGGTGACGATGACGCCGCAGTCGGTCAAGGTGGTCGATTTTGCTGGTCAGGAGGTGCATCCGCGGCCGTTCACGGTCGATTGGGATGCCAACGCGGCCGTCAAGGGCGGGTTCCCGACTTTCATGAACAAGGAGATCCACGATCAACCCGACGCCATCGCCAAGACGCTGCTTGGCCGGGTGGATCAGGCTGGCCGGTTGCAGCTGGATGAGCTGCGGATCGATGAGGCTGTGCTGCGGCGCGTGGACAAAATTGTCGTTGTGGCGTGCGGTACGGCGGCCTATGCCGGGCACGTGGCGAAGTACGCCATTGAGCACTGGTGTCGCATACCGACTGAGGTCGAGTTGGCCCATGAGTTCCGCTACCGCGATCCGGTGGTGGATGAGAAGACGCTGGTGGTGGCGATCTCGCAGTCTGGGGAGACGATGGACACCATCATGGCGGTGCGTCACGCCCGTGACCAGGGCGCGAAGGTCATTGCCGTGGTCAACACGATGGGCTCGACCATCCCGCGTGAGGCGGACGCCGCGTTGTACACACACGCTGGTCCGGAGATTGCGGTTGCTTCGACAAAGGCGTTCTTGGCGCAGATCACTGCGACCTATCTGTTGGGGCTCTATCTGGCTCAGCTGCGTGGCACGTTGTTCGCTGACGAGGTCAGGGCTGTGCTGGCCGAGTTGGAGGCCATTCCGGACAAGGTGGGGGACGTCATCGCCGGGGAGGACCGGATTCGGCATTTGGCGAGGTCGATGGCGGACATCGGGTCTGTGCTGTTCCTTGGCCGGCATGTTGGGTATCCGGTGGCGCTGGAGGGGGCGCTCAAGCTGAAGGAGCTGGCTTACATCCACGCCGAGGGTTTTGCGGCCGGCGAGCTGAAGCATGGGCCGATCGCTCTGATTGAGCCGGGGCGCGTGGTGTTTGTGGTGGTGCCCTCGCCGCGCGGGCGCGATCAGCTGCACGCCAAGGTGCTCTCGAACATCTCCGAGATCAACGCGCGTGGTGCGCGGACCGTGGTGATTGCCGAGGAGGGCGATGTCGAAGTGGCCGGCGTTGCGGGCGAGGTGGTGTACGTGCCGCAGACCCCAACCCTGCTGGCGCCCCTGGTCACAACCCCTCCGCTGCAGATTTTCGCCTGCGAGCTGGCGACAGCCAAAGGCCTAGACGTAGACCAACCCCGCAACCTAGCCAAGTCAGTAACAGTTGAGTAGCCAACGGCCCAGCGCCCCAGCAGGTGAGCCAGCCGGTTGGTGCGGTCCTGCGGTCGGTGCGATGCGGCATCGGCGGTGGTCTTTGTGATTGTTGGGGTGGGAATCGACGTGGTTGGGATTGAGCGGTTCGCCGCTTGTTTGCGGCGAGCACCGCGCCTGGCCGAGCGCCTGTTCACCGACAGCGAAATCGGCTTGCCGGTCGAATCGCTCGCCGCGCGGTTTGCCGCCAAGGAAGCCCTGGCCAAGGCCCTGGATTCCCCGGGCAACCTGGCCTGGCGCGATGCCGAGGTCCTCCGCCCCACCGGCGAGGGCAAGACCGCCGCCGGCCCGCGCCTAGCCGTCTACCGAACCGTGGCCCGCCGCTGCGAAGAACTCGGCGTAGTCCACCTCCACGTCTCCCTATCCCACGACGCCGGCCAAGCCACAGCCCTAGTAATAGCCGAAGCCTGACTGCGCCTGCCGGGGTGGGTGGCGGTGTCGGCGGGGCTGCGCCTGCCGGGTTGGGTGGTGGGATCGGAGGTGGTGGTTGGGGGTGGGGGAGTCGGGTAGAGTCGGGGGGCGCAAATGCTTACGGCAAAGGAAGAGTGGCGGATCCATGGGGACAGGGTTTTCTGGCATAGAAATGACAGGGCAATCGGGGAGGTTCGGGCGGCGTTTTCGGGTGGGATTGGCGGCATGTGTCGCCTTTGGCCTGCTCCTGAGTGGCTGTGCGAGCGACGATGGCGATGACGTCGCCTCATTGACTGGGGACGAGGACACAGCACAGGACGCAGGCAATGGGGCCGAGGAGTTGCTGGCCTGCTTGAAGGACGCCGGCCTGCCGGCAATCCTGTCCGACTATGGCGACGGCAAGGCGATCATCGATTGGGAGCCTGAGGGCCACGACATCATGGTCCGCTGGCCCAACGGCGGCAACTCCATTCCTGGCAAGAGTGGTGAAATCGCCTCGGAGGATGAGGCCGCATTCTGGGAAGAGGGCCAAGGCGACTTTGGCCTGTGGATTGATGGAGTTGACCACACGGACAAGTGGGAATCGTGCTACACCGAATCAGGCTATGTTGACCCGAACGCCGGCTACTCCGACCCAGCTGAAGAGCTTAAGCAAAAGCAGCAGCTGCTAGAGGTAACAAACGCGTGGATTGCATGCGCCCGCGATAACGGATATCCCGAAATGCCGGACGCCACGGCAGTGTCAGACAATTGGGAAACGATGCCAGAAGCAGTCATCCCACTTGAGACCACCGTTGACCAGCTGAACGTTCTACTCGATGCCTGCCCCACCTTCGATGCCGAAGAAGTGGAAACGATGATCAATTCAGAATCAGGTCCTGATCCGGATTCGGCCCCATTCGCCAATGTCCGGATCGAGTATCCTCCGGGCTTTGATTGGGCTTCGGCCCAAGACCCTGGCGCCGAATCCAGCTCGCCTGAATACGAGCACTATTCCCAGCTAAATGAGGCGCTATACGCCGATCTTGCCGCCGTGGCCGCCTCCGCCGAGGCGACCGCCGATCCAGCACCGGTGGAGTAGCCAACCCCACCCAACCCCACCCCGCCCCAAACCCGACCCACAACGAGCCCCAACCCCCACAACGCCGCGGAAGGTGAACGATGACGGCCCCGACCACCAGCCAACCGGTCACCAAGCTGAAGCGGCGGCGGCGCATCCCGCGGGCCGCCATCGTCCTGGGGGCGGTTGTGGTGGTGCTGGTGGTGTTAGCGCTGGTGGCGCTAGCAGTTGGGGCTCGCCGTGCCGCAATGCCCGAACCCGAGCCCAGCACCAGGACGGCACAGGTTGAGCGCACGTCCCTGATTGCCGGCATGGTGCTCACCGGCACGCTCGGCTACGGCGACCCGCAGGACCTGGGCGGGGCAGGCGGCGTTGTGACCAAGCTCCCGGAGGCCGGCGCAACGGTCTCCGCCGGCGAGGTCCTGATGGAGGTTGACGGCCGGCCGGTGTTCATGCTGGAAGGCGCCATTCCGCTTTGGCGGGAGATCGGCCCGCAGACCGTTGGCCCGGACGTGGTGGCGCTGCGGTCCGCCCTGATCGCCCTGGGAATCGACGCCGGCGCTGCCAGTGATGGAGCGTACGATGGCGCACTTTCAGCTGCCATCGCAGACCTTTACGACCGTAGTGGTTACGAACCGCCGGCTGCCCTGGCGGTGACCGGTGAGACCTACGCCGCAGCTCAGGATGCGGTCAAAGGGGCTGACCGCGCATACGCGGACGCCCAGCTAGCGCTGACCACCGCGAAGGAACAGCGCCCCAGCAAGGTGGACATCATGTCCGCGGACGCCGCCGTCGATTCCGCCGAGCGCGCCCTGGAAGCAGCCAAGACCGGCGATGGCGGAGAGGCTGTGGCAGCCGCACAGGAGAGCCTCAAGCTCGCCAAAGCCCAACGCGAAGAGCTGCTTGCCCCCAGGGACACCACCGCAGAGCAGGCCGCTCTGGCAGAAGCCCTGGCAGGGCTTGCCAAAGCACAAGGCGACATGGCATCCGTGCCAGAAGGAGATGCAGAAGCACGCAGCGCCGCCCAGGAGGGGTTGTCCGTGGCTGAATCAGCCGTGACCGCGGCCCGCAACGCCCTGGACGCAGCGAGCAAGGGACCAAGCGAGTTGGAGCTGCTCCAGGCAAACACCCAGGTAGACCAGGCCACACGCGCACTGAACGCCGCCAAGCGCGGCGACATGGGGGCAGCGCTGCGCGAGGCCAAAGAGTCACTCCGCATGGTCCGCGCCCAGCGCAAAGCCCTGGATGAGCCGGCCGATACCGCCGCCCAGGAACTGGCCGTCACCTCCGCCCGGGAGGACTTGGCAGCGGCCCGTGAAGCCCTGGCCGAGGCTGGGCTGAACGTCGTGGGCCCCAAGGACATCCTGCTGGTGGCAGGCCAGACAATCCGGATTGACCAGGTCAAAGCGAAACTCGGCCTGGCCGCTGAAGGCGCCATCGTGTCCTGGACCCAGACCGTGCTGCATGGCCGGGTTGACCTGACCGAGGCGCAGCGCTCGCGGGTCTCGACAGGATCGCCGGTCACCGTCACCCTGCCGAGCGGCTCCGAGTTGGAAGGCGTGGTAGGGGAGATCACCAACGCCACCACAAACCCCGAAACCTTCGAGATGATCCCAGCCCGCGCACGGATCGACATCGAAGACCAAGCCGCACTTGCCGACATCGGACTGGCCACCATCACGGTGTCGCTGATCGAGGACGAGGCCGAGGACACCCTGGTGGTGCCGGTCACCGCCCTGATGGCCCTGGCAGAGGGCGGCTATTGCGTCGAGTTGGCGGACGGCCGGCTGGTACCGGTGGAGGTTGGCCTGATAGCCGACACCAGAGCCGAGGTCTCCTCATCGGAGTTGAGCGAAGGTCAGGAGGTGGTGGTGCCGTGACCGACCCGTCCGCGCCG
The DNA here is from genome assembly GCA_031255835.1 of Bifidobacteriaceae bacterium. GTDB lineage: Bacteria > Actinomycetota > Actinomycetes > Actinomycetales > WQXJ01 > JAIRRT01. The sequence goes on along the minus strand of JAIRRT010000121.1, from coordinate 5,507 downwards.
GCCTGGCGGACGGGAGAGTCCGAGTTTGACCTGTCGCTGCGCGGAGTGGGCAAGATCTATCCCGGCAATCCGCCGCTTCACGTGCTCAAAGACGTGACGCTGGACATCGCGCCGGGGGAGTTTGTGGCGGTGGTTGGTCCATCCGGATCGGGCAAGACGACCATGCTCTCGATCATGGGAACGCTCGACGCCCCCAGCACCGGGGAGGTCTGGATTGGCGGGGTGGCCACCGGCCGGCTGGGTGAGGCCGAACGCTCCCGGCTGCGCTCGGACAGGATCGGGTTCGTGTTCCAACAGTTCTTCCTGCTGCCGGCACTGACCGCCTTGGACAACGTGGCCACCGGCATGCTCTACCAGGGGATCAACAAGCGAAACCGCCGCCGCCGTGCCCTTGAGGCACTCGACCGCGTGGGCCTGAGCGCCCGCGCCTCGCACCGGCCAACCCAGCTTTCCGGCGGCGAGCAGCAGCGCGTGGCCATCGCGCGGGCCATCGCCGGCGAGCCGACCATCCTCTTCGCTGACGAGCCCACCGGTGCCCTAGACCGTGCGGCCGGCAGGCGGATAGTCCACTACCTGAGGGACATCGCCGATGCCGGCACAACAGTTGTGGTCATCACTCACGATCAAGAGTTGGCCGCCTTGTTTGGACGCCGGATCTCGTTGCTGGATGGCGCCATAGTCGGGGATGAACGTGAATTGGTGAGCCGATGAAGCGAGACGATGCACGCCGAACGCTGCGCCGGCGCCACCATTTGAGCGTTGGCGACACGCTGACAACGGCCACTTTGGGACCGCGCACCAGGATGGTCCGGGCGTTCTTGTCCGCTCTAGGAATTGCCATAGGTATTGCCACGCTTGTCGCGATGTGGGGTATCCCGGCGTCTCAAGAAGCCCAAATGCTGGCCGATCTGGATGCTCAGGGCGCCAACTTGGTGACGGTTTACCCCGGCACGGACCAAACAGACCAGTCGCCAATCCCTATTCCGCAGACAGCGCCGGCCATGATCAGCCGGATTCGCCCGGTGCGCCACGTTCTGACGGTCAAGGATCTGCCCGATGTTTCGATATATCGGACCGACAAGGTGCCAGCCAACCAGACCGGCGGAATCACCGCGGCTGTGGCTGAGGGCGAACTGCTACAGACGTTGAATGTTGAGCTGGCAGGTGGCCGGTGGTTCGATGAAGCCTCCGTCACCCTGCCCACCGCGGTGCTGGCCGATGCCGCTGCCCGGCGTTTGCGAGCAGGGGTTGGCTCGGCCGTTTGGGCGGACAACCAGTGGTGGGCCGTCATCGGTGTGCTGGAGCCGCTCACTTTGCAACAGCAACTCGATTCGACTGTGTTTCTGGCCGCCCAGCCGGCAATGAAACTACATCCAGAACCGGATATCTCCGCCATTTACATTGCCTCCGCCCCGCGGAAATCCGCCTCGGTGCGCGGCGTTGTGGCCCAGACGGCCAACCCTTCCAACCCGCGCGGCGTCCAGGTTTCGCAGCTGTCGGACTATTACATCTCCCAGGAGATGTTTGCCGAGTTCTTCCTGATTCTGTCGCTCGGAATGGGTGGGGTGGCGCTGCTGGTAGGTGGTATCGGCATCGCCAACACAATGGTTGTGGCTGTGATGGAAAGGCGCGGCGAGATCGGGTTGCGCCGGGCCATGGGGGCGCGCACTGGACAAATCACCCTGCAATTTGTCCTCGAAGCCTGCGTCATAGGATTGGGTGGTGGGTTGATAGGCGTGGGGCTTGGGTTGTATATCGTGTTTTGCTACACGGCTGTGTTCAACGTGATATTCGCCATTCCGATCTGGATACTTGCCGCTGGGCCGGCACTGGCTGTGATTATCGGCGCTCTGGCGGGCCTGTATCCGTCTTTGAAAGCCGCCCGCCAATCACCAACAGACGCCCTGCGCACGGTCTAGCAGCCGGGCGCAAACCTCACCACGCCCCGCCAACCACCACCCCGGGCACCAACCCCACGCCGCACCCGCAACCCGCGCGCGCAACCCCCTAACCCACGTAAACCCGCGGGATGTGCGCTCCAATGCGGCAGACAACCTCATACACAATCGTCTCGGCAGCTTCCGCCCAATCCTGGGCGGTCGGCTCGCCATCGTCCCCGGAACCGAACAGAACCACCTTGTCTCCTGCGGCATCGGCGGCGTGGGGACCCAGATCCACTACAAACTGGTCCATGCAGACCCGCCCGGCAATGCGCCGGCGGTGGGCGCCCACCTGCACGGGCGCGCGGTTCGAGGCGTGGCGCGGCACCCCGTCGGAGTAACCTGCGCCAACCACCCCCAACGTGGTGGCGCGGTCGGTGCGGTACGTAAGTCCGTAGGACACCCCCTGGCCTGCTTCCACGTGCTTGACCAGCGCTAACGCACTCTCCAGACGCATCGCGGGCCGCAGGTTCAACTCGCGCGCCGAGGCAAGATCCGGAATAGGACTCAGCCCGTACATCGCCAGGCCAGGACGCACCATGTCCCAGTTGGCGCCCGCGTCGGTCAGCAGCGCCGCCGAGTTCGCCAGGTGCCGCACCTCGAAGCGCGCCCCAGCCAGCTCGGCTGCCCCCACCGCCCAGGCGAACATGTCCTTCTGGGCCCGCACCGACGGATGATCCGGCACGTCAGCGCAGGCCAGATGCGACCAGCACCCCACCAGATCGATGGCGTCACCCAACCCCAGCGCCTGGTCAACCGTCTCGGTCCACTCCCGCGGCGGAATCCCGGCCCGGCCCATCCCGGTGTCGATCTTCAGGTGCGCCCGCGCCTTGCGCCCGGCCTGCCTGGCCGCCTGCGCGATGGCCTCCAGCGCCCAACGGCTCGAGACCCCGAGGTCAATATCGGCTTCAATCGCCTGGTCAAATGGGGCTTGCGGGGTGTAAATCCAAGACATCAACCGCCCGCCGATGCCGTCCCGCCTCACCTGGAGAGCCTCGTCCAGTTGGGCCACGCCAACCCACGTCGCGCCGGCCTGTTGTGCGGTCCGGGCGCAGGGAACCGCGCCGTGCCCGTAGCCGCGAGCTTTGACCACCGCCATGACGGCGGCGCCATCGGCACGGCGCAACAATTCGGCCGTGTTGGACCGGATCGCGCCGAGGTCAATCACCGCCCGCATGGGAAGCTGGCTCACCCGGCCCATGGTTCCAGGCGAGCGGCACCAAGCGCACCCGCCACGCCGAGTCAGACCGCCACGCACAAGCTGTGCTCCGCGCACCCGCCCCCCGGCACGGCGCCGCACCCGCCGCACCCGGCCGCACCCGGCCGCGCACGCACCCGGCCGCGCCCTGCGCAACCTCGAGTCAGACCGCCAGCAGGGCAGCGATTGTGGCTGGCAGCGCGGTGACCACGTCGAGGGCGGCAATCGGGCTGCCTATCCGCACCCTCCGGTCCGAATCGGGCAGCCCGGCCGCCCGGCAGGCCGCACGGCCGTGAACCATCGCGGCCAAAGCCGCCAACTGCACCGGCAACTCCGGCGAGATCGCAACCGAAGGTCCGTGCCCCGCCAAAAGCACCCCGATCAGGCCGGTCAACACATCACCGGTACCGGCGGTGGCCAGCCAAGGTACGCCATCGGACTGGACGTAGAGGGAGGGGGTCTGCCCTGCCACCACTGTCGATGGCCCCTTCAGCAGCACGGTGCAACCCAGCATGTCAGACGCCAGCCGGGCGTAGCGCGCCGGGTCCGCCTCGACGGCAGAGCGCTCGGTGGGAGTGCCGCGATCAGTCAGCAGCGTGGCCATTTCCCCAGCGTGCGGCGTCAAAATGATCCACGGATCCAGACGCTCGTGCGGCAGCAGCGCAAACCCGCCGGCGTCAATCACAGCCGGAACCCGCTCAGCGCGAGCCCAATCCAGCGCCCGCCTGATCCGGTCAAGCTGATCATCAGCGCCCGCTGCCACCCCAGGCCCCAACGCCCAAGCGTCAACCCGCCCGCCACCAGGCACAACCTCGGGCCGGCGGGACAGCACCCGCTCCACGGCCGTAGGCGGGCCGAGGTAACGCACCATGCCAACTCCGCCCGCCACCGCGGCACTTGTCGCTAGCACCGCCGCCCCGGGGTAGGTCTCGGACCCAGCCACCACGCCCAGCACGCCGCGGGTGTATTTGTGGTCTGCGTGGCGCGGCATCGGCCACAACTCGGCGACGTCCGATTCATCCAGCGCCTTGGCCAGCGGCTCGCCAGCGGTCAGCCGAAGGTGCTCGGTCAGCCCGATGTCGATCAGCTCAACCCGCCCAAACAGTGAGGACGCCGGCGGCAGCAGACTGGCCGGCTTGTGCGCCCCAAACGTGACCGTCACATCAGCCGGCAGAACAGGCCCGTGAACTGCGCCATCGTCCACCCCCACCCCGCTGGGCAGGTCAATGGCCACCACCAACGGCCGCTTGGAATGGAGCTGGCGAGCCTTGGGACTCAAGCCCGCCTCGACAGTGAGCGTGGTGACCAGGCCGGCGGCATGGCCCGAGAGCGCACCGCGTGCCCCAATCCCCAACAGTGCATCGACGATGGCGTCCGTCCTCCTGGCCGCGTCCGCCACCTCTTCGATGGAGATCGGGACGCCAGGGCCGCCATCGACCAAGGACCTGAGATGGCCGCCGGCCTCCTGGAAGGCGCGCCGGCCCGCTTCGTGGCAGCGCGTCGCGGAGGTCACCGCTGTCACCGCAACACCCCGGTTGGCCAGGTCAGCCCCAGCATGCAGCGCGTCGCCACCGTTGTTTCCGGGCCCCACCAGTATCAACACTCGGGCGCCGGCAGCCCTGCCACGGCGCGCCCGCAGCTCCCGCAGAATCACGGTGGCCGCACCCATGGCGGCAGCTCGCATCAGCGAATCGGGCGGGGCGGCGGCCATCGATTGACGTTCTGCTGCCACAACATGCGCGGCGGTATAGCTCGAAATCATGCCCTCGCCTCCAAATGTCGACGGAGTGTTGCGGAATCGCCGGTCCCGGCCACAGACCGTTCTGCGCCAGTAACCCGTGCGCTCCAAGCCCCGGCAAAGTCTAGTAGAAGCCAAGTCCCATGACCCCGCCGCAACGGTGTGGGTTTAGGGTGGATATGTTTGGAGTTCGCTGCTGGGAGGGGTGCGCGTTGGAGAGCGAGGTCTGGTTGGCGGACGTCGCAGCGACCCTTGAACTGGGCCGGCAAATTGGCCGCGGTGCCCGCGCGGGCGATCTGATTGTTCTGAGCGGCGAGTTGGGCGCCGGCAAGACCACCTTGGCGCAGGGAATTGGCCAGGGGTTGGGAGTCCGCGGCCCGGTGACCTCGCCAACGTTCGTGATAGCCAGAGTCCACCCGACCGTGACCGACGGACCGGACATGCTGCACGTTGACGCCTACCGCCTGGGTTCAGCCGATGAGCTGGACGCCCTGGACCTCGACACCACCATGGCCAGCGCCGTAACCGTGGTCGAGTGGGGCGAGGGGATGGCCGAGGCACTGTCCCCCACCCGCATCGAAGTCCGCCTGGAACGCCAACGCGGCGCACCGATGTCCCCCACCGAGAACCC
>JAIRRT010000128.1 GCA_031255835.1 Bifidobacteriaceae bacterium | reverse complement strand
AGCCAGATGGCCAGCGCAAGGCTGGCGAGGATCGCGCAGGTCAGCGTGATGGCTCCGACCATCCCGGTGGGCCAGGCGATCACAGCTCCAGGCAGGGCGATGGACCATTTGGCGACGTTTGCTATCCAGCCGGCACCCACGGCCGCCAACCGCAGCGGACACACTGCTGCCCACTCCCCCAATGGAATAGACAGGCAGGTCAGGAGCCCGCTGACGGTTGCGAGTGGCACTGCGGGGGCGGCGGCCAGATTGGCGGCAACACCTACCAATGACACCTTGCCGGAGAACAGCACGATGATCGGTGAGCAGGCCGCCTGGGCGGCTGCTGGCACAGCCAGCGCTGCGGCGAGTGGCCTGGGCATGCGCCTGGCCAGCACCTGTTGCCAGCGTGGGGCGATGATGATCAGGGCGCCGGTGGCAACAACCGATAGGGCGAACCCGTAGTCGCGTGACATCCAAGGATCGATGCACAGCATCACCAGCAGTGACGCACCCAGAGCGCCGATGGCGGCCCGGCCGCGCCCAAGCGCCAATGCGAGCAGCGTCACCCCACCCATCAGGGCTGAGCGCAACACCGAAGGCCCTGGGCCCACCAGCGCAACAAACCCGGCCAACCCGATAACGCCCAGTGCCACACGCCACGCCCGAGGCAGACGCATCGCGGCAGCCAAGGCCAAAACCATGCCGAACACGATGGCAACGTGTGAGCCGCTGACGGCCGTCAGATGGGTCAGCGAGGAGCCCTTCATTGCCGCGTCGAGTTCTTGCGAGACCCCCGATGTGTCGCCTATGGCCACCCCTGGGATGAGTCCGCCGGCATCGCCTGGCACTGTTCTGGCGCTGGCTGCCAGCCCGCGCCGCAACCTGGAGACGGCTCCTTGCCAGCCTGGTGATGCTCGGATTCGTTCGATGGTGGCGCCAGGCAGCATCACCTTGGCTTTGTCGGCTGGGTCTCCAGGAGCCAGCCTGCCGTACAGGATGACCGTGTCACCCAGCCCGATGTCGCGGTGTTCAGGCACGGTTTGGTCAATGGTTGCGAACGCCAGGGTTCTGGCTGGCCGGCCTGGCTGCACTTGGTAGATGCGCCCTTTGGATGGGCCGGGCGAGGCGGTTGCCACTACCTGACGAGCGACGCCTTCCAGCACCATCCGTTCGGCTCCACCAAACGGTGAGGGCGCAATACGCCGTGCCGGGATGTCTATCGCCAACTCGATGCGGGCGGTCTCGCCTTGTTGGGCCAGGTCAACCAGGGGTGCGCTTTGTGCCAAGGTGCCTTGCACGCCAAGCGAGGTCAACACCAGTCCGGCTGCACCAACAACCAACCCCACAGAGCCCGCCCATTGGGTTCCACTTGCAGACCGGGACCGAGTGTGCGCTGCGGTGGCTGCGATCAGCAGGGCGAGTGTCAGCAGCCCTGCTCCCAGCCAGGTGGCGGTGCCTGTTGGCGCAGCCAGGCACACTCCGGCACTGAGCCATGCCGCCAGCCCCGGCAGGATCAGCCGCAAATCCAACTTGTCGGCGTCCTGCTTGGTTTGGGACGTCATCGGACCTCTACTAGGTCACGTAGGGAGCCGAGAATGGCGGCGCCTATGCCGCTGACGTCCAGCAGGGCATCGACGTCGGGGAACGGGCCGTGCTTGTCACGGTGGTCCACTATCCGGCCAGCCAACACCGGGCCGATGCCGGGCAGGGTCTCCAACAGTTGGGCGTCTGCCGAGTTGATGTCCACCAAGCCTGTGCCACTTCCACCGCCTGGGTCCCCGCCGGCCCCTCCCCCGCCGGCCGTGCCCTGCTGGTCTGGCCCATTGGGCGCGGCGCATCCTTCAACGGCAGGTGGGGTCTCGCCTGGCACCGGGAGATAGATCCGCTCTCCATCCACCAGTGGCCTTGCCAGATTGATGCCGGCCAGATCGGCCTCAGGGCGGAGCCCGCCGGCTGCGTTGACGGCGTCGGTCACCCTGGCGGTGGCCGGCAGTTCCACAACCCCCGGTTCCATCACAGCCCCGGCCACGTGGACAACCACCATCGCCGGCGGGCTGGGCTGGACCGGGATGCCAGTCAAAGCGAGCCCCTCCTCGCCAGAGCCACTCGTCTCGCCTTCACCTTCCGGCCCAACCTGCTCCGGGTCCCCCGCCGCCTGATCAAACCCGTCCAGGGCTGCGTCATCGCCGGCTGCACTCAACTCCAGGCCACCTGCCGCAGGAGGGTCGGGGCGCGAGGTCGGCACCAGGGTCACGCAGGCCGCCGCAACCACAACGGCCAACCCGATGAGCACGGTCAACGCGATCTTGGGAGAGACCGCCAACCGGGCATGGTTCAGCGCCCTGTTCCCTTTGGTGCTCGGCGCCGATGGACCGTCCCTGGCCGCCGGCTGCTCGCTCGCCCGTTCGGTCAGGGTGGCCCGCAATCGGAGCCTGGCCAGGACGTCCTCTGCCTGTTCGGCAGGGTCAATGCTGGCTGGCATAGCGGCCAGGCTAGGTCCGAGCCATGCCGCCCATTCGCCGCGCCAATGCCGGACTGTGGATAACACCTAGCCCTCGCCCGTGCGGACCACAGCCCGCAATCCTCGCTACTGCGGGACTATGTTCACCAGGTTTGGTGCCTTGACAATGGTCCGGCGCACTTCCCGGCCGTCCAGCACTCGCATGATGGTCGGATCGGTCAGCGCCAACGCCTCAAGTTCCTTCGCGGTAATAGTGGGCGGCACCTCGAGTTTGGCCCTCAGCTTTCCCCCCACCTGGACGATGGCGGTCACCGCATCTTCAACCAGATACGCAGGATCTGCCACGGGGAATGGCTCATAGGCCAAGGACCCCTCATGGCCCAGCCGGCTCCACAGCTCCTCTGCGATGTGCGGCGCAAACGGCGCCGTCATCAACACCAATGCCTCGACGGCCTCGCGTGGGGGACGCTCCAGGGACGTCAGGTGATTGTTCAGCACAATCATTCGCGCGATGGCCGTGTTGAACCGCATGGCCGACATTTCGGTCCGCGCCTCCACAATGGCCCGGTGCATCACGGCCTTGGTCTCCTCCGAGGCAGGCTCTTCGCTGACAGCAACCTCACCAGTCGATTCATCCACCACATTGCGCCACAAACGCTGCAAGAATCGAGCTGACCCGACCACCGCCCGGGTATCCCAGGGCCGTGACACGTCCAGCGGACCCATCGACATCTCATACACACGGAACGTGTCAGCGCCGTATTCGCCATAGATATCGTCCGGGGTGACGATGTTCTTCAACGACTTACCGATCTTGCCGAACTCACGAGTCACCGGTTCGCCGTTCCAAACGAACGTTCCATCAGCCAACTCTTCGACTTCTTCGGCTGGCACATACTGGCCGCGCGCATCAGTGTAGGCGTGCGCCTGAATGTAGCCCTGATTGTAGAGCCGGTGGAATGGTTCGGGGCTGGAAACAAAGCCCAAGTCATACAGCACCTTGTGCCAGAAGCGGGCATACAGCAGGTGCAACACAGCGTGCTCCACCCCGCCCACGTACAGATCCACCCCGCCGGAGTCCTGCTCGCCGCGCGGACCCATCCAGTACTGCTCAAGATCCTGATCCACCAGGTGATCCTGGTCACGCGGGTCCAAATACCGCAGGTAGTACCAGCATGATCCAGCCCAGTTGGGCATCGTGTTGGTGTCACGGCGGTACTGGCGCGGACCATCGCCCAGGTCCAGCTCAACGTTCACCCATTCGGCGTTGCGTTCCAGCGGCGGCTCAGGGGCGGATGTCGAATCATTCGGGTCGAATGTCCGTGGCGCATAGTCTGGGATCTCAGGCAATTCGACCGGCAGCATCCAGTCAGGCAGCGCAATCGGCTCATCGTCTCCGCTGTAAACCACAGGGAACGGCTCACCCCAATACCGTTGCCGCGAGAAAAGCCAGTCCCGCAGCCGGTATGTCACCATCTGCCGTCCGGTCCCCTTGCTCTTCAACCATTCGACGATGGCGGCCTTCGCCTCAGCCACGCCCATTCCGTCAAGCGAAATCTCATCGTTGGCAGAATTGATTGTCGCACCTTCACCGGTCCAGGCGCCCCCTGTCCAATCGGCCGGGGGTTGAACAGTCCGCACGTGCGGCAAACCGAATTTCTCAGCGAATTCCCAGTCACGTTCATCTTCGGCTGGAACCGCCATAATCGCACCCGTGCCATATCCCATTAGCACATAGTCGGCTGTGAACACCGGAATAGGCTTGCCGTTGACCGGGTTTGTGGCGAATATGCCCGTGAATACACCGGTCTTTTCCCTGCCCTCTGCGGTGCGTTCAGCTTGGGTCTTTGCCCGTGCCTGCGCCCGGTAGGCGTCCACCGCTTTGGTTGGGCTGGGCATCTCACCGGTCCAGGCAAGCATTGTGCCGGCCGGCCAGTTTTCCGGAACTGCCTCATTGAGAAGCGGATGCTCTGGCGCCAACACCATGAACGTCGCACCGAACAGCGTGTCCGGCCTGGTAGTGAACACAGACAGTGCCTCATGCCCCTCCACCGCAAAGTCGACGATGGCGCCATCGGACCGCCCAATCCAGTTGCGCTGCATTGTCTTGACCTTGTCAGGCCATTCGACTGTGTCCAGATCATCGGCCAGACGCTCGGCGTATGAGGTGATTCGCATCATCCACTGGCGCAGCGAACGCTGAAACACCGGATAATTGCCCCGCTCGGAGCGACCATCCGCGGTGACCTCCTCGTTTGCCAGGACCGTGCCGAGTCCAGGCGCCCAGTTCACCGGCGCCTCAGCCAGGTATGCCAGCCGGTATTGCCCAAGCAGTTCGCTGCGTTCAGCCGCCGTCAGGGACTCCCAGTTCCGCCCACTAGGCACCGGGCGCTGCCCGGATGCGAACTGTTCAATCAGGTCCGCGATTGGCCTTGCACGGCCCACGCCGCCATCGTTGCGGGGGTAGTCCGGGTCATACCAAGAGTTGAAAATGCGCAGGAAGATCCACTGGGTCCACCGCACGAACCCCGGGTCTGTGGTCGCAAACGTCCGCCTGTCATCATGTGCCAAACCGAGCCGACGCAGTTGCGAACGCATCGCAGCGATGTTTTGTTCGGTAGTAAACCGCGGATGTAGTCCGGTCTGAACCGCATATTGTTCGGCCGGTAGTCCGAATGCGTCATACCCCATTGCGTGCAACACGTTCTCGCCGCGCATACGCCGGTAGCGACCTACGACATCGGTGGCGATGTATCCGAGCGGATGCCCCACATGCAACCCCTTGCCGCTCGGGTAGGGAAACATGTCCATAACGAAGAACTTCGAGGTGGCAGCGTCTGCGTGCTGGCCTTGGGCGTCGGTAAGGTCCCCCACTGGGTTGGCGGTCCAGAACGTGCCGGACTGGGTCCAGTAATCCTGCCAGTGCAGTTCGATCTGACGGGCCATGGCAGCGGTGTAGCGATACGGCGGATCCTCGCCGGAATTTGGGGCGATGTTCGTGGGCACCCTACGAGGGTAGCGGCCCTTTACCACCTAGGTGCAGGACAGTCGCCCCAAAACGCCGGTTCTTAGGGGATCCGACAACCATCCGCGCGCCCAATTGGGCCGTCAGTCCCATACGCATCCGCTTCTACCCACGGTTGGTTCGCGCCGCGCAGGCGAAGCCACTAGCTTTAATCCCACGCCCCAACGCACTGACACACCATGACTCGTTTGAGGAGCGAACATGACATCTTCTCCGGCTCTGCCCATCCTTCAGGCCGCCTTGGTCGATCTGATCGACTTGACCCTGCTCGCAAAGCAGGCCCACTGGAACGTCCACGGGCCTCGCTTCCGTTCCGTCCACCTCGAACTGGACGAGGTCGAAGCCGAGCTGCGTGAAGCGCAGGACCTGATCGCTGAGCGTATGGCCGCCATCGGCGGGAATCCGGATGGGCGGGCCGTCACCGTCCAGGCAACGTCCAAGGTGGCTGACATTGGCGCTGGTCCGGTGACCGATTCCGACGCCGTATCCCAGTTCGCCGAGAGGCTGGACGGCTTGGCGCGGCGCATCGAAGCCCAGGTGGGCGACCTGGATGTGGATCCAGCCAGCCAAGACATCGCGATCTCAACCATCCAGGTGCTCGACAAAGCCGCCTGGATGTTCCGCGCACAAACCGCCTAGCCGCCCCTGCGCACCGAACAGCTCGGCGGGCTGCACCACCCAAGGTTGACGCGGTAGCCGGGCCGGGTCGAAGCGGCTGGCCAGTTGGGCCAGACTGACCGCCTCACCCGGCTCGGCCAACCCCAGCGACTGTGCAAGCACCCCCAACACCATCTCCCCGCCGATGCCGTCCCCCACCAACTGCGACAACGTCACCGCGCCATCGCGCTTGGCCAGCCGTGCCCCTGCCGCGTTCAAGGCCAACGGCACATGGGCATACTCCGGGACCGCGTAGCCCAAAAGCTCGGCCAAATGGCGTTGGCGAGGGGTCGATGATGCCAGGTCATCACCTCGAACCACCTGGTCAATCCCCATCTGGCCGTCGTCCACCACGACGGCCAGGTTGTAGGCGGGCACACCGTCGCCACGCAGCAGCACAAAGTCATCCAGCACGCCGGCAACGTGCCCTAGCAAAGCGTCGTCGTACCCCTGCTCGCCACCGTCGGTCCGCAAGCGCCAGGCGGGTGGCTTGTCGCGGCATCGGCGGGCTTGGGTTGCTGCGGACAGGTTGCGGCACGTGCCGGGATATGCGCCTGGCGGGGCGTGCGGGGCGCGGGGGGCGTCGCGGATTTCCTGGCGGGTGCAAAAGCACGGGTAGACCAGGTCGCGGCGGCGCAGAGAATCGACCGCATCGGTGTAGGCGGCGCGGCGCTCGGATTGGCGGACGGCCGGTCCGTCAAAGTCCAGCCCAATGGCTGCGAGGTCCTCGATCTGCCGGCGTTCATGGTGGGGGCGGGAGCGGTCATCGAGGTCCTCGATCCGCAAGAGAAACCGCCGCCCGCTGGTCCGGGCGAACAGCCAGGCCAGCAGCGCTGTGCGCAGGTTGCCCAGGTGAAGCTCGCCAGACGGGCTGGGAGCGAACCGGCCGGCGCCTGTTGCGCCCACCTAGATCCCGATCGAGTGCGACAGGTAGCGCAGCACCGCTGAGACCCTCGGGTTGACCTCCTCGGAGGAGATGTCGAAGGCCCGGTAGATGCCCAGCAGGTGATTCTCGACAGTGCGGCGCGAGAGGCCCAACCTGTCGGCCACCTGGGTGTTTGTGAAGCCCTCGGAGATCAGCCGCAGCACGGTCAGCTGCTGTGGGGTCAAGATGGCGAACGGCCCGGGGCGTCCAGGGCGGATGGTGACGGGAGGTGGGGTGTTGTCCGGCGCCATGGCGGCTTGGCGGATGGCGTTGACTACGTCATCGGCGGTGACGTGGGAGCGCTTGGAGACGTACCCCCACGGGCGCGGGAGGTGCCGGCGGGTCGATTCGATGACACCGCGGGCATCATGCCTGGTCACGGTAACAATCGACAGGCGGGAATCGGCTCGCTGCAACTCCAAAGCCAACGTTGCGCCGTTGCCGTCGGGTTGGTCCACCTCGATGGCCACCACATCGACCAACCCTGGGGTGATGGTGGCCCTGGCCTCCCGGCAGGATCCCACCGAGACAACGGTCCGCATCCCGGGAGCCCGGGAGACGGCATCGGCCATCATGGAGCGCAGCAGGGTCTCCGGTTCGACTATGGCGACCGAGATGCCGGCCGCGGAACCGCGCGCTGTCCCATCGGATGCGCGGCGGGCAACCGGGAGGCCTGCGTAAGGCGAGGTTGATTCGACGGCTGGGTTGCCTCGCAGCGGTGTGCCTGGGTGGCGTCCTGGCCTGATGGCGGGCCAGCCGCCTGTCCGCGGTCCGCCAACTTCTCCGGTGGGGGGGCGGGTCAGGCGGATCATCCGGGTTGGGCCGGTGGGGGGATACACCTGTGGCTTTGTGCGCGGCGGGTCTTGGTTTTGGTTTTGGCCACGCTGCCGGTCTGGGGGGTTGGGCGGGGGGCTGGGGGGGTTAGACAAGTCGATGGTCTCCCAAGGGATCCCTGACCATCTGGTGGGCCAAAATGTCAGCCCGGCGCCGCTTGCCCATACGGGCCAGAGATCCAACGGCGATCCGCCTACACATGGCCAGGCGCGTCGGCGCGCCTTCAGCAGCGATCAGGCGTTCTGACTCCATGCAGTACGACAGCGCCATACCGTATTCGCCGCCCACAAAGTTGAAGTAGGCCGCGACAAGGAGTGCCTCGGACAGCGAGTATGGGTGTTCGGTCCGCGTGATGGTGACGTGGGCGTTTATCCGCTGCAACGCCTGCGGCACCTGGCCCAACAGCCACAGGGTCTGGACCACATTGATCCGCACCTGAGAGCGGTACCGGTCCGCCATGTCCCCCGGCACGATGACGAAACCATCGTCCGGCATGATGTCGGCGGCTTCTTCCATGGTTGCCAAGGCGACGGTCAGATCGTCTTCGCGTACCTCAATCAGTGCCCTGAGGTTGAGCAGCAGGGCGTGGACGCCGGCGGCATCGGCATCGGACAGCACCCAGGAGGCGCCGTGGGAGGTTGCCTCGGCTTGAAGCTCTTGGATCAGCTGCTGGGCAGCCGGGTAGTCGCGGATCCGTTTGATCAGCAACGCGACGCGGCGCAGCTCGGCCATGTAGCGGCCAAGTCCCGTGGTGCACAGGTCACGTGCCAGCTCGAACAGGCGTGAGGCGTCAACGGGGTCCTCAAGGGAGCGGACCGTGGCCAGGGCAACCGTCATGCGGGCTGAATCGAGTGGCCTGACAGATTCGGAAAGCAGGGAAGCGAAACGGGTGGCTGCGACATCGTCCCCTGTGAAGATGACTAGGGATTCAAGGTCTGCGGTGACCTCGTCGGAGGAGCGGGCGCCCTTGTCCCATGCTCGGGTGACGGCTGCGATTGCTCGTGGCTGGCGCAGTTCTAGGGTCTCCCACACTTCGGCTAGCTCACGTTGGCGGGCCAGGGAACCGAGGAACAAAGTGGCTGGGTCACGCCAGCGGCGCAAACCCAAATCGATCAGGTATGCCGGAACTTCCAAGACGCTGCCTGACGGCACCGCAGGCAGCGCGGCCAACTGCGCCCGGCGAATGAACGCCTGGGGTACGTCGAGTTCGCCGGAGCGCAACACGTAGCGCGCAAACTCGACATGGGGCAGCAGTATCTCGGTCACTCGACCGCTCCATGGGTCCACGGCGCCAGGCACTCAGCCACGCGCAACTGCGGATTCTCTTCAAGCAGGCCGAGGATCTCCTCGACACTCATCTCGTTCATCGCTCCCCCTCCGACGGTGGCACACGATATGGCATCGGTGACACCTGGTATGACACCAGAGAACTACTCATTCAACAGTCCTGTCACGCCCTATCGCTAACCGCGAACCCGGGGGTGCGCCCGCGGGCGATGGTGCGTGCACCGCATATCCTCTACCAGAACCCTCCATCAACCTCACACGCCGTCCAAGAACGGCCTTCCTACTCGCGTAAAAATACTGGCCTGGAGCTTGTCGCGAGATGACAATGACTTAGCTTGGCTCCGCAGCCGCCTGTGGGCCGGTGCGGCGGCAACGCCGAGGCCTGGGCGGATGAGCGGGCAGACGAGGGCAAGCCGGTCGGGTGCCTGCGCTTCGCCCACATTGGCCTATGGTAGTCGGAATCGGGCGCTAATCCCATTGAGCGGGCGGCGCTCGGCGGGGCGAGTTGACTCGACCTGGCGGGGCAAGGCGTGGCAGCGCCTGGCAGGGGCGGACCGGCTCCTCCCGGCGGGGCGGGGCATGCAGCTCCCAGCAGGGCGAGACATGGCAGTGAAAGGGGCAAAACATGGCCATAACAGTCCAAGACAATCCAACCGACGCAGCGTATGAACTCTTCGATGGCGACCAGCTGATTGGCCTAGCGCAATACAAACAAGCAGGTCAGCAGATCGCCTTCACTCACACCGAGGTCGCTGAGGCCTACGGCGGTCAGGGCCTTGGCCACCGCCTGGTCAAAGCCGCCCTGGATGACGCCCGAGCCCACAACTGGCAGGTCCTGCCCTACTGCCCGTTCGTGGCCAAGTTCATCTCCACAAATCCGAGCTACATCGATCTGGTGCCGGCGGGGCGTCGAGCCGCGTTCGGACTGGCCTGAGAGGAATCCGACATGACCGCCAAGTTGTACTGGGGCAAAGACATCAACGTCACGTTTGACGCCACCTTGTGCCTCCACGCCGCCGAATGCCTGCGCGGCGCCCCCGAGGTATTCGACGTCCACCGCAAGCCCTGGGTCCTGCCCGATGCTGCCGATCCAGCCTTGGTTGCCGACGTGGTGGAGCGCTGCCCCGCAGGAGCCCTGCGCTACGAGTACGTCCGCCCCTACATGCCATCCGAGACCGCAGCCCCACCCACCCAAGTGGTAGCCAAGTCCGGCGGCCCCCTGTGGCTCCACGGCCCCATCAACCTAGTAACCGACGATGCCGCAACCCCCTTAACCCGGGTAGCCCTGTGCCGCTGCGGCCAGTCAGCCAACCCCCCCTACTGCGACGCCGCCGGCCCCTGCCAATCCTGGCACCCCCCAAAACCCCGATAGAACCCTGGCCCACCGGCCTCACACACCGAGCGCGTCCCGAACCTGGTTGACCGCCCCCTGCGTCACAACTCCCCCGCGCCTAGGAAGTGTCCGCAGTCCGATGGCGGCGAGTGCGTGATCCGTTCGAGTCACCCCGC
>JAIRRT010000138.1 GCA_031255835.1 Bifidobacteriaceae bacterium | reverse complement strand
CCGGCGTGCTAGCCCCACGCACAACCCCACCCCCGGCCCCACTCTCACCGCCTCCTAGGCCGCGCCCTCACCCCGCCACGGCGGCCAATACCGGTGTTCGGGAGGCGCGCGCGGCCGGCAGGGCTGCCGCCAGCCCGCCCACCAAGCAGGCAACACCGAACGTCAGCCCGAGCCGCGCCCACGGGATCACCAGCACCGTCAACCCCTGCGATTCGAACACTGCCGGCAGCGCTGCCCCAACCCCCACGCCAATCACGAGGCCGGTCAGCGCCCCAAACGCCGCAATCAGCACGGCTTCCAGCACCACGGAGCCCGCAAGTTGACCGCTCCCCAGGCCAACCGCCCGCAGCAGCCCCATCTCACGGGTCCGCTCCACCATCGACAGCCCCACCGTGTTGGCAATCCCGAGCGCAGCAATCAGCAAAGACATCGCGAGCAGCCCAAACAGCGCACCGGTCAACGCGGCCACCTGCCCGGACACACTCTCCATCACCTCATCGGAATCCATCACCGACACCACGGCATAGGGCTCCACCGCCGCCGAGACCACGCGGTCCAACTCAGCCAACTCGACCCCCGCCTGCCCATCAATGCTCACCAGATGAACGGTCCTGTCCGCCTGGTCCACCAGCCCTGCGTAGTCCTGGCCGTTCAAAGCAACGTCACCCAATGCCATGCTGTTGGCCATCACGCCGCCGATGACGGCCCTCACCTGCCCATCTGCCGTCGCCAGATCGACCTCATCCCCCAGTTCCCAGCCGCGCCGGTCCATCAGCGGCCAGGCGACAGCCGCATCGCCATCGGCCACGGACTGCCAACTGCCGGCCTCGAGCTCTATCCCCAGCGACGCCAACGATGCGGCCGTGACGCCGGACAGCAGCACGTCCTCTCCGCCGGCCCGGGCATCGGTCCAAGCGACGGTTGACACCGCTTTGACCTGGTCTAACGCTTCAACAGCGGACACCGCGCCAGCCGGCAGAGGCTCCTGGTTGACGGGCTGGACAAACAGATCACCCTCATAGGACTCAGCCACCACACGCCGGGCCGATGCATCGAACGATGCCGCCGCAACCGTCGCCGCACCGACCACCACCAGCCCAATCATCGCCGCCCCAGCCGTGGACGCTGCACGTCGCGGCGAGCGCCACAGGTTGATCCTCGCCAGCCGCCCAACAGGCCGGACCAGCGCGGAAAATGGCCAGGCCAGCCAGCCAAGCGCCGGCCGAGCGATATTGACCGCCGCCACCACCGTCCCAGCCAGCAGCCCAACCGCGCCGCAAGCCAACAGGGCGGAGCGAGGGCCGGCATCGTGCACCACTGAAAGGACTAGGCAGGCAATCCCGCCACCAGCCAGCAGCCCGCCGATGGCGCCCCTCACCCTGCTCGGCCGGCTCGCCTCGGCGGAGTGGTCGCCAATGGCCGCGACCGGCGCAATCCGCCCAGCGCGGCGGGCGGGGATGGCCGCGGCAACGGTGGCCGCCACGACGCCCACGGCCAGGGCGAGCAGGGCGTTTGCGGTGGTGGGCCACGTCGGGACGTCGATCACCAATCCGGCGGCCGCCAGCAGCAGCCGCAGCCCAGCAACCAGGCCCATGCCAGCCACCACGCCCAGGGCGCCGCCAAACAGACCGATGATGGCGGCCTGCCCAACCACCACGCCAAATACCTGCCCAGGCGATGCCCCAACGGCGCGCAACAGGGCGTATTCGCCGGTCCGCTGACGCACCGACATGGTGAACGTGTTGGCGACAATGAATCCGCCAATTCCGATTGCCAGCGCCGCGAAGGCGATCAGAAATACCGAGACCACACCGAACATCTCCTCGATGCCATCCAACGTCTCGCCACGCACGGTCTCGCCAGTTACTGCCACTGCGCCATCGGCGGCCGGCAAGGCCTGGTTCAAGGCCGCGGTCAGGTCCTGCGGGCTCAGGGTGCTCGATTCGACGCCGATCATCGGGACCATGCCCTCAGGCGCATAGTCCGCGAGCGCCGTCGCCTGGTCCACCATCGCCAGGCTGGCGCCAGCCAACGCGGCATCGACGTCAGCAATGCCCACAACCGTGACCTCACGCAAGTCGCCACCAACCACCATTCGAGCTGTCGAGCCGCGTTCCAACCCGGCCCGCTCGGCTGTCGTCTGCTCCAGCACAATCTCGCCAGCCCCTTGAGGCGGGCTGCCCTCGGACAGATGGAATCCACGCTCGGCCGCCCAGCCGTAAACCAGACCGGGCGCGCCGCCAAGTGTCGCGGCAGTCCCGTCCGCGCCAATCAGTACCGCCTCGCCTTCGATGTCGAGGTAGGTCGCGTCAACGCCTGGCAAACCCGCAATGGTCTGGGCCAGCGTGACCGGCACTGGCGCATATGCCGGGATTGTGGCCAGGGAAAACCGAGTGGTTGCGCCAATCTCCTCAGCCCCGCGCACATAGGCGTCAGCCGAGTTGGCGACATTCATGATCTGCTGAAACGTCTGCGACATTCCGGCGCGCAGTTGCAGGGTTCCGGACAGGAAAGCGATGCCGAGCACCACAGCAACCAGCGGTCCGATGGCGCGGGCCGGGTGGGCCGCAACAGCCCGCCAGGCCAGCCGGCGCATCATGCCGCACCCTGAACGGCCAGGTCACGCAGAGTGTCGAGCACGCTGTCGCGAGTGGGCTTGACCAGGTGACCTACAACCTTGCCGTCAGCCAGGAAAAGGACACGGTCACCGTGGGAGGCGGCGGCGGCATCGTGCGTGACCATCACCACTGACTGGTTCAGGTCGGTGACGCTGGCTCGCAAGAACTCCAGCACCTGGTGGGAGGCAACCGAGTCGAGGTTGCCGGTCGGCTCATCGGCAAACACAACCGCAGGCCGGGTGATGACTGCTCGCGCGCAGGCGACGCGTTGGGCCTGGCCGCCGGACAGCTCGGACGGCCGGTGTTTCAGCCGGTCACCCAACCCCAACGTGCGCACGATGCCGTCCAGCCAGTCCCGATCAACCGGTCGCCTTGCCAGGTCCAGTGGCAGGGTGATGTTCTCCAGCGCGGTCAAGGTCGGTACCAGGTTGTACGCCTGGAAGACGAATCCGATCCGGTCACGTCGCATCCGAGTCAGCGCTCTGGCGTTGAGCTTGCCCAGGTCCTGCCCACCTACGATGACCTGCCCCGACGTTGGAGTGTCCAGCCCCGCCAGGCAGTGCATCAGGGTCGACTTGCCCGATCCAGATGGCCCCATGATGGCGCTGAACTCGCCAGCCGCGAAGTCAGCATCAACCCCGCGCAGAGCATCCACCTCGGTCTCCCCACGCCCATAAACCTTGGTCAGGCCCCGGGCCGAAGCAGCCGGCAGACCGGGATGGGTTGCAGCGGATAGCGCGCCAGGCGGCAGAGTCCGTGGTGCGCCGGGCGGTGAGTCAGGAAGTTGGGAAGGGCGTGCGCCAGGCAGCGCGTCGCGCAATGGGGCATTTGGCATGGGTTGGCTCCAGGGTCACAGGGATAAGGCGGCACCAGCCGGCACCGCGCTGCGAGGCTACGTTCCCCACCACCCTGACCCGCATCCGGGAACCCCCTGACAACCCCCCGGAAACCCTTCGGCTGCGTCCGAGGCACCGCGGACGGTGCCCGCACGCTGAAGTTGGGGTGCGCCTGCATCGGACGGAAGTGGTGGATGTGTGGGCGCAGGGTGGGGGAGTTCGGGGGGTGGGGGTGGTGACCGAGGGGTGAGATGGGGGTGGGGAGATGCCGCTGGGGCGGCTTGGCGATTTAGCTTGTGGTATCCGCCGGGGTCCAAGTGAACCCGAACGCGAGGCCAGGCGGCACTTGGTGAAGCGCCGTTCCGAACCCGGGGATCCGCCCAGGGCTGGTGGCACCTTGCCGGCGGCCCAGACGTCGCATTGCGGCGCACGATGACGGAACTCCCCATGCGATTCGACGTTTCGCTGCCTTCTGCCCGCTGAGTCACAGGCTCAAAACGTTGCGGGCAGCGCCACCCGACAACGTAAGGACCGCATCGTGAAGAACCGACAGAATCCGGTCAACCCTTCCTTCCAACCCAAAGCGTCATCGTCTAGCCGGACTATCCGGCTCAGAGTTATAGCTGGCGTTGCCGTCATAGGCATGGTGACCAGCTTCGTAACTGTGGCTCGCCTCACACTTACCCAAGATCCCGCCGATGCCGTAGTCACACCTGTCAACTGGAACGGCACCTGGGACTGCAGCGACACCCTGTATGCGGTCAAAGAAGGCAATGGTGCCCCGACAAGTCAGGATGGCGGAGGGTGGAAGATTGACTCGGTGACCTCAGTGGCGCCGGGCGCGGCTTCCTTCAACCGGTTCTTCTATCAGACAGCGCCTGTAATGCCGGGCTCCACGACATTGGCCATCGGCCCGGATCCCTCCAACGCGAACACCATGACCGGCTACTTCTGGGCGTACGGCAACATCAACATCTCCAAGCTGCCGCAGGGTGCAACAGTCCCAGTGCCGCTGGGCGATCCACCCGGGTTGGGTAGTCAGATGAACCAATCAGGTGGCGGAGAAGTCAACCAAACAACCGGCCAGATTTACATGTCGGGGTTATGGGACGGAACCATCACCTCGAGCGGTGGTTCGGCTCGGGTGGCTATAGTCGAGCCGACAGCGACTAGTTCAACCCTTGTGGCGGTGTCCGGGCCACTTCGCCCTGCGGGTCAGTCACTACAGCAATTGGTACCTGGCACAGGCAACTGGATTCTGTCCTCTGACATGGCCATTGACGGCGAAGGCAGCGCATACATGCTGGCCGCCGCGAGTAACACAGGGCCGTGGGCGCTGCTGAAAGTGGTGCCAAACCTGACGGGCCAGCCAGGCGACTGGCTCTATTCGGTTGTGCGGCTGTTCCCGTCCGGTTCAGGACTGACCGGCAACGCCAACGCCTGGTGGGGAATGGCGTTCATCAACGGCATGATCTATCTGTACAACTCCACGAACGAGGAGCTCTTTAGGGTAAACGCACTTACCGGCGTCATAGAAAGGATGGGGACGAGGGTTGGGCTGATGCGTGACTTGGCTGCCTGCCAGATTGCACCAGTATTGAACGGCACGGTATACATCGACATCGATGGCGACGGCTCCACGGACGGTCCGAGCAATGTGTTGAAGAATGCTGCTGTGGAGATCTACAATTCTGCGGGCGCTCGAATCGGCGCGACAACAACAAACGATCTTGGACAGTACTCCTTCCTGCTGAACAGCGCGAATACTGACTTCTATATAGCGGTCCGCCAGCCCGTGATCGACGGCGTGAACGCCGCCCAAACATATGCCAGCTCCCGAACGTCCGGTTTCACGAACAGAGTTATACCTTTGTGCAGCACCGGACCTACTGGGGACTATGCGGCCAACACGTCCGGCGGCACGTGCGCTGGCGCCAGATATGATCAGATTGACCCTTCCACCACACCAGCCAACGTGCTGGCGGCGGCAGGCGGTGCGGCGTTCGTCACGAGAGTCGAGATGCGGACGCCCGCAGAGGTGGCGACAGCCGACTTTGCTTTCACCGCCGCGGCCTCCCACGGTGATGCGCCCTACAAGACGCTGATTGCTAATCAAGGACCGTCACATATTCAAGGCAGTGTCCACGGCGCCAAACTGTTCTTGGGATCGGCCCATGCCGCCAACACCGCTGTTGCCGGGCCTGTCGCGCCAACGGACCAGACAGATCCCCATGGTGCCACAGATGATGGGGTGGAGATCGACATGGGCGGCGGCAACTGGAGGACCCTGAAAGAGGCGATAGGGCTGATCGGCAAGACGTATCCGATACGTGTAGCCGTGGGCGGCTCGCAGGTCACCTCGACAACCCAGGTGCAAGGCTGGGGCGGTGCCCTTGTAGGTTCCCCGCCAACATCGCCTAACGCAACAAGCATTTTCACCGGCTCAACCATTTCCATGAACAACAGTGGCAGCGTCAGCGGCGGCTTCGCCACTGGAAGTCTGACAACCGGCTCGGGTCAACTCACCGGTGTGGCACCAACATGGGCCCGGTTCCGGGTAACACCCAAAACCGCTCTTTCGGCAACGGACATTCCACCCTACCCTCCAGCTGCCGCCTCAACTGACGCCAACACAGAAAGCTGGTGGGTGCCAGGAGAAGTGGAGGACTACCGGATGTATGTTGCGCTCGGCACTTTGACGCTGAGAGCAAAGTCCGCTGGTGGGCCAGCCAGGTTCACCTTCTCGTTGGGAAACATCTCCAACGCCGCACCGTCATCGAACTCTGATTCGATTGATGCCACGGGAGGCGGAGCTGTGTCCGCTTCCACTAATGGGCACGTCTTCGCTAACATTGGTCAGGACGTGACAATCACACCAAACATTCCACCGCCTGTCGGATACTCTATGACCGACACAGAATGCACCAGAGCCACAGCTACTGGCTCTGTGTCAGTTCCAACAACCACATCAGGTGGCGTTGTCACCATCCCCGCCAGCGAGATTGCCCAAGGGGTGGAGCTGACTTGCACCGTCTCATTTGCGCAGCAGATCGACACAGGAACCTCAACGTTGACTGTGACACCAACCACATCTCAAACTGTGGGAGTCGGAACGTTTACAGCAACTGCCACAGCAAGGGCTGTTGACTCAAGCACGCTGACCGGGGTCAAGGTTCGGTTCAATCTCGATCCGACATCGGGCGCAACAATCAATGACCCGTTGGTGGGTGGCCAGTATCACTGTGAAACAAACTCCTCTGGCCAGTGCTCGGTGACAATCTCCGGTGCAACAGCCGGCCAATACAGGGTCTCGGCAACGGGCCTGAACCTCGGCACAACGTCCAACTGGCAGCCAATAGGTACCCAACAGACCTTCGCGTACACATTCAACCCGGCAACGTGTTCGCCATCACTCACCACCAGTCCAACAACGCCGCAAGTGGTTGGCACTGCGTTCACCGGCACTGTCTCACTGACCGATGGTCTTGGAAATCCGTGCACCGGACTGGCGGGATCGCTCGCAGCGCAATCCGCCCCGGCCGATGTCACCTTTGGATCATTCACGGAGGGCACACCCGGCCAATACACCTTCTCCATCAATTCGACTGGCTCAGGCAGCAAAGCGTTGACCGTCACCCACACACGGGCCGGCGGTTCCACTGCGCAAGCCACTGGTCAGGTGGAGTATCAGGCAGGCCCGCCTGCAACCCTGGAGCTGAGCGTCAGCCCAACCAATTTGCGGGTCACCGAGCCCGCCACCATCACAGCCACGGTCAAGGATGCCAGCGGCAATCTGACAAATGGCACAGTTCGGTTCTCCACAACCGCTCCTGTTCCAGGTGGCCCCACCCAGTGGGATGTGCCAACCACTGCAGGTGTGGCAACCCAAGCATTCACAAGCAACATAGTTGGCACATATACGGCAACTGCCTCGGTGGTCAACACACCGGGCGTTAGCGTGGTGCCGCCCAATGTGACCGTGGTGTTCAATCCGGGCCCGGCGTGTGGACCGACCATCACGTTGGAGGCAGCGCCAGCCACTGGCGTGCCGGCCGATGGGACGTCATCGCACACAGCAACTGTCACGGTGCGGGACTGCCAGAACAACCTGATCCCGCAGGCGCCGGTTCTGTTCACCTTGTCCGGGATTGGATCAATCACCAACCCCGGGGCAACGAGCAGCACCTGGCAGGGGCAGACCGGCTCCGCCGGAACCGTCGCTTTGACCGTCGTATCGCAGAACGTCACCGGAGCCGCCTTGGTATCGGCCCAGTACGGGGACCCAGGCTCCACACCGAACGCCTGGGTACAAAACTCGCCAACCGATGCGAGCCGCAAGGTCCTGTCCATGGACTTCATCTCTACGGCAGTCGCCTCTGGGACGTATGAGGTGCGTACGCCATCGGCCACCAATGTGGTGGCTGACGGCCAACAGGTCAACACGGTGTGGGTCCGGCTGAAGGATGCGTCCGGCACGCCGGTGAAAGGGTCAGGCGACCTGATCGATTTGGACGTGCGGCCCGGGCCTGACCTGGGAATGCCACCACCGGCCACCCCGATCACCGTCACCGAGTCCACAACCACTGATGGGCTGTACATAGTGACCATCGCCTCACGCAAGGCCGGGGTGTTCACTGCCGGCGGCAAAGGTGCAGGCTTCCAGCTGACAAAGGAGGTGGCAACCGGGGCGGAGACCATCCGATTTGTGCCCGGATCAGCCAGTTCAGCAACTCTCGACGTCCCAGTGCGGGTGGCGGTTGAGGCAAATGGAACAGCTACCCAGCTTGTGCGTGTGGTGGTGCTGGACGCCAATGGAAACGGCGTGCCGGGAGCAACGTTCAACGCCATCGCTCAGCTGCAAGGCGTCACCCCACCGCAGTTTGCCCAATGGACCACGGCTTTGGCGCCTGTCAACCCGACAGCGGTGCCGTTTGCCGGCGTCTATGAAGGGGCCATCAGCGCCACCACGGCCGGCACCTATGCGGTCACGGCCACAGTGACCAACGCAACACCCCCGGTGGTCACGACCTCGGCCCCGCCGCTGAGCAACCTGGCGCTCTTCGCAGCAGGCCCTCCGTGTACCAGTCCGCTGAACTCGACGCTGGCTGTGGCACCTGCCAGCGCCCAGGTGACCAACAACGTGACCGCCACCGCCAGTTTGAAGGACTGCCGAGGCAACGACGTACCAAACTGGCCGGTCAGGTTCTCCACCTCGCCGGCAATAGCGCTGCCCGGCGGCGGGCTAGCCAACACTGGCGCGGCTGGCACCGCACAGTCGGTGTTCACCACCCAAACTGCCAACACCTACCAGGTGTCCTACGACATCCTTGACCAATCCGGCACCACGACCCTTGCCAGGGTGGGACCACAACCTGTCACCTTCACCAACGGGCCGTGCTCGGCATCGCACGCGGTGCTGTCCTCACCGACCGATGGCGGCCAGGTCCCACCAAACGGATCCCACGTGGCAACCGTCCAGTTGCGTGACCAGTTCAACAACCCGTGCTTGGGCTACCCGAACTCTCCGGTGACGTTCGCGTTGTCAGGCGTCGGATCGGTCGATCCGACAACGCCGGCCACTGGGGTTGCTGATCCTGCCACCGGCCAATACTCGATTCGGGTGGTCTCGCCCAGCTACCGGGTTGGCCAGACCACTGTCCAGGCCACGACTGGTTCTCCAGGCACCTGGATCATGGACCCGGCCACCCCAACGCAACGCAAGACCCTCAATCTGGGGTTCGCCAACACGCTGCCGCCATGCCCTGCGGAGTCATCGTTCACGGTCAGCACGGGCTCTCAGCGCGCCAACGGGACGGATGCGCACAAGGTGACCGTGGTGTTGAAGACCTGCCCGCCGTCCGTACCGCCAATTCCGATGTCGGGTGAGGCCGCCCGCCTGTCCGCCCTTGCCGTCGGGGTGCCTGGACAAGGCGACGCCATCGTCATGCCGTTCACTGAGGTTGTTGGCACGCCCGGCACGTATGAGGCTGAGATCACATCCCTGTTCCGTGGCGACAAGACCGTCTCGACAACCTGGAACAAGGGCCAGGCAACCGAGCAGAACATCGCTCCGGCCGATCCTGCCCGGCGCACTGTGTTCTTTGACGGCGTGTGGGATGCCGCGAGGCTGACCCTGACGCCCAGCCCTGCCACCCCCCAGGTTGCCAACGGGCAGGACACCTACACGGTGACAGCCACCGTGACCGATCCGACTGGTCAGGCGATCACAGCTGGCGGCGTGGGCGCCCAAACCTCCGCTACCGGTGTGACGGTCAGCCCGGTCGCCTCGGGTAGCTCGCCTGGGGTCTACACGTTCACCGTCGCCTCGACCGCCATTGGCGGCCAGACCGTTCGCGCCACGTTCACACCGCCAACCCCACCTTCTCCGGCCGTCCCGGTCACTGCTGATATCACCCTGCCCTTCATAGCTGCCAACCCGGATCCGAGCCGGACCACATTGGCAGTCAGCCCTGCTTCACTCACCGTGGGCGCTCCCACCACGGCCACTGTTTCGGTGAACGACAACCTTGGCCACCCCGTCGAGGGCGCCAATGTGACTCTCACAGTGGTCGATTCATCTGGCGCCCCGATCCAGCCAGTCGGGACGGTCGGGTGGACCGGCACAACTGGACCCTCAGGGGTGTTCACTGTCCCGTTCAGCACCCACAAGGCTGATCGGTACGCGGTGACAGCATCCATTACACGCAATGGCGTGACCATTTCTCCGGCCGCTCAACCGCAGTATGTGACGTTCAACGCTGGCGCTGTTTCGATGACCAACACCCGTTTGACCTCTGCAACCGATGGGCAAACAAAGCTGCCAAACACTGAGGAGCATTCTGCGACCGTCACAGTGCGGGACCAGTGGAACAACCCGGTGCCAAACGCAAGGGTGGAGTTCTTTGTGCCTGGCGCCTCTTTCACCATCACACCGGCACTGGCCAGCAACACCGACGCGAACGGCATGTACACCATCCAGATCAAATCCTCACGGGTTGCTGTGGCCAATGTGACCGCTGCGGTTATCGGCAACCAAGTGGTGGATCCTCAAGGCAGCCCAGCTTCGCTGAACCTGGCATTCGATACGGCAGGGCCGTGCGCGGGTGGCAACTACTCCTATTACACGCTCACGCCCACAGGCACACAGCCCGTCGGATCTGGCCAATTCACAATCCGAGCCCATTTGGAGACTTGCGCCGGCGTGCCGGTTATCAACAAGGAACAGAACCTGAATGCCACGGCGACTGGCCGTGGGACTCAGGGGAACGGCATCGTCGGTAGTTTTGTGGAGGATCCTCAGGTTGCGGGAGAGTATACGGCGACTATCACGTCTCAGAAATCTGGAATCAAGGATGTCGCTGTTCAATGGGTTCCGGCTAGCCAGGCCATTGCGCCGCAGGGTGGACTCAATACCGTCGAGTTCACGGCCCTGGATACACCGAGCTGGACAAACTCATACTATTCGGTCTCCACGCTTCCCAATGTGGTGGCGAATGGAACGGCCCCGCAATATGTTTACGTCCATCTGGCGGATCAATACGACAATCCGATTCCAGGCGCACAGGGCAAATTGTCTGGGCGGGCCACAAACCAATTGGCTACAGTAGGGACGTTCACGGAAAACGGGCCGAATGATCCAGGCAACTACACCGCACCGGTGACGTCCACGGCTGCTGGGGCCCATCCCATTGAGGTGGTTTTCAAGCAGACGCCAACTGCGACTGAGCAATCAGTTCCGCGTGGTGGCGGCGGGCAGGCCAACATCAATGCCGCATTTGTGCCAGGCGCTGCTTCACCAACAATGTCCAGTTTCACCTTGACACCGCCCAGTCTGCAGGTCGGAAACACTGTGACCGTCACGGTTCAGGCTCGCGACGGCAACGGGACGGTTGGCAATCCGGTGCCAGGCCAGGTGGTCCGGCTGGCAATCTCGCCGGCAACTGATCCAGCTACCCCTGCCGCGTCTTTGACAGGCACCACAGGGGCGTCCGGCACGGTGACACTCACGTTCACGTCCAACAAGGTCAACACCCACCAGGTGCGGGCCTACCTGGTATCTCCAAGCGGGACCGAGACCGAGATACAGCCGGCCGCCAGCCCCACAACTGTCAGTTTCACGGCAGGTCCGCCATCGCCGGTCACTTCGACATTCCAGGTGGGGACAGACACAGCACCAGCCAATGGCCAGAATCAGATTCCGGTGACCGTGACCCTGTTGGACAGCTTCTCCAATCCTGTTGGTGGCAAGCAGGGGCAGTTGACGATAGGCCCTGATGGGGCGACGGCATCTCAGATCGGCGCCGGTTCAGCCCTGGGGACCTATACCGCCGCCCTGACCGCCACCCAGGCACGCGATTACACCGTGTCTGTGCGGTTTGCCGAGGGTGCCAACGCGTTCGATGTCGCGTGGGTGGTCAACCGGACGGCCAAGTTCACTGCTGGACCTGGCGATCCAGCACGGTCTGTGTTGCGGGTCAGCGCCACCACAGCACCTGCGGGCGATTCGATCACCGCGAGCGTCGCAGCGCTGGATACCCCAGGCAACCCACCTGAGGGCCAGGTAGTCGAGTTCTGGACCGACCCGCTGGATCCAATCCGCTATGCCGATCCGACCGCGACGTTCCTGCGTGCCCAAACCGACCGGACCGGCCTGGCATCTGTCCGGCTGAGCACAACCAAGGCGGGCACCTACACCGTCTATGCGCGGCTGGTCTTTGCTCCTGGCACCCAGCCGGCCCCCGTCTCGAACTCCGGCGCCATTAAGGTCGACTTCACTCCGCGCGGTCCAGATCCAGCTCAGACCAGGTTGACCGGTTCAACCGGCAACGTCCACTCCGATACCACCGCCTACCACTGGGCGCGGGTCACAGTCCGTGACCAGTACCGCAACCCCCTGTTCGGTCAGCCCGTCGCATTCACACTGACCGATCCGGCAAGTCCAACTGGTACACCCATTGGCCAGCTTGTGCCCGGGTATTCGCGCACCGGCACAACCAACGCCTCAGGCGAGTTCGAGGCCCGCTGGGTGGGCAACTACCGGCTGGGCACCACCGATGTGGGAGCGAATGTGGGTCCGATGACGGTCACCGAGACTGACGGCACAACCCCGGCCAAACTCCGGTGGACCTGGATCACCGGCACAGCCACGACCACGTTGTACCAGTTGACATCTGGTGACCGCCTGGCTGACGGCAAGGACACTCACACGGTGACCGTCAGGTTGTTGGACGCCAGCAACGGTCCCGTGGTTGGCGAGGCCAGCAACCTGCGCCTGCAGCTGACCCAGGCATCCGGGGCGCCTGACCAGCCAAGTGGAGCGGGTTGGTCCTCGACTGGGTTCACCGAGCCAAGCCCTGGGGTGTACACAGCAACGGTGGCCTCGACCTGGGCATCCACGTTCGACGTCGCGGTGAGCCACGGTGGCGCCACAGTTCCGCCTGACCCAGCGACCGTCCCGAACCGGACCACATTGGTGTTCCGGCCTGGGCAGATGAGTCCGTCGCAATCCTGGTTTGAGGTTTCGGCCGGCCCGGTGCGGTCTGACGGCTCGTCCTTCCACACGTTGACGGCCACCATCCGCGACATCAATGGCAACCCAATCCCAGGTGGCAGCCTGCAGGCGCAACCATCCACTGGCCAAGGGGTCACCGTCGCGCCGTTCCAGTACGGCGCTGGGGTCTACACAACGCAGCTTCGCAGCACAACGCCTGGGGCGTACACCATGACCACCACGTTTGCCGCCACTGCGGGAGGGGCGAGTACCGGCATCGGACACGTTGATCCTCAGGGGCAGACCCGCAACGCGATTGCCATTTTCCGCAACTGGCGCGCCAGCGCGGTCACCTCCACGATCAAGGTGCAAACGCCGCATGTGGTGGAGGCGAATGGTACGGACCGGACCACGGCGATTGTGACGTTGAAGGATGACAACGGCGATCCGTTGGGTACTGCTGGGACGGGTGTTTCCGTCATCGTGCAGCCCTCGATTGGGTCCGCGTCACCGGCCACGGACAACGGTGACGGCACGTACACGGCGGTGCTGACCTCGACAGCGGCAGGCAAGGCGAGCGTCGGGTTCGAGTTGGCGGGCGCCCCCTCGCAATCGCACGATGCCGTCACTTTCGTGCCCACGCCGGCGCCACCGAGCTTGCTTGACGCCTCGGCAACCCAGGTTTCCGGGACGGCTGACCCTGGCAACACGATTCGGATTTTGGACTCGACCGGCGCGGTGATGTGCACCACGCAGGTGGGGCCGGATGGGCATTTCACCTGTGATCCGCTGACGCCGCCGGCGCGTGATGGGGAGGCCTTGACGGTGACATCTTCGGTTGGTGTGGATGGGCGGGTGTTCACGTCCTCGCCTGCTTTGGTCACGGCGGACGCGCCACGAACGCCGAGCGCTCGGCCCACCACTCCCCCGCCGCCTCCGCCGCCCGATGTCGTACCAACGCGCCGGCCCAGCGCCGTACCCATTCCGCCGGTTCCCTCGGCGCCTTATCCGGGGCCGGGCAGGTACTACCCGGTGCCGAAGACCGGCGGCGGGAACGTGGTGGCGGCCACCTGCGCGGCGCTGGGTGTGTTCTCCGCCGGCCTGTTGGTGCTGCTGGGCGCTAGACGCCGGCGCGACCGCTCTGGCGGGTGATGGCGCGGGGTGCTGCTCGGGTTGGTGGTGGCGAGTCGGGTGCTGCTCGTGGTGGGTGGTGGTGGCGCGGCGGGTGCTGCTCGAGGTGGGTGGGCAGCGCCCGCTATCGCCCGGCTAGGCGGCGGTGGAACCGCTCTGGCGGGTGATGGCGCGGCGGGAGGCGGCGCGCAGGCCGTTGAGGATGACCAGCACCTCGGCGCACTCGTGAACCAGAACGGCGCCGGCCAGGCCGATCACCCCGAACAGGGCGAGCGGAACGAGCGCCGTGATGATGACCAGGGACAGCCCGATGTTGGCGGTCATGATTCGCCTGCCTCGCCGGGCGTGGGCCAGCGCGCGGACCAGCAGCCGCAGATCCTCACCGGTGAATGCGACATCGGCCGATTCGATGGCGGCAGCTGAACCCTTGAGACCCATGGCGATGCCGACGGTTGCGGTGGCCAGGGCGGGTGCGTCATTGATGCCATCGCCCACCATCGCTGTCGGTCCCCGCCTGTTGAGTTCGACGATGACGTCCGCTTTGTCCGCTGGCATCTGCTCGGCGTGGACCTGGGTGATCCCAGCCTGGGCGGCCAGAGCCTGAGCGGTGCGGGCGTTGTCCCCGGTCAGCATGGCTATTTCGATGCCGAGCCGGCGCAGCAGCCCGACGGTCTCGCTTGCCTCGGGGCGCAGTTCATCGCGCAGCCCGATGAGCCCGGCAATCTGCCCCTCGGCCTCAACGGCCACCACGGTCATGCCTCGGGCGGCCATTTCGGCGGACTTGGCGCCGAGCGGGCCGGGGGGAAGCCAGCGAGTGTTCCCCACCCGGACCGGAATACCTCCCACCAGCCCAAACAACCCGCACCCAGGCTCCTCAACGACATCGGCGGCCTGGGGTGGTGGGGTCAGGTGGAGTGGGTTGGCGGCGGGTAGATCGGGGGGCAGCCAGGGAGCGCTTCCCCCGTGGACCGGTGCGCCTCCCGCCAAGCCGGACAGCCCGCTGTCAGGTTCCACGACGCCATCGGCGGCAGAGGGTGATGGGGTGACGGGTTGGGTTATGGCTTGGGCTAGGGGGTGGGTCGAGGTCGCCTCTAGGGCGGCGGCGAGCTGGATCACCCGGGCAGGTGTCTGGCCCGGTGCCGGGGCGACTTCCACCACGCTTGGCTGGTTTCGGGTGAGCGTGCCGGTCTTGTCCAGCGCAACTGTCCGGATCTCGCCCAGGCGCTCGAATGCAGCACCCGACTTGATGACACCCCCGAACCGCGAGGCCGAGCCAACCGCGGCGATGACGGTGACCGGAACCGCGATGGCCAGGGCGCAAGGCGAGGCTGACACCAACACAACCAGGGCCCGCTCAACCCAGGTCGATACATCCCCGACTATCAGCCCGTACGCCGCCACCAGAATCGCGCCGATCAGCACAACCGGCACCAACGGCCGGGCGATCCTGTCTGCCAGCCGGGCGCGCTGACCCTTGCGGGTTTGCGCCTGCTCAACGAGCGCCACGATCTGTGTGAGGGAGTTGTCGCGGCCATCGGCCGTGGCCTCGATGCGTAATGTGCCTGAACCGTTGATCGATCCGGCCGAGACCTGGGAGGAGGGACCGACATCGACGGGGATCGACTCACCGGTGACGGCCGATGTGTCCAGGCTGGACCGGCCCTCAATCACCGTGCCATCCGTGGCGATCCGCTCGCCGGCTCCCACCTGGAGGAGATCGCCAATGCGCACGTCAGCTGCCTTGATGACAATCTCGCGGCCGCCTCGCAAGACGCAAACTGCGTCAGGAATCAGCTCCAACAAGGCGCGCAGCCCCGCGCGGGCACGGCTCATGGCCCGTTCTTCCAGGGTCTCCGACAAGGAGAACAAGAACGCCAGCGTGGCCGCCTCGCCCACATGCCCCAGCGCAACAGCTCCGATGGCCGCCAACGTCATAAGGAATCCGATGCCGACCCGCCGGTGCACCAACCGCTCAACAGCCTCAGGAACAAAGGTGTACCCCCCGGCCAACAGGGCAATCACGTGCGCCACCAGCGCCGGAACCGTCAACCCACCAACCGACAACCCGAAGCCAGCCGCCAGCGCCACCCCAGAAACACCAGAAGGCAAGAAATCCCAATGCCCGCCCCCCCCCCCGCGCGCGCCCGCGCGCACAGCATCCAACCCACCCAGCCCGCCATCGTCCACATGCCCCTCACCAGCAGGCGCGCCAGGGCGAACCGGCTCCAACTCAGCCACGCGCTCCTCACCCCGCCCGCCATCAGGCGCGCCGGGGCGCTGCGATGACCCACGACACTCGTCCACAAGACCACACCCCCAACCAGCGCCGGACAATACCCCACCCCTGCCCCGCGAGCGACTGCACTGGTGCGGGAGGACGTTGGGCGGGGTGCGGGGGGTGGGGTTAGTCGTCTTCTAGGGGGAGGCCGCCGGCTGTGGCGGTTTGCATTCGCATTCTTGAGGCTAGTAGGCCTAGGGCGGCGAAGGTGGCGGCAAATAGCAACTCGACGGC
>JAIRRT010000123.1 GCA_031255835.1 Bifidobacteriaceae bacterium | reverse complement strand
CACAATTCAGCTACCCCACCTACCTTCCCACCTCACGCCAGCCATCGGCTAGTCCTGGGTGGGGAGGGGAGGGTCGTTGTGATTAGGCATAGGGCTACTAGGGCTAGGCCTATCCAGGCGGCGGGGTCCAGGCGCTCGTGGAGCAGAGCGAGCGCCAGGACTGTGGCGACCATCGGCTCGAACAGCGCCAGCGTGGTGGCGGTCGCGGCGGTCACCCGCGCCAGGCCGGCACCGTACAGCGCGTACGCGGCGAAAATCGGCACGGCCGCCATGAACAGGGCGACTCCCAGGTCCGTTGGGCTCGCCACGACACTCGACCCGGTCAGCGCCAGCAGCGGCATCAGCGCCAGTCCGCCGCTACCCATGCATGCGCCGGTCGCCGCCCGCGGCGCTACGCCCTTCCGAATCAGCCGCCGCACTGCCCAGGAGTAGGCGGCGTATGTCGCGCCTGCCACCAACCCCAGGCCAATCCCGGCCGCCATCGCGCCGCCCTGCCCCGATGCGCCGGCGCCCCGTCCAAAGGCAAGCAAACTCACTCCCACCAGGCCAATTGCAATGGCGACAACCGAGCGGCGCGGCAGGTGTACGCCATCGGACACCCGCTCCATTGCCGCAGCGCAGGCGGGCGCCGAGCCGATTGCGACAACTGTCCCGACGGCCACCCCCGTCAGGTCCATCCCGGCGTAGAAGGCGACCGGATGTACCGCCATCGCCAGCCCCCCGACGATGACGTCCCACCGGTTGGCCAGCAGGATCGCCTTGGCCGCGCGGATCGGCTTGGCAGCAGCGGCCGCGAGGGCCAACCCGCCCAGACCAATCGAAGCGGCGGCCAGCGCCAGAGGACCAGCATGAACAGCCAAGGCGGCGGCTGTGCCGAGAGTCCCCCACAACCCAGCGGCCGCCAAAACGAACCCGGCCCCAGAAACCCCTCGCCCGCCAGCGCGGTCCGAGGCGATCTTCACCCGCCCAACGCTACCCAACCCCACCGGCGGGGGGTTATTGGGTGGGGCACCAGGTGGGGGTGGTTAGGGGGATTTGGGGGGTGGTGGTTGGGATGTACATCTCCACCGTGTCTAGCTGGACCAGCTCCAGGCACGCGCGGTTCTTCGCGATGAAGTCGAGGATGCCCTCCTCGGGCCGGAACCGCAGCCAGTGGCGCTCCACCAGGATCGCATCGACGCTGTCGGTCGAGTTGGCGGGTGGTTCGGCGGGCAGGTAGGACTTCCATTCCCAGCTGGTGGCGCCCGTAATGGCAAAGCTCTGCGCCGGACGATGCCGTTGCGCCAGTTCTCCCATCACCCGCGCCATTCCGGTTGGTCGGGTATCAGCTACCTCTACAGCGCTCTGACCAATCCCGACGGCGAACAGCCCCGCGGCCAGTGCGGCTAGCGCTCGCCCAACTACGGTCCATGCACCCGGCTGCCCTGCACGGGCGGTCAGCCAGGGCCAGGTCAGGCCGGCTGCGCACAGCAAGGTCAGCGGCACCAGCAGGATCACGTAGTAGTGGCCGAGGGCAATCCTGACCACAAACGTCTGGAGTGCCCAGAACGTCACGAGCGTCACCAGCCCCAGGACGGCCAGCTGCGCCAACTCGCGCCGCAACGGCGCGCTCTGCGGGGCTCCGCTCAGTGCTTCACCGCCCGGCACCTCTCCAACCGGCACTCCCCCACCCTGCGCTCCCTCACCCGCGCCAGGCCCACGCAGCAATCGCCGGCCATGCGCCAGCGGGCTGTGCGCCTTGGCGGAGGGGCGGCGGCGGGTCGCGATGAGGAGCGCTGCCACCAGGACCAGGCATATCACTAGGGCGGCGGTGCAGGCTGGGCCTATGCCGGCGCCGGTTTGCCAGAGGATGCCCCACCAGGGCGCGTGGAGATACACCCCGCCAGCCAGGTCAACTTCATGCCCGTTGGCGGCGTGCCCCGACCCTTGGGACAACATCAGCCCCACCCGGCCCAGGACATCATCGGCAGGCAGGAAGGTCGCCACGAACGTCACAACGCTGATGGCCCCAAACACCAAACCCTGCAACCATGCCCGCCACCCCAGGGTCACAGCCGCAAACACCAGTCCCACCACCACAACGACCGCGCCGGACAGCTTGGCGCCAGTGGCAAGACCACCGACGATGCCGGCAAGGCAGGCCCACCGCCATCGTCCGGTTTGCGCCCAGAACCACACCAACGCCAAGGTGGCGATGATAAAGAAGCAAAGCACCGGCTCCAGGATGGCGAACCTATCGATCCGTGGGCCCATATCCGGACTCAAAGCACGGGGGACCAGTAGCCAGACCGCTGCGGCCACCAATCCTGCGGCTGGATGAATGGTCTTGAGCCAATAGAACAGAACCACTCCGCCCGCAAGAGTCGCCAAGGCTGCCGCGTAGCGGGCAGTCGCGATGCCTGGTCCGCCAATTAGCTGGGCCAATCCAAATACGTACTTCGCAACGAAGGGATGAACGAGGTTGCCAGTGAACGTGCCATGCATGTATTCAAGGCCGCTGATGGTGTAGATGGTCTCATCTGGGTTGAGGTTGAACTCGGGCAGCTTGTACAGCAGCAAGTAGGCGCCGGTCAGCAGAATCAGGCCGAAGAGTCCGTAGGTCAACCACGGTTCATCGAGGCGCGGTGCTCGGCGTCCAGCATGGGCAACCCTCCTACGAGTGGGGGTTTGCGTCAGCTGAACATCCGTCATCGGGCTCCCTTTGTATGGCGAGAGGTGGGCGGGCCCAGCTTAGACCGGGCTTGGGTGTGGTGAGGCGGTGACATGTTGAGGATGGGCTGCTAGGTTGGGCGCCACGCCGCCCAAACCCCGGACAGCCCCCGATGACAGCGCGGCGGGCGTGTGTTGAGGTGGCACAACCAACCGCTGTCAGCCCCAACAACACTCGGCGTCAGGACGCGTCGAGGGAAATGGATCAAAATGTCAACCACATCTCGAAGGATCGCGCTGGTCAGCGCGGCGGCCCTGTTGGCTGTCGGGATCGTGCCACTTGGACAGGCGGCCACTGCGCCTCCGGCTCAGGCGGTCGATTATTCGCTGCCGTCTTTGTGGGAGGAATACAGGGACTACTTCATCATGGGTACGTTCGGCGACTGGAGCAACCCCCAGGCGCTGTACCACTACCGGACCAACAGCCCGTCCAATCCACTGAAGTTGGATGGGCAGATCGGTCCCGACAACACCAACTCCTTGTCTCGCCAGACCTATACCGCCGCCGTTGCCGACATCGAGGCCGATACCGCTCTCAGCGCTGAAGAGAAGGCGGCTGCTATCGAGGTGGCCAACCGCAACGTGGTGCTGCAAGACACCCTCGGCCAAGGCCAATCCGAGAACATCTTGCAGGCCATTCAGGCGTACAACCAGGCCAACAACCTGCCGCCGGATGAGGCGAAGGTTGTCCGCGCACACGTCTTGGCCTGGCATGGTGGCCAGCAGCCCAACTACTTCTTCTGCAACGGCTTCATCTACGATGCCGAAAACCCCGATTGGGCGAGCGAAGAAACCATGCTTGCCCGCCTGGATGACTACATCCGCAAGATGATGAACAAGTACGCGCCTTACAACGACATCATCTACTCCTGGGATGTTGTCAACGAGCCGATTGATGACTACACCGGCCAAATCCGCAACGGCGATGACTACCAGCCTGGCCAGTGGGGACGGATCTTCCGCCACCCCGAGCTGGACGGTGATCCAGATGCTCGCCTTGCTGCCGAATCGGCTTGGGTGCGCCAGGCATTTGCCTCGGCTCGCCAGTGGTCCAACGCCGCTGGTGCTGACTGGAAGCTGTACATCAATGACTTCCAGGATTCCAACAAGCTGTATGAGCCGAAGATGAGCCAAACCATCAAGATGATGAAACCCATCTATGAGGCGGGCAACGTTGACGGCTACGGCATGCAGGGACGCCTCTCCTCGGGCTACCCGACCATCGAGTTGCTGCGCGAGCAAATCGAACTCGGACTGACTGTTGCCGATGAGATCTCCATCTCCGAGGGCGACATCCGCTCCGACTTCATCCCCAACCCCTACTACGATCCGAATCTGCCAACCAGGCGCGTGGTTGCAACCGATCCGCAGTACGAAACGGATGAGACTGCAACCGGTTCGGTTGCATTGATCGGCAACGCCAA
Organism: Bifidobacteriaceae bacterium; assembly: GCA_031255835.1. Lineage (GTDB taxonomy): Bacteria > Actinomycetota > Actinomycetes > Actinomycetales > WQXJ01 > JAIRRT01. The sequence continues at coordinate 34,635 of JAIRRT010000123.1, read as the reverse complement.
CGGAAACACGTATGACGTGTTCAACTCCCCAGTGATGCGCCGCCGCGATTGGCCGACGGCCGGGCTGGATATCTGGGGCATCATAGGTGGCGACTTCTCCTCGATCGAAGATCTGCTCGAGGCCGCCGCCAGCCCCCAGGCTCAGCAGGAGCAGGCAGACTTCGCCGCTGACTGGATGGACCTGTTGATCGAATACAAGGACAAGGTCATCGCCTACCAGTGGGACGGCACCAATGACCTTGGGACCTTCAATTCCTCCGATGGCGCACACCTTTGGGCCGGCAAGTTCGACTGGTCCATGTGGGGTCTTCCGGTATTTGGCGATGACGTCGAGAAGCCGTCATTCTTTGCCGTCATCGGCGCTCCGGCTCGCGACAAGCTGCGTCAGGCAATCGCTGCTGCCGATGCCCTCAGCTCCGCTGATTTTGAAGGTGAATCCTGGGCAGCCATTCAGCGCGCCAAGACGGCCGCTGCCAAGTTTGTCGATGTCCGGATTTACGACATCGACGGCGTGAACAAGGTCAAGAACGCCACGGCACGGCTGGATGATGCGATGCGGTTCGCCACTACGGCTCTGGAGGGCTTGGTTGGCTCGATGTATATGGCTGATCTGACCTCCTTCACCGCCAGCTCGACTTCCGGTCTGGCCGGTGCGCTAGCGGCCGCCAAGGATGCTTTGGAGGATCCGAATGGCACGGCCCAGGTCAGGGCCGAGGCACTGGCAGCACTGAAGGCTGCGGTTGGCCGGCTCGTGCCGCGCAGCCCGGATCATCTGAACAGTTCACTTGGCGTATTGGTGTCGCTCAGCGCTGGATATGAGCACGCACGCACCACTTTTGCTGGCGTCGGCTACGAGCGGTTCCAAAAGGCCCTGGCTGACGCACGGGCTCTCCTGCAGACTGATCCGGCGGAGCGTTCCGAAGCTCGCACCCAGGCCGTTTTCGATGCCTTGAGGGCCGCCATCGCCGGCCTCGAGCTGATTCCGCAGAACCCACCGGCACAGACACCACCCCCCACCGCGCCCGTACCGGTGCCCCCGCCGGGCGCCGCAACGCCCATGGTCAAGGTGGCCCAAAGCGCGCTGACGCTGGTCAAGGGCAAGGCTGTCAAGGTGGCAGGCAGGGCCTACACGGCCACCGGAACCGCCAAGGTGACGTGGAAGTCCTCCAACAAGAAGGTGGCCACGGTCTCGGCCAGTGGCAAGATCACCGCCAAGCGGGCCGGCAAGGCCACCATCACCGCCAAGTCCGGTTCGCTAACGGCCAAACTCACCGTCCGAGTGCTGGCGGCCAAGCCGGCCAAGTCCAAGGTGACCTCGGTCAGCGCCAAGGTGCCGGGCTCGCTGGCCATCGGCGCGACGGCCTCGATCACCGGCACGTACAAGCCGGCCACGGCGACATCGGTCAAGGTGACCTACGCATCGTCCAACCCGGGCGTTGTGACGGTCGATTCAACCGGACTCCTTGTCGCAAAGGCGGCGGGCACGGCCAAGATCACCGTCAAGGCCGGGGGGAAGTCGAAGGCCTACACGGTCAAAGTCGCCTGATTTTTGGCCTAACATAGGCTAATTTCTGGCTTACCCAACGGGGTGGCCTCTTCGCCAGTAGCGAAGGGGCCACCCCTCTTTTATTCCCATCGGCGCACCTGACAGCCAGGACGATTCAGCAGGTCACCTCGGCGATTCCTAGCCGCCACTGTCCGCAGATTGAGACAGATAACACCACAGAGCTGCCATAGCGCTGTCTTGGCTACCGTTTTGCCGCGGGGTTATGGTCGAAAACCGTGCCAGATGCCTCGACCTTGGGGTATCGCGCTGCGCTCTCCATCCGGCGAGCGACTAGGCACGTTCCAACTGGTGTTCGTTTAGTCGAACACGCGCTGAAAGGACAGTCAAACATGGCTTTCGTGGTTGCAAGTCAACCCTCACGCACCCCCCAAGGTGCGCGCCGCCGATGGCGCAACAAGACCATGGCGACCTTCGCTGGTGCCGCTTTGGGTCTCGGTGCGCTCGTCGTGCCACTCGGCACCACTCCGGTGGTCGCGGCCGCGCCAATCCCCGTGTATCAGGACGATTCAGGCGCCTACTCCTTCGAGGAGCGGGCCGCTGACCTGATCTCCCGGATGACCCTGGCTGAGAAGCTGACGCAGTTCAACGCTGCCAGCACACGCTATGGCGGCACCCCGGCTGCCGCAATCCCGCGCCTCGGTGTGCGGACCTACCACTACTGGAACGAGGCTCTGCACGGCGTGGCTCGCGTAGGCGAGGCCACCAGCCTGCCCACCGGCTTGGGCATCGGTGCAACCTGGGACCGCGACCTGGTTCGCGAGGGCCTGGCGATGGCCGCTGATGAGGCCCGCGCCCTGTGGAACTCCTCTCGGACCGACATCGGCCTGACCTACTGGTCGCCAACCATCAACATGGGCCGTGACCCCAGGTGGGGCCGGGCCGAGGAGAGCTTTGGCGAAGACCCCTACCTGATGGGTGAGATTGGTGGAGCCTTCGTTGATGGCCTGCAGTCTGACCATCCGAAGTACCTCAAGACCGTTGCCACGGCCAAGCACTACGCGGCCAACAACAACGAGAACAACCGCCACGGTGATTCCTCCAACATGTCCGATAAGGACCTGCGCGAGTACTACCTGCCGGCGTTCCGCAACGTCACCGAGAACCACGGCGTCGCCTCGCTGATGACGGCCTACAACCGGGTCAACGGGGTTCCCGCCCCTGCCCACGAGTTCCTCATCGAGAAGGTGGCTCGCCGCACCTGGGGATTCAACGGATTCATCACCTCCGACTGCGGCGCCATCGACGATGTCGGCGGCAACGGGCATAACTGGACCCCCGCGTTCTCAGATCACCGCGTCACGCGCGCCGAAGCCTCAGCGTTCTCGTTGAAGGCCGGCACCGACGTCGATTGCCAGGGCGGCCAGTACCGCTCCAACCTCGGCCCAGCCATTGATCAGGGCCTGTTGACTGAGGACGATCTGGATGTCTCGCTCGTTCGCACCTTCACCACCCGCTTCCGCACTGGCGAGTTCGACTCGTCCGATCCGTGGCCGGCCAGCGCGTATTCGACCGCGAAGGAGCTCTCGGCTCCCGATCACCAGGACATCGCACAGAAGATGTCCGAGGACGCCATCGTCCTGCTGAAGAACGAGCCAGCCGAAGACGAGACCGATCCGATTCTGCCGTTGTCCAAGGACATGGACTCCAACACCAACATTGTTGTGGTCGGCACTTTGGCCGATGAGATGGTTCTGGGTGACTATTCAGCCAACCAAACCAAAGACGGCGCCAACAACTGCTCCGGCAACACAGTGCCGTGTAACCACCCGCTCAACGGTGTGCGCGAGACTGTTGCGGAATTGAGCGACGGTGAAGCCAGCGTCACATATCTGGCCACGGGCGATAGCTCAACCCTTAGCGAACCCGAAGCTGAGGCCATTGAGGACGCCGATGCCGTCATCGTCGTTGTGGGCACCCGCTCCAACGATTCGCGGGAGGAATCTGACCGCAGCTCGCTCAACATTCCCCGCCAGGCCGATCTGGCCAACGCGGTGATTGCGCTCAACAAGCGCACCATCGTCTATGTCTCCTCCGTCGCGCTAGTCAACATCGAAGGCTTCCGCGATCTGGTTCCGGCCATCTTGTGGTCCACCTATAACGGGCAGAAGCAGGGCACCGCTCTGGGCCGCGTCCTGTGGGCAATTGACGGAACAAACCCGTCAGCTCGCCTGCCGTTCACCTGGTATTCGTACAACTCGGATTTGCCGAGCACTAAGGATTACGCCTTGGCGCCACATGATGGCACCAAGGGCCGTACCTACCAGTACTTCACTGGCGCCGTGTCCTACCCGTTCGGCCATGGCTTGTCCTACTCCGATTTCTCATATGCGAACCTGCGGCTGAGCAAGACCTCTGCAACAGGTGACGATACGATCACCGCTTCGATCGATGTCACCAACACCACCGAGGTTCCGGGCAGGACAGTGGTGCAGCTTTATGCCGCATCGCCTTTGGCTGACGGCCAGACCCGTGCCTTGTCCAAGCTTGTGGCATTCGAGAAGGTTGCCCTCAAGGCATATCAGTCCAAGACCGTCCGGCTGGATGTCAAGGTTTCCGACCTTTGGTACTGGGATGAGGAAGCAGATGCTGAGCGGATCGATTTGGGTACCTGGACATTCCAGTCCGGCGCCTCTGTGGCCGATGCCGCCACAACCGCCACGCTCGAAGTGACCGCTGGGCGCACCCGCACCTTGCAGCAGGTCCGCACCATTCCCTCGGGAACAGTGCTGCGCCTGGACAACCCGAATTCAACGATTCTGTCTGATACCACTGCCGCCGCCAATGATCAGTCCTTCTATGACATGGCTGACCCGGCCGTCATCGTCCAGTATGCCTCCTCCAACCCGGCCGTCGCCACAGTGTCGCGGTCTGGTGAGGTTCGTGGCGTGTCCGATGGCGTTGCCACCATCACCGCCACGGTCACCGCTGACGGCACCACCGCCTCGGACTCGTTCGCAGTGGCAGTGACCCACGCGGCTCCTCGGCTCGATTCGCTGACCGTCGGTGGCATCGAGGTTGACGGCTTCGATCCGGCGACATCTCAGTACACCTACTACATGACGACAACCAGCCAGGCTCCGCCCGCGCTGGGCGGCGTGGCTGGCGAAGGCATGACAGTGACCGTGGAAGACGCCGCTGCCATTGGTGACAGTGGCACTGTGACAGTGTCCGATGCCTCTGGTGGATTCACCGTCTACACAGTCAAGTTCGTCTTTGCCGCTCAATTCGACACTGTGGACTTCGCCGATATGACAGATCAAGATCTGGCGGATGCCCAATGGTCCATCATCAATCCGAACCCGTCCACATGGCGCACAAGCCAGGACGGCCTCGAGATCGATTCTGAGCGCGGCGACCTCTATCAAGGAGATGACTCTGTGGCGCCGCCGGCCAACATGTTTGTTCATGACGCCATCGGCTCTTGGGTTGCGACCGTCAAGATCTCGCCCCTCCAGCGGATGGAACAGAACTATCAGCAGGCCTACATCGGCGTTCAGGCCGATACGAACAACTACATCAAGGTTGGTTACCAGCGCAATAATGGCAATCCCAATGTGGTGTTCTTGGTAGAAACGAACGGCAGCGCCGGTCAGTGGTCCACGCCTCAGCAGTGGCAGACGGGCACTGGCGTCCCAACTCCGCCGATCTACCTGCGTTTGACAAAGGAAGGCTCCACTTACACCGGCTATTGGTCAACGGACGGTGACAACTTCACCAGAATCGGTTCACCGACTGTCCGCGCTTATGATTCGCCTCGTTTCATGCTGGGCGCCTTCAATGGCAACCAGACTCAGACGGCCGCACGCACCTTCGTGTTCGATGGTGTCCAGGTGGATGCTTTGCCGGTTCCTGCGCAGCTCGAGTCGATTAACGCCGCCGGAATGGACGCTGCTGGTTTGGCTGCCGCTGGCTGGAATGTGCGCCGGCCAAGCCAGGCCATGAGCTTCACGCCGCAGGGCGTTGCCATCCAGACCGAGGTTCATGATCTGTATCAGAACAACGTTGCTCTAGGTGGTGCTGTCGCTAACGGTGCGCGCAACATCGTTTACCATGACGCCCCGGGCGATTGGGCCGCAACGATTGATGTCGATATGGACAACCCGCCAGCCACCAACTATGAGAAGGTCGCTCTGCTCGGCTATCAGGATGATGACAACTTCGTCTTCCTCGCCTATCAGTTCGACAACGGCCGGCAGATCGAGCTCTCGGTCGAATCGGCCGCCTCTCGCGGCCAGCGGACCACTATTCCGGTCACCGGTGCCCCCACCGCCGTCAAGTTGCGTCTGGAGAAGACCGGCAATAACTACCGCGGCTTCTACTCCTTCGATGATGGCAACACGTGGGAAGAGGTGACACTTGCACCGGTCACGTTCGCTGGTTCGAACGTGAAGCTGGCCTTCGGCAACTACGGTGCCAATCCAACTCCCGCACCAGTGGCGACATTCAAGTCACTCACAGTGGGTGAGCCGACCCCGCCCAAGGGCCCGGATCCGGCCAATGAGCTCGCATCAGTCAATTTCGCTGGCAAGACGCGGGTTGATCTGGTTGACAACGGCGGATGGTCATTCGTTCGCGAGAGCGCTGGAGCCGTCGAGTATGGCGATGAAGGTCTGACCATCAACACCGAGGCCGGTGGCCTTTGGGGAAACACCTCCGGCGGCAAGAACCTGTTCACCCACAACGCCATCGGCGACTGGATGGCGACAGTCCACATGAACGTGGCAAGGCTGAACGGTAACTACGAGCAGGCCGGCATCGGCATATATGGCAGTGATTCGGACTACATCAAGCTAGTGCGCATCCAGGATGACTCGGCCCTGGTCCAGTTCGCAGCAGAAAACGGTGGTACCGGTGCGTCCCAGGGAACGGTAGGCACCACAGCGACCGATCTGTATTTGCGGATTGTGAAGATTGGCGATACCTATCGGGCGTTCTGGTCGCCTGACGGTGTCACCTTCACTCAGATTGCGGGGACGCTCAACAAGGCGTTCAGCGCCCCCAGGTTCATGATGTTCACCTACAACGACGCCAGCAGCACGCCCGATTCGGCCGTGACGTTCACCGATCTGACGGTCACCGAACCGCCAACTGACCGGATTTCTTCAATCACGTTCCCGTCATCGCGCGTCGACTTGTCGCAGGCGCAGGCCGGTGTGAATCTGGAGGCGGAAGTGGACGTCGAGGATGCCACTGGCCCAGTTGCAGTGTCTTATGGATTGATTCCGATGGACATCAACACAGCAGGCGCCACGGTCACCCCCGCGGGTGTCTTCACGGCCACTAGCCCGGGACTTGCCCGCGTGAGCGTGACTGCCAAGGCCGGGCTGGTGACAGCCACCAAGTCGGCACTGATCACGGTGATCGCTGACGGATCTGACGAGCTGACGGCGGTTGCGCCGCCCGAGGTCATTGTCGGCACGATCTACGGTCACGTGGGCCTGGCCGTCTTGGCTTCAATGCCGCGGTGGTCAGTGGCGCCGGATTCGGTTTCCATCGAGTGGCTGCTGGATGGCGTTGCCATCCCAGGTGCCAGCGGTAGCGAGTACGTGCCCGTGGCCGCCGATGCCGGACATGAACTGTCCGTGGCCGTGACGGGCGTCCATGGAGAACTCGGCTCGACCAGGATTGTTTCCGCTCCGCTGGCTATCCACGCCGCGGTGGCTGACAGGGAAGACCTCCAGGCCGCTGTCGATGACGGCGAGGCGCGCCTCGCTGTTGGCGATTCGACTGCCTTCACTGGTTCGTCCTGGTCTGAACTGCTCGACGCGGTTGCTGCGGCTGAAGCTGTTGTGGCAGATGAAGACGCCACCGATGCTGACGTGGCGCAGGCTACTGCGCGAGTCGATTCCGCCATCGCCGGCCTGGTTGCCCGTGGCAACACCGCCGCACTGACGGCATCGATCAACGCGGCTGGCCAGCTGGATTCATCCATCTACACCGCGGACAGCTGGGCCGGCATTACGCAGGCCATTGAGGCTGCTCGCGCCATGGTGTTGGCTCCGCTTGAGGTCACCCAAGCTGACGTGGCGGCTGCGTTGACAGCCATCAATGCGGCGCTGGCCGGCCTGGAATTGACCCCCGGACCGGACCCGGCACACGCCGAGTTGGCAGCGGTTGTGGAGTCAGTTGAGGCGCTCGGTCTGAACGAGGCCACCTACACGCGGGCCAGCTGGGCCTCGTTGCAGGCAGCCCTAACGCAGGCCGCCAACGCTTCGAGTCCCGCTCAAGCTGCCGCAGCCGCCGATGCCGTTCGGTCGGCTCTGGCCGGTTTGGTCGCCTCGGTGAACCGCTCCGGGCTGGAATCCTCGATCATCCTTGCCAAGAAGATCGATGGCTCCGGCTACACGCCGGCTTCGGTTGCCAGGTTGGGCGTTGCTGTGGCTCTGGCCCAGGCAATCCTGAATGCGGACCGTGACTCGGTGCGCCAGGCCGACGTCGACAAGGCAATTCGCGATCTGGGCGATGCCATGGCCAGTTTGGAAATCGCTGCGGCTCCCCCGGTGACCCCAGGTGAGGATGACGATGACGATCCGCAGGATCCGGGTGACAAGGACAAGCCGTCGGATCCGCCGGCGTCTCCGTCTCCGAGTACACCCGAACCCTCGCCGAGCGCCTCGGGCACGCAAGATCCTCAGGCTCAGCCCACGCTCACTCCGGCTCCGGTTCCGGATCCGACCGCCATCGTCCGTCTCCAGGCCTCTCAGGTCAGGATCACGCTGGTGGCCGGCAAGTCGGTCAGCATCCCAGTCAAGGCGTTCACCGAAACTGGTGGCACCTCGAAGCTGGTCTGGAAGTCCTCGAAGTCCTCTGTGGCCTCGGTCAGCCAGTCCGGCAAGATCAGCGCCCGCAAGGCTGGCAAGGCGACCATCACGGTGAAGGCCGGTTCCAAGAGCATCAAGCTCAAGGTGACCGTCCTGGCCAAGCGGTCCAAGGCCGCCAAGGTGACCAAGGTTTCGGCCACCGGCGTGCCAAAGACGATGAAGATTGGCCAGACTGCCTGGCTGACCGGCAAGTACTCTCCGGCCAAGGCGACCGGCGTGAAGATCACGTTCGCCGCCTCCAAGTCCGGTGCAGTCCAGCTGGACAAGACCGGCAGGCTGATCGCCAAGCAGGCCGGCAAGGCCACAATCACCGTCAAGGCCGGTAACAAGACCAAGAAGTACACGGTCACAGTCACCGCCTAACCCCACCACCCCAGCGGGGGCCGCCCAGTGGGCGGCCCCCGCTTCCCATGCCTCCAGGTCAAGGTGCAAGCCGGCATCGGCGGGGTGGGGGAATGCCGGGCGATGACGACCGGAAGTGCTCAATTCGGGTGGGGGAGGGAGGGGATAGACTGGGGGGCGGTGTTTTGCACCGCCCCTACCGAGGATCCGCGAGGACCACAGTGCTGCTGCTCCAAAACGCAATACGGCCATGCCCCCACTCGGGCGCCCGCGCCGCTGGCGCCGCGCCGCTGGCCCCCGCTATCCACCACCCACTCGCTCATGGACGTGCCTAGTGACTGCCAATCGCCCCCAGTACCCCGGTATCCCCGACGTTATTAACGGCAACGGAGCTGTCGCCTACGTGATGAAACACGTATGCGGCGGCGTCATCGGATACCCGATCACCCCGTCAACCGAAATCTCAGAGACCTTCGAGGCGGCCCGCGCCGAAGGCCAGCTCAACGTTTGGGGCAAGCACCCGTTCTTCGTTGAGACCGAGGGCGAGCATTCCGCCCAGTCCGGTGCTCTGGGAGCGGCTCTGACCGGAGGCAACTACATCTCCAATGCCTCCTCATCCCAGGGCATCTTGTACGCCCTGGAGTCCCACTACGTCACCGCCGGCAAGAAGATCGGCGGGTTTGTGCTGCAAGTGGCGGCCCGGGTGGTCACAAAGCATTCGCTGAACGTCATGGCTGGTCACGACGACATCTACGCCCTGCTGCCAGCCGGCTACACCATTCTGTTCGGCTCGAACCCGCAGGAGGCCGCGGACCTGGCGGCCATCTCCTACCGCGCCTCGGCTGAATCCCTGGTCCCGGTGGCCAACACGATGGACGGATTCGCCACCAGCCACGTGATGAGCGAGGTCCTCCTGCCCGAGCCGGAGCTGCTGCGCAACTACCTCGGTGACCCGTCCGGCCGGATCGAGTGCCCAACCCTGGCCCAGGAGATCCTGTTCGGCGCAAAAGGCCGCGTCTACCAGCTCAACCGCTACCTGGACCGCCACGCCGAGGACTTCGAGGCTTCAGACCTTGAGGCCCTGCGCGCCCACCTCGCCTCCATGCCCCAAGCAGTGGAGACCGACGATGCCGGCACCCTGGTCTCAGAGACATCGGTTTGGGTCCCGCAGGACTTGCGTTCCCAGTGGCGCCGCGCCTGGCTGGGCGCCTGGTCCAAGGGGACCCGCCAGCGCGTGCCAGCCCTAGTGGACCCGAACAACCCCGGCCTGACCGGCCCGGTGCAAAACCAGCCCGACTTCCAGGCCGGCGCCGTTGACCACCGCACGCACTTCGCCTCGGCCGTACCGGACCTGGTGCGCAGCGCCATGGCGGAGTATTCGGCCCTGACCGGCCGGCCCTACGCCCCGGTCCTGTCCTATGACACCGAAGATGCCGACTACATCATGGTTGGCCTCGGCTCCATCACCGATGATGTCCGGGCCGTCCTGCCCTACCTGCGGGCCAAGGGCCTGAAGGTCGGCGTGGTCTCGGTCAAGCTGCTCCAGCCGTTCCCCGAGGCTGAGATCGTTGCCGCGCTCGGACACGCCAAGGCCATCACGGTGCTGGAACGCTCGGATGACACCGCCTTGACCAGGCTGGTCACCCAGGCGCTGTTCCGCGCTCGGTCCAATGGCGAGCAGTCCGGGGAGTCCTACCCAGGCATCCCGGCGATTGACGCCATCGGACACGTCACCACCGCGATCTTTGGTCTGGGCGGCCACGACGTCCAGCCCCGCCACCTGGTGGCCGCGTTCGAGGCGATGGCCGCCCCGAACCCCGCCCCGCTGGTCTACCTCGGTTCGCAGTTCTTCTCCCCCACAGACTCAGGCACGATGCCGGACCTACAGTCCCGCATGAAGGCCGCCTATCCCGACACCGAGGCGATGGCTTTGGCCACAGGGGACAACCCCGAGCTGCTGCCGGAGGGTTCGCTGCGCATCCGGTTCCATTCGGTGGGCGGCTACGGCACGGTTGCCACAGGCAAACTGCTGACAGACATCCTGTCCGGTGTGCTCGGCATGCACTCGAAGTCCGCACCGAAGTACGGTTCGGAAAAGTCCGGCGCGGCCACTAACTACTACATCACTTTGTCCCCTGAACCGGTGCTGTTGACCAACGCCGAGCTTGAGGACGTCGATGTCGTTGTGGCACCGGATCACAAGGTGTTTGTCCACACCAACCCGCTGAAGGGACTTGTCGAGGGCGGCACGTTCATTTTGCAGTCGGACAAGACGCCGGTCGAGGTTTGGCAGGCCCTGCCCGCTCACGCCCGGCGGGCCATAACCGAACGCAAGATCAAGTTCCTGGTTGTCGATGCCTTCTCCGTTGCCCGCAAGCACGCCCCCACACCGGAACTCGAGACCAGGATGATGGGCATCGCGTTCATTGGGGCCGTCATCGGACACGTTGACCGGATCTCCCAGGGCGCCTCGGCCGAATCTGTCGATACCAAGGTGCGTGACCAGATCACGGCGAAGTTCGGCCGCAAAGGCGAGGCTGTTGTGGAAGGCAACATGTCCGTCATCAGGGACGGAATGTCAGCCACAGTGGCCGTTGACTACAACGATCCATCCTTCGCTGCTGCTTTGACCGACGCCTCTGAGGCTCGGATTGCCAGGACAGTGGCACTGTCTGCGGCTATGTGCCCGGCAGCTGGCGCCACCAGGCCAACCGCTCTGTTTGATCCGGAGTACTACGAGGAGCTGGCGGCCCGCCCGTTCCGCGAGGGCACCATCGCTGAGGCGCCTGTTCTGCCGGGTGCCGGGCTGTTCATGCCGCCAGGTACAGGTGCCGCCAAGGACAAGGGCATCTTCCGCCGCACCGTGCCGCTGTTTGATCCGGCGCGTTGCACCGGCTGTCTGGAGTGCGGCATCGTCTGCCCGGACACCGCGATCCCGGTCACAGTGCACGAGTTCTCTGATCTGCTCTCTGCCGCCGTGCAGGAAGCCGACATCCCCCAGGCGGCTCGCGACGCCATCGCACCGCACATCCACCCTTGGGCCCAGAGCATCCGCCAGGCCTATAGGGCCAGCTCAGCCGCCAATTTGCGGCTGGCCGAGGTTGCTGTCCAGACGGCTGAAGAGTTCAAGGACGTGAGGGCAATTGCCCGGCACCTGGACGTGATTGTCGCTTCACTGGCGGCCTTCCCTGCGGCGCGGACCCGGCCCTTCTTTGACGCGATGGAGAAGGCCGAGCCGGGCACCGGCGGGCTGTTCTCAGCGGTTGTCGATCCCTGGAAGTGCACCGGCTGCCTGCAGTGCGTCGATGTCTGCGGCCCCAATGCTCTGACCGCCACCGAGCAGAACGATGAACTCGTGGCTGACCTGGAGGAACGGTTCGCTCGCCTAGGCAACCTGCCTCCCACACCGAAGCGTTTCACCGCTGGAGCCACCGCACCTGAGGGTGACCTGAAGCGGATTGTGCTGGACCGGGACATCTACTACGCCATGACCGGTGGCCACGGGGCTTGCCGCGGCTGCGGCGAGGTGACCTCGATCAGGCTGCTGACCTCGCTCAACAGGGCGCTGACCGGCCAAAAGCGACGCGAACACCTGGCTGAACTGGACGGCATCGTCGATCAGCTTCACGCCAAACTGGACCAACTGGGCAAGGCGGGCGACCAAGAGCGCCGCGAGCGGATTGCCAAGGCGACCGAAGAGCTGGAACGTCGCATCTACCTGTATGAAGGCGGCCCAACCGGTGAGGGCCCGGCCCCAACGGTGATCGCCAACTCGACCGGCTGCTCAAGCGTGTACGCCTCGACCATGCCGTTCAGCCCCTACATCGATCCGTGGGTCAACTCCCTGTTCCAGGACGCCCAACCGCTGGCCGTGGGCCTGTTTGAGGGCCTGGCCGCCCAGCTGGTCGAGGAGGTCAAGGCGCTGCGGATCGCGAAGAAGGAGCTGACCGATTCCTATGATCCGGCCCGTGACGATGCCGCGTTGAAGACGCTGGCCTGGCGGGACTTCACCCCAGCTGAGCGGGCCCTTGCCCCGGTGGTGATGACAATCTCCGGTGACGGCGCCGCCTATGACATCGGCTTCGGCGCGATGAGCCGGGTACTGGCCGGCGGCACCCCGATCAAGGCGATTGTGCTGGACACCGGCGCCTACTCCAACACCGGCGGGCAGGCCTCGACAGCCAGCTACACCGGCCAAGACGCTGACCTGGCGCGCTTCGGCAGGGCACACCACGGCAAGCATGAGTCCCGCAAGGAACTCGGCGTGCTGGCCATGTTCCACCCCAACACGTTTGTGGCCACCACCTCCACGGCCCTGCACTCCCACTTCCTGCAAGCCGCCGCAGACATGTTTGCCTACGATGACGGCGCTGCAGTCATGGAGGTCTACACACCTTGCGGCACGGAGAACGGGTTGCCTGAGGACCTGTCCAACGCTCACTCCCGCCTGGCTGTGGCCAGCCGGATGAGCCCGCTGTTTGTCCACGATCCGCGTCGCGGCGCCACCCTGCCCGAGCGGCTCAACCTGGACGGCAATCCCGATCCCGATTCGCCATGGACCACCACCACCATCGCCTACGTGGACGATGACGGAACCACCAAACTGGTCACCACACCGTTGACTCCGGCTGAGTTCGCCATGGGCGAGGTTCGGTTCGCCAAACAGTTCAAGCGTCTGGCGCCAGCCGATGAGGAACGCGGCGTGCCCATCGCCGAATACGTTCTGCTTGAGGCTGGTGAGCAGGCCGGCAAGATCCCCTACATCCTGGCGACCGACAGGAAGAACCGGCTGATGAAGGTGGCCTGCTCCTCCGGCATCGTCGCTTTGGTGCAGGACAGGCAACACCACTGGCAGACCCTGCGGTTCCTGGCTGGACATGGCCAGGCCGAGGCGACCGCCGAGTTGCGGGCCGAGATTGACGCCCTGACCGCCCAGTACAACCAGGCTGCGGCGGACCGTGAGGCGACAATCGACCAGATCGCCACAGGGATGGCCGAGCTGGCAGCCTCCAGTTCAGCGCCGCTGGCCGCGCCAATCGGTTTGGCTGGCGGGTTCGCGGCGGCCCCGGCCGGCGCACCCAGCGGCGGTGCGGCGCCACAGTCCGGCGGGGGCGGGGGCGACAAGCCGATCTGGCTTGACCCGGCCGACGAGCCGAAGTGCAACGACTGCGCCACCTGCTACCAGGAACTGCCTCAGCTGTTCGAGAAGGCGACCATTGTGGTGGACGGGGAAACCAAGACAGTTGGCCGGATGAAGCCGGGCGCACTGGACGGTTTCGAGGTGACACCCGAGATGTCCAAGCGGATCTCCCGAGTCAAGGCGACGTGCGATGCGGAGATCATCCGATGACAACCACCGTCGAACCTCAAAGCCCTGGCGCATCTGACGGCCACGGCGACGTACAGGCGTGGATCGGGGCGCGCAGCGCGCTCGACGCCACACGCCAACAGGTCGATTCGCTGGCTGGCGCGCCTGCTGTGGCCGCTTTCCAGAACAAGTTGAACCTGCTTGAACGCCGGCTTGCCAGCGACCCTCGCTCATTTCGGGACCTGTTCATTGCCGACGGCATGGCGGCAGTTGCCGCGGAGTTCAGGGCAGGGGAACTGAGCGCCGAGTTCACTGAACAACTGTGGGAAATGCTCCTGCGCGATGACGCAACCTCCACTGTCCTGCTGCGGTTCTTGTGGAATCTGCCGCTCGGCAAGAAGCGGGTGTTCATGCGGGCGCTCGATACCCACCTGTCCCAGCGCTATCCACTGTTTGCTGGTTTGAGCCAGGACTGGCCCGCCGGAAACACGATTCCGCCCTACATCCGCTCCCCCGAGGCCCGCTCATCCGATTTTGAGCTGGTCAACAAGGGCTATCTGGGCTACATGGACCTGGGTTACACCGTCCGTGAAGTCGAGTTGCTGGTCTGGTTGGAGGCATTGCGGGACAAGCAGTGCGCCGAATCACCTTGCGAACTTGGCATCTTCCTAGCTGACCACCGCGAACCGAAGTTCGGTTGCCCAGTCAAGATTCACATCCCGCGGATGTTCGAGCTGATTGGCGAAGGCAAGTTTGCTGAAGCCCTCGAAATGCTCGAGGCATCCAACCCGCTGCCCAACGTCACCGGCCGGGTCTGCCCACAGGAATTGCAGTGCCAAGGCGCCTGCATCCACAAGACAGCCATGTCCATTGGCCAGCTGGAATGGTTCTTGCCTGAGCACGCGAAGATCGTTGATCCGGACGGTCCGGCCAGGCGTTTTGCAGGGCGGCCCAACCCGTGGAAGCTCGGTGTCAAACCACCCGTAGCAGTGGTCGGTTCAGGCCCATCTGGCCTGATCAGCGCGTACTTGCTGGCAGTTGACGGTTTCCCGGTAACGGTGTTTGAAGCGTTCCATGAGCTGGGCGGGGTTTTGCGTTACGGCATCCCCGAGTTCCGTCTGCCCAACCAGTTGATCGATGACGTAGTTGCCAAGATCAAACTGTTGGGCGGCCGTTTTGTCACCAATTTCGTGGTAGGCAAGACCGCCACCATAGCCGAGCTGCACGATGCCGGATTCTGGAAGATCTTTGTCGGCACCGGCGCAGGTCTGCCGCGCTTCATGAACGTTCCAGGTGAACATCTGCTGAACGTCATGTCCGCCAACGAGTTCCTGACCCGCGTCAACCTGATGCGTGCGGCCGATGAGAACTATGAGACCCCGTTGCCGGCGGTACGCGACAAAGAGGTGCTCGTCATCGGCGGGGGGAACACTGCTATGGATGCGGCCCGCACCGCCAAACGGCTGGGCGGCAAGGTGACCATTGTTTACCGCCGGACCCGCAGCGAAATGCCCGCCCGTGTGGAAGAACTTGAGCATGCCCTGGAAGAGGGTATCGATTTGGCGGTGCTGCGTTCACCGTCGGAGTTCCTGGGAGATGGCAAGACCGGTTTTGTTGTTGGCGCCACCCTTGAGGTGATGAAGCTGGGTGAGCCGGATGCTTCAGGCCGGCGCCGGCCAATGGCTACAGGCGAGACCGAGCAGGTTGTTGCGGATCTGGTCATCATGGCGTTGGGCAATACGGCCAACCCGATCATCAAGGATTCTGAACCGCGGCTGCAGGTGTCCAAGTGGGGCACCATCGATTTGGCGGCGCCGGGCTCCCAGGCCACCACTTTGGCTGGCGTTTATTCGGGTGGCGATGCTGCTCGGGGCGGCTCGACGGCAATCCGCGCAGCCGGTGACGGTCAGGCGGCTGCCCGCGAGATCCTCGGCTCTGTCGATATTGAGCCAGACGCCATTGCGCAGATGGTGGCCGGTGCGTTGGAGTACACCGACACCTCGGCTTCGCGGCCCGTCATCCTGGCCAAGACCCACCTTTCTGATGGCATCGAAGAATTGGTGATCCAGGCCCCGGCCATCGCCAACTCAGCCCAAGCCGGCCAGTTTGTCCGCGTACTTCCCACCGACGATGGCGAACTCATCCCGCTCACTTTGGCCGACTGGGATGCCGAGGCTGGCACCGTGACGTTGGTGGTCCAGGGCATGGGTACCAGCTCAATTGGGATCAACCGGATGAGTGCGGGAGAGGCGCTTTCCGGCATCGCCGGCCCACTGGGACAACCCAGTGACCTGCACCGTTATGGCGATGACGAGACTGTTGTGTTCACCGCGGGCGGGTTGGGGCTGCCGCCGGTGTACCCGATCATGCGCGAGCATCTGCGGCTCGGCAACCACGTCACGCTGATCTCGGGTTTCCGCAGCGCTGAGCTGATGTTCTGGGACGGCGAGGATGAGCGGGTTGGCCGGTTGCAGGCCGAATACCCCGACACCCTCGACGTCATCTACGCCACCAATGACGGCTCGTTTGGCGTCAAAGGATTTGTCACCACGCCGTTGCAGGAGATGCTCGATGCCGAGAAGGCGGGCACCGCTGCGCGGAAGGTTGCCGAGGTTGTCACCATCGGTCCGCCGCTGATGATGCGGGCTGTATCTGACTTGACGGCCGGGTATGGCACGCCGTGTGTCGCCTCACTCAACTCGATCATGGTCGATGCCACCGGCATGTGCGGTGCCTGCATGGTGCCTGTGACGATTGAGGGCAAGCTGGTGCGCAAACACGCCTGCATTGACGGGCCGGAGATTGATGCCCACATCATTGACTGGGACAAGTTCCTGCCACGCTTTGGCCTGTTCCGGGCTCAAGAGCAGGCCAGCCGGGTCAAGCACGGCTTGGCGTAGGTAGGGCCTGTTGGCCGCCTGAGCCAGGATCGCCTCGGCCGTCTTGGTCTGGGCCGGAGTCTTGGCCTGACCTGCCGGATACGGCACGGGCCAGGCGGCTGACCAGCTTGTATAGCAACGCTTGGCCTACGGTGCCGGTCAACGCCACCGGCACCAGCGGAATCATGTACAGCACCGGCACGCCGATGGCGGCATAGGACATCTCCAGGATCTCGGCATCCTCCGGGTTGAACAGATAGAAGTAGTTGACGTTCGGATCCACGGTGGCTCGCATGACGGCATCGAGCGGGAACACCACAACCACCATGAAAGCCAGCATGTAGCCCACCGAGGCGACAGCTCCGCGCAGCGTTGGGCGGATGAAGCCGAGCGACCCGAGCAGCGTGCCCAGGATGACGTTCATCGAATGGACGCCGTAGAAGCCAATCGCTTCAACTGAGCACAACGGGTGGCCTATGTACACAATCACCGGAGACGTCAACGTCAACAGCCCGGCCAACGCGCCCGGGAAGTAGCAGACCGTACGCAGCATGTTCAGCCCGCGCCGCGCCCAAGCGGCCCGCGGCGGATGCAGCTCCATCAGGTAGGCAGGGATCAGGCCCCACGCCACAAGATTGCAGAAGTGGAACGGCAGGTTCTGCCAGAACACCACCTCAGGCATCCGCGGGTTGAGGATCGACTTGAACGTATAGAACGTGTAGAGCACCACGGTCGCAGCCGCCAGCGCCACACAAACCTTGACCTGGATTGCCCGTGAACGGTGCCGCAAGGCGAGATGCAAGGCAACGCCGAACAGCGCCATCGTCCCCAGGAAGGCAAACCAGACGGCATTGAACGGTTCGACGGCCATGGCGGGGCTCCTAGGCGGGGCGGACAAATCGGGGCGATCCCCCGCGCCACCATAGCGGCGCTGTCGGCGTCGAGCCAGCCCGGTGGGTTCTACGATGCCGGTATGCCTGCTGGCCGCGTCGAAGCCCAACGCTGGGTGCGCCTGACCCTAGGGGCAATCATGGCAGTGGTCTTTGTAGCCAGCCTGGCCGGCGCGTGCGTGCTGTGGCCCAAGGCGCAGGACCGTCCCACTCCGCCGCAGATGTATGCCGATGGCACCCGGCTGGAAACTGGCGTGGTCACCGGCGTGCGGCCCGCCGCGGAGCCGGTCTCCTTGGCCGATGCCGGGCTTGAAGTCATGGTCCGGTTGGACGGCACCGATGGGCCGGTCGCAATCCAGACAATCCCTGAAGTTGGAGCCGAGGACCTGCACAAGGGTGATCGCATCAAGGTGATGTTCATTCCGCAAGCTGCCGCGACAGGCAGCCCTTATGTGTTTGTTGACTTCATTCGCGGGCCGCCGCTGGTGTGGTTGGTGCTCATTTTCGGGGCGGTTGTGGTGGCTGTTGCCCGGCTCAAGGGGCTCGCCGCGTTAGCCGGGTTGGCGGCCGCGTTGGCGATTGTCTGGTTCTTTGTGTTGCCGGCGTTGGCGGCTGGCCGTGACGCCGTGGCCGTGGCGCTGGTGGCTGTCGGGCTGGTGCTGATTGTGGTGGTCTACACAACCCACGGAATCTCGGTGCGCACTACGACAGCCCTGCTGGGTACGTATGTTGGGGCCGGCATCGTGCTCGGGTTGGCGGGGTGGGCCATTCCGGCCAGTCACCTGACGCCACGCACCCACCAGGACATGAACGAGCTGATTGCCTACGCGCCGGCCGTTGATTTGCGCGGTGTGCTGCTGTGCGGCATGGTGCTGGCCGGGATCGGTGTGCTCAATGACGTCACGATCACCCAGGCCTCAGCGGTCTGGGAGCTGCGCGGCGCCGCGCCGGAGATTCCGCGCCGCACCCTTTTTGCGCGCGCCATGCGCATTGGCCGCGACCACATCGCCTCAACCGTCTACACCATCGCATTCGCCTACGTCGGCACAGCCCTGGCAACGCTGCTGCTGGTCAGGGTGTTTGACCACTCGTTCGCTGACCTGTTCACCTTCGAGGAAATTGCCGACGAGATAGTCCGCACCCTGGTCGCCTCAATAGGTCTAGTCCTGGCCATCCCTTTGACCACAGCAATTGCCGTCTGGCTAAACACACCCGTCCCAGCCGTCCCCGGCAAGACTGAACCTCCACCACCCCTGCCGGCCCAAGGCTGACCGCCGGGGAAAGGAGGAGGGGACCGCTTGGTGGGCGGCCCCCTCCTGGTGGGTTATTCGATTGTTGCACCGACGATGACGCCGGTTGCGGTTAGCCGGTTACGGTGACCGTGTACCGCTTGGACTTGCTGCCAGCCTTGACCGTGATGGTGGCCTTGCCTGGGGTCTTGGCGACCAGCCTGCCGGCCGAATCGACTGCCACGACTCCTGGCGTGGACGAGCGGTAGCTCACCTTGACGCCGGTGGCTCGGGCTGGGGAGTACTTCCCGGCCGCCCACGCTACGGCGCCAACTGCCATCGTCTTGGGAATGCGGGCAGCGGAGACGGTCTTGACCGTTGCCTTGGCTGGGGTCTTGGCCAGCACTGTCACCTTGACCTTGGCGGTCTTGCCAGCGTTGGTCAGGGTGATTGTGGCTTTGCCGGCCCGCTTGGCGGTGATCCGGCCGTTGGCTGCGACCGTCGCCACCTTCTTCTTGGATGACTTCCACGAGACCTTGGCCTTGGAACCGTCGCTCAGGTAGGCACTGGCTGCCAACCTGACCGACTTGCCCTTGACAAGCACAACCCTGGACTGACCGGCCTTCACCTTGATGACCTGTGCCGGGATCGGTGTGGTTGCCGGCGGCGGCTGGACTGCGGCTGGAGCGGCAGGCTTCAGTCCAACCATCGCCCGGGAGATGGCGGTGATGGCGGCTTCGACTTGACCCTGGGTGGATGACGGGTTGGCCGCCACCACTCGACCGGCCAGCAATGCTGCTGCCAGCGGTGCCCACGTATCAGGTGAGTAAGTGGCCTCAGCCAGGGATGCGGCATCGGACACCAAACCACTCAGGATTCGACGCAGATCAGCGATGGTGGTTGTTGGCCCACCTGGATCATCTGGCAATTGGGTCAGGACCTCAAGACCGGTGATCGCTGCGGAGATTTCCAGCAGCGCCTGGTCAACGGCCGCCCGGGTGACCTGGTCCGGATCTGCTGCCAGGATGCCGCGGGCCGATGCCAAAGCACTGGCCAGGATTGCGCCAGTTGCTGGCGTGTAGCCCGCCAGGTCGATCCCTGCAGCCGAATCGACTGCGCCGGCCAGAACTCCACGGTCAACCCGAGGCACCAGCCCGGCAAGGCTGGCCTGGACGGCCGCTATTGCCAGGGATGCCTGCGCCGGGGTCGAAGCTGCCGCCGCCTGGACCAGCGCAGCCTGGAACGCGGTCCAGCTTGCCCTGGTGTATGCCGCGGAGTTCAGGCCCAGGCCCTGGACCGTTGCAATCACGTCATCCAGGCGGTCCAGAGCAGAATCACTCGGGACCAGAACCAGGCTGGCCAGTGCGTTGGCCAGTGAGGTCCGCGCCTGGTTGACCTGGACCTGCGAGCCGGGCGCCTGGGCTTGGGCACGTGCCTCCGCCAAAGCGTTGGCGAACAAAACCCAGGATGAGGCTGTGTAGTTGTCGGGATTCAGGTTCATCGAATCGACCAGATCCACAAGCCTGGACAACTCACCGACATCCACCAACGGCACAATCGGCTCCAGGTCTGCAAGCGCCTGATTGATGTCCGCCAGTGCCTGATCCGCCTGGGCAACCGTCACGTTGCCTGGCGCTGCAACCAACGCGCTGGCGGCGTCAACGGCAGCTTGCACAGCAGCCCAGCTGGCCTGCGTGTATCCGCTCGAATCGATCAGGGCAACCACGGCAATTGCTGCCTCAAGCGCCCCGATGTTGCCGCGCGGAACCAGGTCTGCACCCTGCAACGCGGCGAGGGCTGCCTGGACTTCAGCGGCAGTGGCGTCTTCGTTATCGGACACCAGGATGGCTTCCGCAATGGCGTCGGATAGCTCGGTCCATGAATCCACCGTGAACTGGTCCGGATCACTGCTTGCCAGCAAATCCTGGGCTTGTTCGATGGCGGCATTCAGGGCCGTCGTGTCAACCAGAGCTGCGTGGACGGGCAGCGTTCCAGAAACGACGGACTCCGTGCCGAGTTCTGCGTGCGTGGCGGTTTCCTCCACACTTAGGGTGTGGCCGGCATCGGCAGCTACTGGAATGTACTCATGGCCGGTTGCACCGGGAATCGGAACACCATCCAGCAACCACTGGAAGGTGACCGAATCTGGCACAACACTCCATTCGGCATCGACCACGGTCACTGGCTCACCTACGTGAGCGAATGTCCCGGCAGTCTCGAGTTCAGTCAACTGGACGGGTGACAATGAGCCGGACCCATCTGCTATGACCTCTATCAAGCCTGTCGCGCCAGCCGAATCGAAACCGGCCGTGGCATTGATCCGAACCCGGACCCTGCCTGGCCGTGTGGCTGTCAACACGCCTTCAGGTGTGACAGTCGCGCCGGCCGTATTGATGTCCATCGGCACCAATGCGAACTGGATGTCTGGAACCACGGTGTTTGGTGAGACTGTCACGTTAGACGCAAGTGTCACGCCGGCCTGTGCAGCAGACAGCTCGAACTGTTGGGCCGGAAGCGAGATCGCGTCGATTTGGCCTACCGGCGCTTCAGACACGTTCAGATCAGTGAATGTCGCCACAGAGTTGGGCGCAGCCCCGCCCGATTGATCGTTGTATGTGGCGAACATGAACCGAGGCTCGGCAAAGACCTTCGTCACTGCCGCGCCTACCTGTTCATAGGTGACGCCTCCGTCGGTGGAGAAGTAGCCGGCATAGGTGTCCTGGAACTTCACGAGCCGCAGATACAGATCTGTCGCGTTGGTACGAGTGTCGGACAGGCCGGAGCCGTTGCCTCCATTCTCGACAGCCCATTGGACTTGGCCGCCATTCTCACTTGAGCGCGTCAGCTTGATGTATTCGCTGTCATTGGCGTACATACCGATCAGAGCCTGCTCGTAGCTGGCATCGACGTTGGCAACCAGCAGGTGCATGGTTGCGGTCCAGTTGCCTGTTGCGGAGTGGGTGAAGATGTTTTGGGCTCCACCCGTACCCCCCCACAACCCGCCAGTCTGAGTATCGATGACCAGCCCGGCAGGGTCGCTCCAATGGATGGCGCCTGCCGATTCGCGAACAATCGACCAATCGGCCGTATCGACCACATCGACGCGAGTCTTGCCGCGCAGGTCAATGGACTCGAACGGGACGGGCGTGGGTGGTGGCGGTGGCGGAGAGGGCGCGCCAACAGTGACTGACTTGAACTGCGCTGTAGGCGTTGTGCCGGTGCCATAGGCGTAGTTGGAGAACATCAACTGCGGATACGGTGAGGTGAATGTCACCGGTTCCGAGCTGACTTCTTCCCAGGTGCCGCCGTTATCGAAGGAGTAGAACCCGCGGTATTCATTGCCCAGCTTCTCCAACCGCAGTTGGACGTTCTCGGGCGGTGGTGAGGCTGTTACCGGGACCATTGTGCGTTGACCGCGAGTTGCGCCAGTCTCGACAGACAGTTCGATGGACAGGCCATTGTCATACTGGTAGGACAAGTAGACAAAGTTGTCATCATCAGCCCAGGCGAACATGGCGACCTTTTGGTAGTTCCCGGCTGGGGGTGCGTCCATGCCGATGTCCAGCGTTGCCGCCCAGTCACCAGCAGTGCTGTGCCCAACTAGGTTCTTTGCGGAGTCTGGGTTGACGTGCTCATACAGGTCTCCAGCCTGGGACTGAATCTCGACGCCCTCTGGCCCGCCCCAGGTCATGTGCCCGTCATCTCGGCGAGTCCACCATCCGGCTCCCTGCACATCGGGGAAGGTCTTGTTGCGGAAGTCGAACGTTTCTAGCGGAGCGGGAGTTGGAAGCGGTTCGACGTCAATTCGCTCGAACGTGAAGTCCACGGGCGTGACCCCGGCATTTCGACCGGAGAATGCACCGAGCATGAACTGCGGATCCTCCATGGTGACCGACTGTGACGTGAACACCTGGAACCACTCGGAGCCGTCTGGCGACCAATACCCGGTGTACGTGGTGCCATCCTTCATCAGCCGCAGGAATCTGATGGGCGACGGATTGTCACCGGGCCAGCTCTGCCATGCCCGGTTCTGCACAGCTGAACCGTTGCGCTCAGCTACGAACGCGATGTGCGGACTGCCGTTGTGTTGATACGCAAGTTTCACGTAGTTGTCGTTGTCCTGACGAACGCCGATGTACGCCTGCTGATAGTCGGCGGTCATCTGAGCCTCAGGTCTGACTGGAACCGTCGCAACCCAGGATCCGCTTGCGTCATGTACAAACTGATTCTTGGGCGGGTAGGAGGCATCGTCGCCTTCATACACGTCACCGCGCTCAGCGGTGACCTGCAGGCCGCTGCCGGTTGTGGTCCAAGCTACAGGACTCTCGTTCACAATGCTCCAGCCGGCATTCTCGAAGTCCTGTGGAGTCATATTGGCGAAGTTGATGTCCTGGAACGGCTGATAGTACATAAACCGCACTGAATAGGTGGTGAATCCACCTCCCGTGTCCGAGACAGTCACTGTGCCGGTTTCACCAGCTGCTCCGGGCGGATCGACAGTAACGGTCAAGCCGGCCGCCGCCGATCCGGTCAGGACAGGCATCGGATCGGTTGGGGAAGCCAACTCAAATGTGTAGCGGGTAAGCTCTGGATCGAAACCCGCTATTTCCACGCCATCTACCATCAGCGATTCAAGCAAAGGCGGCTCATGGGTTACGGCAACAGCGAATGAGTCTGAAGCCGTGGTCCCCTCGGCTGTGACCGTGGCAGTGATGGTGGCAACACCATCTGCCACACCGCGCACCACACCTGACCGCGACACTGTCGCCACAGCCGGGTTGGACGAGGAATACACCACCTCAACATCAGGATCGGACAGGTCATAGAAGGACTGATCATTGGCAGCAGCGGTGACCATTGCGCTGATCTCAGCCCCCGGTTCATCCAAATCCAGAACCACACCGGTGGGCAGGGCGCGCACCTGCTGCAAAGTCCGGGTGCGGCCGGCGTAAACCGTGAGCGTGGCGGAGGTTGCGGCATCGTCCACCGAGGCACCTGACTTCAAGGTCCACTTGCCCAAGTCAATCCGCTCGGCCTGGGCTGCCTCATCCCAATACCAAAGGTCGGAGACCTCAAGTTGGAGATGGACATCCTTGGACTGATAGCCGCGCAATGCGATCTTGTCGAATGCCACCAGCTTGGACCACGGGCGGGTGATGCCATCGGCCACCGGCGAGGAGGCATACAGCTGGACCACAGTGCGTCCCGGGACCGCTGTCGTGTTTTGCACGGTCACGGTTGCGGTGACAGTGTCATCACCTGTGACGCTCGGATTATCGAGCCGCAGATTCGAATAGGTGAAATCGGAGTAGGACAGTCCGTGCCCGAACGGGTAGCTGACCGTGCCAGTGAAGTACTGGTACGTGCGGCCCTTTGTGGGAACGCTCTGGCCCTCGGGGGTATACGGAGCGAGGTTGTAGTCCTTAATCCCGGGCAGATCGTTCATGGTTGTGTACCAGGTGAACGGCAAGCGGGCTGACGGGTTTGTGCCGTCTATGGCCCACAGGACGCGGCCAAGTGCTGTGCCTTGGCGCTGTCCGTTATAGGTGGACCACAAGATGGCCGGGACGTTATGCCGGAATTGCTCGATGTTCACTTGGGCAACCGAGGAGATGTACACAACTGTGCGCGGGTTCAGGGCCAGCACCTCGTTGGCCAGTGTCTGCTGGCGAGGAATGTTGAGGTTGCCACGGTCCCGGCTCTCAGTGGAATCGCCATTACGAGTTCCGACCACCACGATGACGACATCGGCGGCTTGCACGGCCGGAATCTCAGTCGCATCCAGGGTGCTGTTGTCGTTATTGGCGACAAACTGGACCGACGCTCCGGACCCACCCAGCGCATCGACGGCCTGGCGGACGCCGAATAGTGCGTGGTTACACGGATTGGCGCCTTCGCCTGAGCAGTTGCCTCTGCCATCAACGGTTAAGTCCGCTGAATAGTCACCAAGAACCATCTCATCGGCCAAGGTGCCAGCGACTACGACGTTGTCGATGTCTGTGCCCGCCTGGGGCAGCGGCAGGATCGGTGCGTTCTCTCCACCGGCCGGTTCGTTCTTCAGAAGGACGATGGCGTCTTCAGACATTTTCTGGGCGGTTGCAAGGTGGTCTGGGGCTGAGATCTCGTTCGCCACCGAATAGTGCGATGCCGGCCAAGGAGGAGTTGATTCAAATTCACCGGTGCGCATGCGGATGGTGAACATTCGCGCGAGGGCGATGTCGACATCGTCCTCAACGATCAAGCCTTGCTCAAGGGCCGGGCCGAGATTCGCTGTGTACTGGCCGCCGGCGCAGTCGATGTCCGTGCCGGCTTTGAGCGAATAGGCCGTCGCTTCTGGCCTGGTCACTTGGTGGTTCTGCCAAGGCGGGGTCCAATTGTGCTGTCCACCGACGTCGTCGATAGCTCCGCAGTCTGAGGTGATGAAGCCGTCGAAGCCCCATGTGCGGCGCAGAACGTCCTTGACCAAGAACTCATTGGCGGGCATCGGGGTGCCGTTGACCGAGTTGTAGGCCGTCATCAACGAGGCCACGCCGTGTTCCTCGGTGGCAGTCTGGAAGGCCGGCAGGTAGTACTCGCGCAGGTCCTTTTGCGACATGTCAGAGGAGTCGGCGTGACGGTTGTTCTCGTTGTTGTTGGCGGCGAAGTGTTTGACGGTGGCCACCGACATCAGGTACTTCGGGTCATCGGACTGCAAGCCGTCCACGAATGCGCCGGCAATCTCTCCCATCAGGTGTGGGTCCTCGCCAAAGCTCTCTTCGGCGCGGCCCCAGCGTGGATCGCGACCCATGTTGATTGTTGGCGACCAATACGTCAGGCCGTAGCCCAACTGGCCGGTGTTCCAGTATGCCCTGGCCTCATCAGCAGCCGTGGCCAGGCCCTCACGCACCAGATCGACATCCCATGTGGCTCCGATTCCCAGTCCGGTTGGCAGGGAGGTGGCCTCGCCATTGCGGGCGACACCGTGGAGAGCCTCGTTCCAGTAGCGGTAGGCACGCACGCCGAGGCGCGGGATCGCCTCGGCCCTGGGCGAAGTCGCTGCGGAGAACTGGGTCAGCTTCTCAGCCAAGGTCATCCGGGAGACTAGGTCCGCGGCGCGCTCTTCGAATGAGTACGCGCCAGAGTCATCCTGGTAGACGGGGATCGGGGCGGCGGCGCTGGCAGGAGCCGAGGCCAGCGGGACGACGATGGCGCTCAGGGCCAGTCCGGCCGTCGCGAGTGACGCGACAACACGGCCATGACGCCACCGATGCTTTGTACGCAGGTGTAGTTCGGAGATTTGATTGACAACAGCAGGTTTCATTGCCTGGTGTCCTTTCAGGATTAGCGCATGGGTCGTTTTGCGCCCGTCATCGGACGAGATACCACCGGGTAATTCACCGGTGAAGGGCGTCCATGTCGCCGACCCATGCCCTACGGGGGCGCAACATGTAGCCAGTCACACTACCCGACGCCGCCAGTCTTGTCAGTGGTTATACCGAGCCAATCCGCCCGATGGCGGAATCTGCCGCCTGACCAGGCATGACGCCCTTGACGAACCTCCGGTAATGGCACCGCAAAACAGAGGTCAACAGCGTTCGCAAAAAGCCCCAAATCCATAGGCCAGAAACGTTTCCAGCCCCCCTAACCCCCCGCAGTACAACTAGCCGCGATTAGCCCCGCCGCGCCACCGCCAAGCTCCACCGTGAAGCGGGCGCGGTCACCTCGATGGTGGGCCACAAATGCCTCGACAGGGCGGCCGGCCGGATCTCGCATGACACTGCGCAGCACCAGGACCGGGGAGGCTTTGGGCATGCGCAGCAGCTTCGCGGTCTCAGGCGAGGGCATCGCAGCCTCGATTGAACGGCGCGCGGAGGCGAACTTGACTGCGTAGGTCTCATGGAGCACGGCGTAGAGCGACCGGTCTGTCAGGGGTTCGTTTTCCAGGCCCGGCGCAACGGACCTCGGCACGTGTGCGACGGTGTGCACCCATGGCTCACCATCAACTTCCCTCAACCGCTCGATGCGAACCGTGCTATCCCCGATTGCGGTCTCCAGCGTCTTGGCAACCGCAGGGTCAGCCGGCTCAAGGCCTTGGGAGAGCACCTCGGTGCGAATGGTCGATCCGCGCGAAGTGACGTCCTCGTACAGTCCCTGCAAGGACCTGGCCAGGCCCTCATCGGTCTTGGGTTGGGCAACGAATGTGCCCTGCCCCTTGCGGCGCGTGATCAACCCCTCGAGCTCCAACTCCAACAGCGCCTGGCGGACCACAGACCGGGCAACTCCGTACTGCTCGCCCAACTCGCGGTCAGAAGCAACCCTGTCCCCTGGGGTCAAACCGTGGGTCTCAATGTCTGCCATGATCAGGAGTTTTAGCTGGTGGTAGTAGGGAAGTGGCGAATCCCTGTCGATGGCGTCTGGCATGGATCCAAGTCTCTCACAAAAAAGAACGCCCAGGCGCTTGACAGCCGGTACGTACCGGCGTACATTTGCTTGCCATGGACGGCGGCAACGGCGCCGGCCGCGCGAGCGGCCATCGCTGTGTTGCTCAGTCCTTGCACGTGAATGCCCCAGTCCTGAAGGAGCTGCATATGACCACCGCCACCACCTACTCACCAACCCAGCTGGCCGCGCTGATCGACCACACACTTCTGCGGGCGGACGCCACCCGCGCCCAGTTCGCTCAACTCTGCGCCGAGGCTCGCGAGTACGGCTTCGCCATGGTGGCGATCAATCCGTACCCGGTAGCGCTGGCGCGCGAGCTCCTGGCCGGAAGCCCAGTCCGGGTGGGTGCCGCCATCGGCTTCCCTCTGGGTCAGATCGGGGTCGAAGACAAGATCGCCGAGACCGACCGCGCAATCCAGGCCGGTGCCCAGGAGATCGACTACGTGGTCAACCTGACCGAACTGATCGAAGGCAACACCGCTTATGTGGAGCGGGAGATGACCGGCATCGTGCGTCTTTGCCAGGCCAACGCTGTCACATCGAAGGTGATCTTCGAGAACTGCTATCTGTCGAACCAGCAGAAGCAAACCCTCGCGCGGATTGCTCTGAGCGTGGGTCCGGACTACATCAAGACCTCAACCGGGTTCGGCACATCAGGCGCGACGCTGGAAGATGTCGCCTTGATGAAGGGAATTGTGGGCGATGCCATCAAGGTCAAGGCGGCCGGCGGGATCCGCACACTTGAACAGGCCGCGGCCTACCTCGATCTTGGAGTTGAGCGCATTGGAACCACTGCCGGCGTGCGGATTGTGGACGCGCTCCGCTCTCAACACAACACTGCCGTCCAAAGCGGGCCGGACCGCCTCGCGGATAGCCAACGGCGCCATACCTGAAAGGAAACACAGCCATGTCAGACCAGAACCAGACCAACTCAGCTCAGCAATCCGCATCGAAGCGGACACAGATCATCCCCAACGTCACACCTGAACCGGGAACCGCGCTAGACGGCAAAGTCGCCATTGTTACGGGCGCTGCTTCCGGCATCGGCGAGGCCATCTCCAGGACATTTGCCGCCAACGGCGCAAAAGTCTTGGCCGTCGATATTGATGCCGACAGGTTGGCGCAAGTGGCTCAGCAAATCGAAGCGACCGGTGCAACAGTGCACGCCGTGGTGGCCGATGTCACCTCCGAGCCTGCCGTGCAGGATTTCTTCGCGTGGGCCGCCACCCAGTGGGGATCGGTGGATCTGCTGGTCAACAGCGCCGGCCGCGACTCTTTGTGCCCGCCAGTTACCCAGGTGACGCTTGAGGAATGGAACAAGACAATGGGCCCCAACCTGACCGCCGTGTTCTTGACCTGCCGCGAGGCTTTCCGCCTGATGGAAAACCAGGCCAGCGGAGGGCGAATCATCAATCTGGGATCCTCCTCCACCCGGGTCGCATCAGGTCCCGGCCACAGCCCGTACCGCGCATCAAAGCACGGGATGCTTGGATTCTCGAAGAACATCTTGCTGGAAGGCAAGGACAAGGGAATTGGTGTCACCGTCCTGAATCCATCCCATGTCAAGACGCCGATGACGGAGGTCATCGATGCCGGGTTGTATGACGCTGACCTGCCTGCATTCCTGGACGGCTGGCTTGACGAGAAGGAACAGCGTGAAGGCATTCACGCCTCATGCATCGATGTGTCTAATGTGGCCGAGGCAGCGCTTTGGATCGCCACCCGCACCCCTGACGTGACGGTTCCGACACTCTCGATCTACCCCACCCACAAGGCTCACCGCTACGGAATGGAGGTGTGAGCCATGGGTGTGCGCGCCGCCGTTCTTCAGGCGCCAGGCCAAATCGCAGTACAAACTGTGCCCGATGACGTCCCACCTGATTCGCACAATGTGTTGCTGCGCGTAGGTGGCGTCGGGTTGTGCGGCTCTGACCTTCTGCGATACGCCGAGGGAACCGCATATCACTACCCGATCATTCTGGGTCACGAGTTTTCCGGAGTGGTGGAAGAGGCGCCGGCTGGTTCGGCTATCAAACCCGGAACCAAAGTTGCAGTGTTCCCGCTTGTTCCCCGCCCAGACGACCCGATGACAGAGCTTGGCGAATGGGCTCTGGGCGAGGGTTATGACTACTTTGGCTCGCGGCGCGACGGCGCGCTGCGTGAACGGATGTGGGTCCCTGAGCGCAACCTTGTGCCACTGCCATCTTCGATGCCGCTGGTCACAGCGGCGGCCGTTGAACCGGTGGCGGTTGCGCTGCACGGCGTGGCCAAGTTGGTGCCGCCCCCATTCGGCTCGGTGCTGGTGATGGGTGCGGGCGCCATCGGCGCGTTCGCTGCCCAGTGGCTCCGCCTGCTGGGGTGGACCCGCGTGGTGGTCGCTGATGTCGATCCCCGCAAGCGTGAGGTTGTGGCGGGATTGGGCTTCGAGGTTGCGCAAAGCGCGAAGCAGGCTCTCGAGCTTGCCGGCGGTTTCGACGCAGCGGTTGAGGCCACAGGCGTCCCGTCCTGTCTGATCGACTGCCTGGAGGCGCCGCGCCCACGTGGCCAGGTGCTGATCCTTGGAGACCTCAAAGGCGATGTCACTTTGCCACGCGCGCTGGTGTCCAGCCTGATCCGCCGGGAACTGGTGGTTCGCGGATCGTGGAATTCACGGGTTGTGCCGGCCGGGCGCAGCGAGTGGGACCGAGCGGTGGCCGCCATCGCATCTGGCGAAATGGCTGTCGATCCGATCATCAGCCAAGTCGCAGCGCTCGAGGACGCACCGGAGGTGTTCGCCGCAATGGCGGCGCGCACACGGTGGTTCAACAAGATCGTCTTTGCGGTTGGCGCGCAGGCCCGCTCGGAAACACCGCCCAACTGGCACACCAGCACTCAACCCCACCCAAATGGGAGGAACGAATCATGAAGGCCGCAGTTTTCCACCGTCCAGGCGATATCCGCCTCGAAGAGGTTCCCGAGCCGGAAGCCGGCTCCGATGGGCTGGTTGTCGAGGTTGCCGCCGCCTCAGTTTGCGGCACTGACCTTCGCGTATGCCGGCACGGCCACTTCCGCATCCCCGATGGCGTCCACCGCATCTTGGGCCACGAGATTGTTGGCCGAGTGGTGGAAGTCGGCGCGGGCGCCGGGTCCTACCGCGTGGGTGACCGGTTGTCGTTTGCGCCAAACATCGGTTGCGGCGACTGCCGGTTCTGCCGCCTAGGCCTGAACAACATGTGTCCCGACTACGAGGCACTGGGCGTGACCATCGATGGCGCATTCGCCGAGCGCATGCGCGTGCCTGGCATCGCGATCCAGCGCGGCAACGTCTTCAGGGTTCCAGAATCAGTGTCCGATGCCGCAGCCGCCCTGACCGAGCCTCTTTCCTGTTGCTTGCGTGGCCAAGATGCCTTGCAGATCTCACCTGAGGATTCAGTGGTGGTTGTCGGAACCGGACCGATTGGTGTGTTCCACATACTGCTGGCCCGCTTGGCTGGCGCGAAGCGAATCATCGCTGCCAACAAGGGCGTGGCCCGCCTCGGATTGGCTGGCGAAAGCGGCGCAGATGTCCTGGTCGATGTCGACCGGGAGGACTTGGCCGAGGTTGTTTCCCGTGAAACCTCCGGCCGCGGTGCCGATGTGGTCATCACTTGCGTCTCCAATGCGGCCGTCCAGTCCGCTGCGGTTGATTTGCTCGCCACCCATGGGAGGGTCAACTTCTTCGCTGGCCTGGGCGGCGGAGCCAAGGCGATGATCGACACCAACCGTGTCCACTACAAAGGACTGGTTCTGACCGGAACTACCGGAAGCGCCAACTCCGACTACGAACGTGCACTCGCCCTGGTTGCAGCCGGGCGAATCAACCCCGAACCGCTGGTCAGCCGAGTCTTTCGGCTGGCCGATGCGTTGGCGGCATTTGATCACGCCGCCTCGGGCGAAGGCATGAAACCCATGATCCTGCCGGGTCTGCCATCCGACTCCTCAGCCCCGGCCTAGACCAACAACACTTCAACGACCCAGCGGCGCCATGCGCCGGAATTGATGAAAGGCAAAGAAGCCATGAAAGGCAAAGCAGTACTGAGCTTGGACGCGGGCACCACCTCGATCCGCGCCATCGTGTTTGATTCTGAAGGTGGTCTGGTTGCCTCCGCCTCTCAGGAGTTCCCCCAGATCTACCCAAAGCCAGGGTGGGTGGAACACAATCCGCTCGACATCCTGAACACCCAGCTGACCGTCGCGAAGGCGGCCCTGGACAGGGCAGGACTCAACGCGAAAGATATCGCGGCAATCGGCATCACCAACCAACGCGAAACCTCCATGCTGTGGGACCGCAAGACGGGTGAACCACTCATGAACGCCATCGTCTGGCAGGACCGGAGAACCGCTGCGTATTGCGAGGGCCTGAAAGAACGCGGCCTGGAGGAGCATGTGCGGGCGACAACCGGACTGCTGATTGACGCGTACTTCTCGGGCACCAAGCTGAATTGGATGCTCGACAACGTTCCGGGGGCGCGCAAGCGTGCTGAGCGGGGCGAATTGGCTTTCGGCACCGTTGACACGTGGCTGATCTGGAACCTGACGGGCGGGCGTGTGCACGTCACCGATGTGACCAATGCTTCGCGAACTTTGCTGCTCGATATCCGGCGTCAAGCGTGGGATCCGAAGCTTCTGGGTGAGTTGGACATTCCAGAATCGGTTCTGCCAGATGTGCGCCAATCCTCTGAGGTGTACGGCATGACCGATCCGGAGGTGTTCTTTGGCGCGTCGGTTCCGATCTCCGGCGCGTGCGGTGACCAGCATGGATCCCTGTTTGGCCAGGCCTGCTATGAGCCCGGGATGGTCAAAGCCACCTATGGCACTGGCGCCAGCTTGGTGATGAACACTGGCACAACGCCGGTGCGGTCCGATTCGGGTCTGTTCACCATTCCCGCTTGGGCGATTGGCGGCAAGGTGGAATACGGAATCGAAGGGCTGATCTTCGTCTCAGCAGCGAGCGTGCAATGGCTGCGCGATGAGCTGCGGATTGTCTATGACGCGGCGGATACCGAGTATGCCGCCCGGCGCGTGCCTGATAGCGGTGGCGTCTATGTTGTTCCGGCCTTCACCGGTTTGGCTGCCCCATATTGGGATCCGTATGCTCGCGGCGCGATCATGGGCCTGACAAGGGGATCGAACCGCAACCACGTGATCCGCGCAGCCTTGGAGGCCATCTGCTACCAAATCTGCGATGTTCTGGGGCTGATGGAACAGGATTCCGGCATCCCCGTCCAAGAGATCCGCGCCGACGGGGGCGCAGCGCGCAACGCAGTCCTGTTGCAAATGCAATCCGACCTGGCAGCTGTCCCGGTTGTGCGGCCAACCGTTGTCGAATCGACCGCCCGCGGCGCGGCGTTCCTGGCCGGACTGGCCACAGGGGTTTGGAAGGACCGCAGCGAGTGCGCCGCCGCTTATGCGATTGACAGGCGCTTCACCCCCGATATGACCACCGAACGCCGCGAAGCGATGCTCGCCGGCTGGAAGAAGGCAGTCAGCCGAGTTCTCGATTGGGAAGACCACTGATCCACGCGGCCATTTGCGCCGCACGGGCGGAAAGGCCGCCCGTGAAAGCCCTGGCCTGAAGGCCGCGATACACGCCGCCTTGCGCCAAACCTGTTGCAAACACCATTTCCGTGAGGAGCCCATATGTCTCAAACCACGCCTGCTGCCCCTGACGAGGCCGCAGATCACAGCCCCAAACCCGCCTCGCCGACCTTCTTCTCACACCTGCTGGACGGCCTGAACTCAATGATTCCCTTTGTCGTTGCCGGCGGCATATTGATGGCAATCGGGTTTGCCGTCGATGCCGCTGACGCGATGTCCTATCCAGAGTCCGGTCTTGGCTCCATCGGCCAGGTCCTGTACTTGATTGGCAACTCTCATGCCATGGGTTTGATGTTCGCCGTGCTGTCTGGCTTCATCGCCCGGTCCATCGGCGGCGACGCAGCGTTTGTGGCCGGGATGGTGGGCGGCTCAATCGCCGCCGCCAACGGTTCGACGTTCCTGGGCGGCGTGGTCAGCGGAATCCTGGCCGGCTACCTGATCAAGCTGGCCAACAACAAGATCCGGATCCCCTCCTCCCTTCAAACCGTCTGGTCGATTCTTGTCCTGCCGGTCGTTTCGGTACTGGCGGTGGGATTGGCGAGCTTCTACGTCATCGGAACTCCGGTGTCCTGGGTGATGGAGAAGCTGACAAGCCTGCTCAGCGGCATGCAAGGCGGGTCGATGCTGCTCTTGTGCGCCGTGCTGGGAGCGATGATGGCCGTCGATCTGGCCGGACCGATCCTGCGCGTCGCCTACTTCTTCGCGGTGGCTGCGGTAGCGGCAGAACCAGGCGTGCCTCAGGCTGTCATGGCTGCCGTCATCGTGGGAGGGATGATCCCGCCACTCGGAATGGCCCTGGCCAGCGCCATCCAGAAGTCAAAGTTCACCAAGTCGGAGGTTGTGGCCGGCCAGGCGGCATGGATCCTTGGTGCCTCGCTGATCAACGAGGGCTTCATCCCGTTTGCGCTGCGGGACCCCAAGAGGGTGCTGCCTTCCACAGCGGTTGGGGCCGCCATCGGCGGAGCGATTGTGGGCCTGACCGGCACCGGCACAACGGTGGTTCACGGCGGGCTGTTCATTGTCCCCATCCCCGGCGCCGTAGCCAACCCGGTCGGCTACCTGGTAGCAACCGCCGTAGGCACCCTAGTAACCGCCGCCCTAGTCCTCCTCCTAAAACGCCCCCTCCCAGAATCCGCCAGATCCGAAACCCAAACCCCCTAACCGCCCCACCCCGCCGCGATCCGGCACCGACCCGTGGGGTCAACTCCCACCCACCCCGACCCGGCACCGACGCGTGGGGTTGAGCTACCACCCTCCCCGCCGCGGCACCGACGCGACCGCCGGAAGTGCTCAAGACCACCGAAAGACTCCCACCCACCCCCCAGTCCTGAGCACTTCCGGTCGTCATCGTCGGGTGGATGAAGGTGGGATTGTGCTCAGCGAGGCGCCAGGGGAACCCTGCCCACCGCCGGAACTGCCCAAAACTGGGGAAGGAACCCCTGCTGAGGCAATGGTTTGAGCAGTTGCGGTCGGCATTGACAGCGTGAGGCAATGGGGGGTGGGGGCGGATTCGTGCTCAGGGGGCGGGTGGGGGGGAGGTGGGGCGACCGGAAGTGCTCAAA
>JAIRRT010000056.1 GCA_031255835.1 Bifidobacteriaceae bacterium | reverse complement strand
TCCGGAACCGGCACCTGGGGAGGGGAGTCGTATGGGGAGAGATGCAGCGCCGTTGGGCCGCCAACCAGGCCGATCTTCCCAAAGTCTTCCCTTCTCCAGCGATTGGCCCCCTCCATCAGCTTGATCAACTCGTTGGCCGCCTGTGCCATATCACCGGGGCATCCCTTTGTCGAAAGGTCGCCGCGGGAGAAGCGCCAGGTTCCGTCATCTTTGGCCTCATATGTGGCTGTGCCGTACGGCAGGCATCCGCTTTGCCAGCGCATTTGCCCGCCGCTCATTTCGACGTTCACGCTCCAGGCGTTCACCGGGTTGTATCCATCGGGAGAGTCGGCACTTGGCTCGTAGACCGCGTCCTGTATCGCCTGGGGAGCCGCTTGGGCGGGCGCCAGGGCAGCAGGGACGGTGAGGGCCAGGGCGATGGCGAGGGCCGGCATCGTCCGGATTAGACGGCGGGTTGTGAATGGGCGAGACATGGTTAGGCCTCCTCGGGTGGGGGAATGAAGAGTTGAGCCTTTCATGGCTGCGCGGGACCGGCAGGCCCTTCGCCATTAGATGAAAAGGGCTGGATCATCCATAGTGTCGAGTTGGGCGGGCGGAATTTGGTGCTGTTTGGCGGGCACGCCAACCATGACTGCGCCGGCAGGGCCGTCCTTGACCACCACGGCGTTTGCGCCGATCTGCACGTCATCGCCTATGGTCAGCGGGCCGAGCACCTTGGCGCCGGCTCCCACAACCACTCTGTCTCCCAAGGTGGGGTGACGCTTGCCGGGGCTCATGGAGCGGCCACCCAGGGTGACGCCCTGGAACAGGGTGACATCATCGCCAACTTCGGTTGTCTCACCGATGACTATCCCCATCCCGTGGTCTATGAACAGCCGCCGGCCCAGCTTGGCGCCTGGGTGGATCTCGACGCCGGTCATGAACCGTGCCATCTGTGAGACCAGGCGAGCTGGCAGTTTGAGCCAGGAGCGGCGCCACATCCGGTGGGTCAAACGGTGGGCCCACACGGCGTGGAGCCCGGGGTAGCCCAGCGCCACTTCCAGCCGGGTCCGGGCAGCAGGGTCGCGTTCCCGGGCGGCTTGGAGATCCTCGAGCAGCTCGGTGGTCAGCCGGCGCCAGGGCCGCAGCCGCCTGGCAGTGAGGAGTGCGAGGGGTGCGCGCGCGGTGCGGGTGGCGCGCGGTGCGTGGGTGGTGCCGGGTGCGCCCTTGGTGCCCTGGGTGCCGGTGGTGTGGGCGGCGGCGAGGAGGGTGAGAAGCGCGCGGGCGGCGCGGCGTGCGGTGCGGGCGGCGCGGGCGGTGCGGGGTGCGTGGGTGGTGAGTGGCGTCATCGTCGGTGTTCAATCCAAAAGGTCGGCGTAAAGGACGGTGGACAGGTAGCGCTCGCCAAACGACGGAATGATGACCACGATCATCTTGCCGGCTGACTCTGCGCGCCCGGCCACCTCGATGGCGGCGGCCAGGGCGGCGCCGGATGAGATTCCGACCAGCAGGCCCTCCTTGGTCGCGGCGTCGCGGGCGATGGCGATGGCAGTGTCTGAGGGGATGTCCACGATCTCGTCGTAGACGCTGGTGTCCAGGACCTCGGGGATGAAGTTGGCGCCGATGCCCTGGATTTTGTGCGAACCGGGCGCGCCGCCGTTCAAGATGGGCGATTCGGCCGGCTCGACGCCGATGATTCGGATCGAGTCTTTGCGGGCTTTGAGCACCTGGCCAACCCCGGTTATGGTGCCGCCCGTGCCGATGCCGGCCACAACGATGTCCACTTGGCCGTCGGTATCGGCCCAAATCTCCTCGGCCGTGGTGTCGCGGTGGACCTGCGGGTTGGCTTGGTTGGCGAATTGGTGGGCCAGGACGGCGCCTGGGCGTTCCGCGGCGATCTGCTCAGCCGCTGCGACGGCGCCTTGCATGCCCTGCGCGGCGGGTGTCAGCACCAACTCAGCTCCGAAGGCCCGCAGCAGGGCGCGGCGTTCCTTTGACATCGACTCCGGCATGGTCAACACAACGTTGTATCCGCGAGCCGCCCCGACAAACGCCAGGGCAATCCCAGTGTTTCCGCTGGTGCCTTCAACAATTGTGCCGCCTGGGCGCAGCAGCCCGCTGCGTTCTGCCGCATCGACAATCGCCACGCCAATGCGGTCCTTGACCGAGGATGCAGGGTTGTAGAACTCGAGCTTGGCCACTATCTGGGCGCCGGGTGCGGCGTCAGGCGCAAGGCGGTTGATCCGAACCAGCGGCGTGCGGCCAACAAGCGCCGTGGCGTCGGGGTAGATAGCGGGCATTGCCTCTCCATCCAGGGGAGTCGGTGCGGGTATTCGGCCTGGAGCGGGGGCCGCTTCGCTAGTGCCAAAGGCCCCGCACAGGCGACGAATCGCCTAGACGATACGCGTGATCTTGGCCAGCTGACAAGCTCGCCGGCTGTCGTTGCCGCGTTGCGGTCGCGGCGGTGGCACACTGGTGAGACCTGCGGGGTGAAGCGTGACGGCGGTGCCCCAAGAGAGCAGTCGAGACGAAGGGACTAGGGGCGTGGCCAAACAAAGGGCCAGTTCATGGCTGGTCCCTGCCGTGGTTGGGGTGGCGACTGTGGCCGTTGGGGTCAGCGGCTCTTTCACGTTGGGTCGCTCCGCCGCCCATCCCTCCACCACGTCCTCCCAAGCCTTCCCCCTAGCCGACGATGCCGTCCGTCCCCTCGACTCAGCCGCCCGCCTAATGGAGGTGCTGAACCCCGACTCAGCCAAGGACCAGCCGGCTGCCGGTGGTGGTGAGGGCGGTGTCGGCGCCGAGGGTGCCGACGGGAGCGAGGCAACTGCTGGTGGTGACGCGGGTGCTGATGCTAGCGGCGGCGATGCAGCCCAGGGTGGTGGCGACGCGGGTGGAGGTGACCCTGCCGGCGGTGGACAGCCCGGCCAGGCTGACGGTGCTGGCGGTGGTGAAGCTGGTGGCGACGCGGCCGGCGGGGATGGCACGGCTGCGGCCGGCGGCGGAGGCGGTGAGCCGAACCAGGCCGGCGCAGGTGATGCAGGTGGAGGCGAGGCTGCTGGCGGCGCGGGGGATCCGGCATCGTCGGGTTCAGGGGAGGCGCCGGTGGACTGTGCGGTGGCCAAGTGCGTGGCACTGACATTTGATGACGGCCCGGACAAGCGAACCGACGCGATTCTGGACGTGCTGGCCGCGAGGGGCGTTCATGCGACGTTCTTTGTCCAGGGCTACCGGATTGACCTGTTCCCGGACCAGCTGAA
>JAIRRT010000044.1 GCA_031255835.1 Bifidobacteriaceae bacterium | reverse complement strand
TGGGGTGTCGATGTCGCGGTCTCAACACCACGAATCATGACGGCACTGGTGGAGGAGGCTGTCGCCATCGGCGATCTGGTCAGGATCTTCACGTTCCGCGAATCGGGTTCCCTGATGGTCGAGATCACCATGGGTTCAGACGCGGCGATCCTGGGCAAACCGGTCCGCGCGGTCGCGTTCCCCCAAGGTGCAGTCCTGACCGGCATAATCCGCGGCGGCCGTCCCATCCCCCCAGATCTGGACGAGACGTTCGCAGCAGGTGACGAGCTGCTGTTCCTGGTGGACGTAGACGTAGAAACAGCCCTGCGAGCCATGCTGACCGCAAGAACCTAACCCCCGTCTGGGGCGCGGACGTGGCCTCGCAGGAGTAGCCAGACTGCCCATAGGGTCAGCGCGTATAGGGGGATGCCCATCAGCAGGTGGAATGTGCCTAGCCAGGCGACGTGTCCACCAAAGTACAGTGGCGTTTTCACGGCCAGACGCAGGGCAAACATCGCGACCAGCAGCCAGGTTCCCAGGCGGGCCCTGCGGTAGAAGTCGGGGCGTTTGCGCCAGGCTGTCAGCGACATGTCAGCGAATGTGCCCACCACCAGTCCAACCACCGGCCAGCGCACCACAATCGAGATCAGACACGCCAGCCCGTACGCAACGTTGATCAGCAGCGCGCCAGCGTAATAGTTCTCGCCGCGGCCTGATTGTGCGGCCCACCACACACCGATTCCCACCCCGATCAACCCACCCAGCGCCTGCGTCACCGGGGTGCGCTGGATCAGCCGGATCAGTGTGAGGACGATGGCGGTCCCACCTGATGCAATCAGGGCCGGCATGAGCTGGCTCCAGATTGTGAACACCACCACAAACACAAACCCGGGCAGTGCAGATTCCACTGCTCCGCGCCACCCGCCGATGGCGGACTTCGCCGAGAAGTCCTCCCCCAACACAGAGGCCAGGCCGCTGCGGGCAGCGGCCTTGTTCCCAATCAGCCCCTCGATGACAACCTTGCCTGGATCGGCCTGGGTGGCGTCATCGTCGCTGGGTTGGGTGACGCCGGTTGGGTCAGATGGGTTGGTCATTGGATCGCCTCAGGTAGAAGTTCGTAGCGCGGATCGCGCATGGTGGCGCCGTGGGCGTCGCGCCTCAGCCGGCCTTCCACCGCCAGCCGGCGCCCTGGCCCAATCCCGGCTATGGCGTGTTGGCCAACCCAGACCACCCGCAGAGTTCCGGTGCCGTCCTCCAGCACCGCCTCGAAAGCTGGCGCAGTGGAGGGTGGACGGAACGTCACGGCCTTTACCGTACCGGTCAGCCTTGCCAGCTGCCGATCATCCGTCCCAGCTATGGTCCCGGGCTCCGCCACGGTCCCCGCCGGGGGGGTGAGTGGTTCTGGCATTGGGTTAGCGGATCTCGGCAATTTCAGGGCCGCGGCCAGGCATGGATAGTGGCGGGCGGCCATCGGGCGTGGCCTGTGCGGCCTGGGCTGAGCCTGGCATGGTCAAGGTCAGCAGCTCGCGCGGTGGATGCGCCTCGGTGCCTCGGCTGACCACAACCTCTTTGAGCAGCTCTTCCAGCGGCTCGGCGGCCTGGGCGTTTGTGGCTGCCTTGCCGGAGAACTCGGCCCTGACAAACCAGCGCGGCCCATCCACCCCGACAAACCTGACGGACCGTTTGCCGGTCCGCCCATCCCGGGTGGTGGAAGGCACCTTGGCCCTCAGCTCGGTACCGAACGGCCCATCGACCTCCTCAGCGTTGCCGCCACCGGATTCAATCGAGGCGGCCATCTCTTGGCGGACCTCATCCCAGATGCCGCTGGTCTTGGGTGCAGCGAACACCTGGAGCCGCAGATTGGCGCCATCTTGAGCGATGTTGACCGCCACCAGCCGGCCGCTCTTCTTGTCTATGTCCAGCCGGATGGTGGACTGCTCCGACACCGGGACCCAAAGAGCACCCAAATCGAGGCGAGTGCCACGGGAGGTCACTTCCGAGACGTCCCGTGGGCCGGCATCGGCCGGGGAATCTGCGGGAGGATCCGATTCGGTGGGCTCGGTGGCCTCCTCAACCTCGTCGTTTTGGCGGGCCGAACGCCGTGAAAACCAGCTCATTGGCCACTCTCCTTCCATCCACCAGTTGAACCGAACCCACCTGACCCTCGTGAAGAGCCTGGCAGGCGTTCTACCTGCACAAAGCGAGCCGGTTCGACTCGCTGAAAGACAACTTGGGCAATCCTGTCCCCGCGGCGGATCGTGATCGGCTCGCTGGGATCGGTGTTTGCCAGGGTCACCTTGATCTCACCACGGTAGCCCGCATCGACAGTGCCTGGGGAGTTGACAATCGTCAACCCGTGGCGCGCCGCCAGCCCGGACCGCGGGTGGACCAGCGCTACGTAGCCATCGGGCAACGCGAGCGCCACACCCGTGCCGACGGTGACGCGCCCCAACGGCGGAATCTCGACCTCTTCACGGCTGGTCAGGTCCGCACCGGCATCGCCGGGATGGGCGTAGGCAGGCATCGGGGCCGTCGGGTCCACCAACTGGACCAGGACAGGGAGTTGGCTGCTCATCCCGCTCACGTGGCCTTCAGCCGGCGCACTCGGTGCATATAAGCACCCCGCCGCGATCCGAGGCCAGTTGGGAGCGGTGATGGACCAGGAAACAGACCGAACACATGAACTCGTCAGCCTGCTTCGGCAGCACCTGGACGGACAGTTCCTCACCTGACAGATCGGCTCCCGGCAGCTCAAAACCCTCAGCAGCCTCGGCCTCGTCCTCATCTACAGTCGACGCAGACTTCTCGGCCCTGCGGGCCTTCAATTCCTCTAGGGAATCCTCGTGAAGGTCTTCCTCGCTCTTGCGAGGTGCGTCGTAATCGGTAGCCACAGGTTGTCACGCTCCGCGAGTTTCGATGTATAGCTGCGCAGTCAGTCAGGACGGTCGGTTCACGCCGGGTTCGCCTCGCCTGCCGTCGGTGGAGCAAGGTACCAGAACCGCCGAGGTTTCGCGGACGTCAGGTCGAGTTTTTCGCTTCCAGGGGTGTTTTCACAGTTCGACGATGTCGTCAGCCTGGGTGATCGTGTGCCTCACCCTGAGCGGAAGCTCCTCCCCCACAGCAGGTGGCCGCAGCCCGTCAGGCACCCAAACCATCGAGGTTTGGGCGTGCGGAGTGTCGGCAAATCGCAGCCGGCGCCCATCCAACGTGTAGGGCGAATAGACGATGCCGGTCAGGCTGGCCGCAGCCGCCCTGGCCAGGTTCCTCATGCGCCGGCGCGGGCCAGCCCCAGCCGGCGCAGCGATCAGCCCAACACCGTGGGAGGTTCCGCCATCGACCACCACAATCTGGCCGGTGCCAGGAACCCGGCGGCGCCGGTAACCCACCCGGTCACCTCGATGCACCGGATGGACCGCCCGGACCGTCCCAGTAGCTGAGATGGCGGTGCCGGCCCCAAGCCACAGCTCCGAGCCGATCCGCGGCCGGACCAGCAGCCCGGTCTCGGCGGTCAGCTTCTCCACTGCGGAGGCCGGCATGTGTGAGACATGAAGCTCATCGGTCTGCAACCCAGCCCGTTGGGCAGCGAACACCGCCTGGGCAACCTCATCGAACCGGCTGGTGGCCAACGGCAGGTGGAGGGTCAGGGCGTCAATTGGCCTGTCGATCTGCCGGGCCGCGGCCGCATACTGATCCGGGGTGAGCCCATAGCGCCGCAGCGGGCTTGCCAACTCAACGGCAATGCGTCCACCGGGTGGCAAATGCTGGGCGGCCACCAGGGATGACACGGTCCGGATTGTGCGTTCAGCCAGCTCAGGCGGCTCTACAGGCGGATCAGGGGTTCTGGGGTCCAGCGGCGTCAAAACAACGATCTGCCCCGAAAACACATCAGCCACCTGTTTGGCTTCAGTGGTGGTGCATACCGCCAAGTGGGTGAAACCGTGGGCTTGGGCCACCTGGGCAAGACGCCGGTTCCCAAAGCCATACCCGTTGCCTTTGGCGACGGGTATCAGCCCTGGCCGGGCCGACGCCAACGCGCCAATCTGCCTGTGCCAAGCGACCTGATCGATGTGCAACACCAAAGGCATCGCGACCTACTTCCTGCCGCGTTCGCGACGCGCCATCGCTAGCTGGAATGCACGGTGAATGGCTGGACGCAACACCCGAGTCCACTCCCCCACATACTGTTGAGCTCGCCCCCCGGTGCCGACCTTGAACTGGATCAGGCCGGCTTGCGGACCGTCCGGATCAAGCGTGTCGACAATCCCGCGCATGTCATACACCGCATCCCCACGCCCGATGGCGTCACGCACCATCGCCCATTGCACGGCGTTTGAGCCACGCAACTCCCGCCCAGCGGTGGCCGATGCGCCGTACACGTACCACGTGTGTCCCGGCAGGCGCATCGCGATGGTGGCCGCCAGCGCCTGCTCCCCGTTCATGGCCAAATACAGCGCAATCCGGTCCGGGGCCTCAGCGCTAGCCTCACGCCACATCCGTTCGAAGTATGCCGCTGGCCTGGGCGTGAACTGGTCCCGCTCAGCAGTTTCGACATAGAGCCGGTGGAACGTGGGCAGATCGGCAAGATCGCCTTGACGCACCTCCACCCCGCCGCGCTCAGCTTTGCGGACGTTGCGCCGCCATAGCTGATTCAGCCCGGCCCACACGTCGTCTTGGCTCAGCCCCTCCAACGGCAGTTGGAACACATAGTCGGGTTGACCCGCAGCGAACCCTGCGTGGTTGGCTGGCGGGCGCCAGCCGCCCACTTTGAGCTGCTCAACCAGCAGTTGCGCGGAGTCGTTTACCTGGTCCGGGGGCAAATCGGCAAACCGCTTGGCCGGCCCAGCCAAACCGGCTTTGACGCTCGGCGCCGTCCAACGCCGCCACCACACGGCCGGACCTGCAGTTACGGCGAAAGCCCGCTGCGATGCCGCATAGCCAGCCAAAGCGTCAAGAACAGCCATCTGGCGCAGGTGGTGGGGGGCGGCATCGTCGGGGAGGGGTGTGGGGAGGGGGACTTCGGGGAGGTAGGCGAGGGGGGCACCTATCACCGGCATGGGACGCAGCAGCATCAAAGCAGCTAAACAAAGCTGGCCACCGTCAAAAACGCCCACCGATTCGGCTCGCCAATCGGTTTTGACCCTCCCCCATGCGGGTGTCTGTAGGAAGCTGACCGGACCATGGTTGGCGATCCAGGCTAGGTGAGCTTCGGGGGAAATTGGCCTGGCGGTCAGCGGCATGGCACCTCGGGATTCTGCTGGGGCGTGTGGAAGTGCGTTCAGGTTACCGCCGCTGGGGCTTCAGGTGGGCGGCACACCGTGCGGGTTGGCGACACTCGCGGCGTGAATGTGGGATTCTTCGGCTTGTGGCATCCGAATCAGACGCGCCTCAGCGCTTGAGCTACGACGGCACAACCTCCGATTGCATCCGCCTGAAGGACGATGACGGCACTCAGTACCTCGTCGAGGTTACCGAGGAGCTGCAGGGGGCAGTGCGGCGGCTTGGCGCCTTGGCCCAGAAGCTTGCCCAAGAACTCGACGCTGACCTGCGCCCACGCGACATTCAGGCGCTGATCCGCTCCGGGATTGGGCCCGAGGAGCTGGCTCAGGCGGCCGGGATTGATCCCGAGGTGGTCTGGCGTTATGCCGGTCCAGTTGTCGATGAGCGCGCATGGATCGCCTCCCGCGCCCAAGAAGAACCCGTTTCCCCCGACGATGACGCCCCTCTGCTTGGCGAGTTGGCTTTGGACCGCCTTGCGACACGTGGGGTGAGCCCCGACTCGATGACCTGGGACGCTGTGCGTGATCGCGGCCGGTGGATTGTGACGTTGGCCTACTCCTCCGGGGAGGGCGACGCTGAGGCCCGTTGGGCCGTTGACCTGAGCGCTCACAGCGTCGAGGCGCTGGATGATGATGCCGCTTGGATCTCTGAAACTGTCATGCCGGACGGTCCGATTCCTTTTGATCCGGGCCGGCCTTTTGCTGCCATAGACGGCGGTATGGCCGATGATCCGGACGATGTTCCCGGCGCGCCGGCTGGTGAGCGTGTGGGTGAAACCTCTGACCTTGGGGTTGCCCTGCTGGACGATTTGATGAGTTCACGTGGGCTGCGTCAACCGCTCGAGCCTCCACCCGATGTGGTGGAGCCCGATCTGACCCCTGTGCCCCCGCCCAGTGACCCCGTGAGCGATGATGACGGCGGTTCAGCCGACATTCTGCGTCTGTTGCCGCCCATTGAGGCTGAGGACACCAAAGCGCCGCTGTATTCGCCATTGGGCGGTTCAGGCCGCCCCTCGCGGCGTTCAATTCTGGACCGGCAGCAGGCCGCCCAGACCGATGAGCCCAAACCCGACGCAGCTGGCGCAGCTGGTGGCGCGGAGCCCCCCAAACCGGACATGCCCAAACCGGGGCGTGCACCGGCATCGTCCCTGGAAGAGGATGCTCCGGTTGGCCAGGAGCCGGGAGCCGCTGGCAATGCTCCAGCTGAACCGGACCGGTCCAGGCGCCGCCGCCCAACGCGCCGCTCAGCCCGCAACCAGCCCCCGCCGGCTCAGCCAACCCCGTCCGGTGAGGACGCGCCACAGCCACCCAAGCCTGAGCCGGCCGCTGCCGCGCCCACAGAGGTTGTCTCGCTGCTTCCGCTGGATCAGTTGGCCGATCCACCTGAGGAGGCCGAACCGGCCGCCCCAAAGCAGGCCAAGTCCCGGCGCGCACAGGCAGCCGAGACCAAGACGCCTAACAAGGATAAGGATGAGGCCAAGCCTCGCTCCCGCTCACGCCGCAGCTCAGTGCCGAGCTGGGACGAGATTGTCTTTGGCGCAAAGCCTGACAACTAAT
The DNA here is from genome assembly GCA_031255835.1 of Bifidobacteriaceae bacterium. Classification (GTDB taxonomy): domain Bacteria; phylum Actinomycetota; class Actinomycetes; order Actinomycetales; family WQXJ01; genus JAIRRT01. The sequence continues at coordinate 6,439 of JAIRRT010000044.1, read as the reverse complement.
CCCGCCCCAGCCAGGTCACCTAGCCTTTTACAGCTCCGCTGGTCAGACCGGAGACTATGTAGCGCTGCAGGAACAGGAACAGAACCAACACCGGGATGGCTGCGATCAACGCACCGGCCGCGAACCAACCCCAGTGGGGATTCATCGGGTCAGCAACGAAGGAATACAGCGCCACCGCCAGGGTGTAGTTCGGTGCCTCAGTCAGCACCAGTTTGGCGATGATGTATTCGGAGAAGCTGGAGATGAAGCTCAGCAATCCGGCAACGGCCAGGACCGGTGCCACCAAACGCAGAATGATGGTCCAGAAGATCTGGGCGTGTGTGGCGCCATCGATCTTCGCGGCCTCGTCAATCTCCTTCGGCACGGTGTTGAAGAACCCGTACATCAGGTAGGTGTTGGCACCCAACGCGCCACCCAGATAGACACAGATCAGTGCAACGAGTGAGTTCATGCCGAGCGCCGGGAAAACTTCACCCAAAGCTGTCAGCAGCAGGAAGATCGCCACAAACGCCAGCATCTGGGGAAACATCTGGATCACAAGCAGCGCTGAGAGTGTGAACCGCCTGCCCCTGAACCGGAACCGGCTGAACGCATATGAGGCTGCTGCACCCATCAGGACTGTGCCGATGGACGTCACCCCGCCAACCACGAGCGTGTTGACAATCCACCTGACAAAGAACGATGACGGATCGGTGAACAGATACTCGAAGTTGCCCATGCCGACCTTGGCGAACAGGTCAGCTGTGTTGGAGATGCCCGCCCCCGGAGTCAACGCGATGTTCGCTGCGAAGATCAGCGGGAAGACGGCATAGACGATGGCGATGATGCCAACAATGTGGCGCCATCCGATCTCACGCCACCACTTGGAGCGTGGCGGACGGTTCAGGTCACCGGAACGTGCAGCCTTGGCTGGAGGTGTTGAAGTCATTGTGGTCATGTCAGGCCATCTCCTCCAGCTTGCGGGTTTGACGGAACGAGAACGCCGCGATCGCGCCGACCAAGATGAAGATGATGATCGAAAGCGCCGTGGCTAACCCGTAGTCCGGGTTGCCGTCATCGACCCCCGCCACCCGGTAGACCATGGAAATCAAGATGTCCGTACCCCCCGGTCTAGTTGGGTCCGTGCCGTGGGTTGGACCACCGCCTGTCAACATGAAGATCAGGTTGAAGTTGTTGAAATTGAAGGCAAACGATGAGATCAACAGCGGTGCCACTGCGATGAACAGCAACGGCAAAGTGATGGACCGGAACTGCCGCCACGGGCTGGCGCCATCCACCTTGGCGGACTCCATCATGTCCGATGGGATCGCCTGGAGTGCGCCTGTACAAACCAAGAACATGTACGGATAGCCCAGCCACAGGTTGACAAACAGCACCGACAGCTTGGCAAGCCATGGGTCTTGCAGCCACATGATGTCTGCCCCACCCAGAAGAGTCTGGTTGACCACCCCGAACTGGGTGTTGAGCATGGCCCGCCACAACAACGCCGACATGAATCCAGGGAAGGCGTAGGGCAGGATCAGCAACACCCGGTAGAACTTTTGGCCGCGCAGACGCGGAGAGTTGAACACCAGAGCCAACGCCAAACCGAGCAGGAACGTGGTGGCAACTGACAGGAAGGCGAACGCAATGGTCCAGGCCAACACTTCAGCAAACGGTTTGGCCACCGAAGCATCGGTGAACAACCGAGCGAAGTTCGCCACCCCCACAGAGGTACGCCATCCAACATCGTTGGGCGGTTTGGAACCGTCTGCGGCACGGAAGTTGCCGCGCGAATTGTCGGTGTAGACCGTGCCAGATTCGGTGTCGGTCAGGGTGTCGGCGGCCTCGTCGTAGAGCAAGACAGGACGGTAGACCTCTGCGCTGGTGGCGTTGGAGGTGCCCAATGCGCCATCGGACGGGTCATCGCTGACCGGCACACGCAGGGAGGTGACCTCCTTTTGCCTGCTGGCTACATCACCCATGCCCAACACGGTGTAGCCGGGCGCCTCGGTGATCTTGTTGTCGGCCACCTTGGCGCCTTTCAACGGCTCCAGGGCGACGGCGTCGGTGCCAACTTTGGCGACGCCATCGTCCACTATTCCGAAGTAGATGTCGGAACCTTTGGCCAGCATGGTCAGCTGGTAGCTGGGACCGTTCGGGTCGAGTTGAGAGTTGTACTCCTGCATCTGGGCGATGGCCCTGTCCTTGTCGATCATGTGGCCGTAGCCGTAGTTCGTGAACGCCACATAGGCGGTGTAGAGCATCACGAAGATCTGGAAGATGAACAGGAATATCAGCCCTGGCAGGATGTACTTTGCTGGTACAAACCTTCGTGCGAAGTACACGACGTTCGCCACCAGCACAAGCAAGATCATGACTATCACGATCGGCATCGCCTTGACCGTCCAGGCACTGTAGATGCCGTAAACGCCGATGGCGTCGATCAGCGCCATGATGATCAGTTTGGCTATGAAGCCAGGCCCCCAGTTTCTGGCCGGGGAATACACGGCAGCCCGCCGCGCCTTGCGGCTTGGTGCCTGGGTGGATGGTGCGCTCAAAGGATCCCCCTCTACGGGGCAGTCAGGTGATTGGTATTGGGTCAGGGAACGGCTGCGCGCGGCGCCTAGTGGTGGTGATCGCCGCGCGCAGCCGCAGGTATCTACTCCGCGCTCTTGGCGATGGCGGATTCGATGTTGGTAATCATCTCGTCCCAGGTTCCCGCGGGATCTGATGCCTTGCCTGAAATCAGATCGGCTTCCTCTTGGCCTAGCGGCGTCCAGACCTGGTTCATCGCTGGGATGGAGGGTTGGACAACTGCATCGGCTGCAGCCTCAGCGAAACCGGCGGCAATTGGGTCGCCAGTGATCACAGGATCGGCTTGGGCGTCAAGGCTGGCCGGGGTGCGCCCGCCCACCTTGAACAGCTCCAGTTGGACATCGGATCGAGTCAGGTAGTCCACCAGGAACATCTGCGCGAGGAGTGTGTTCTCCGACTTGGCGGATAGGTAGAAACCTTGCACCCCGAGGAACGGGGTGGCCGGCTCGCTCCCAGCCGGTGGGATCGGCAGGACCGAGATGTCCATACCGGCTTGTGCGAACGAATCATCACCGCTTGTGTTCCACGGTCCAGTGATCACATACGGCGCATTGCCGGCTTTGAATTGGTCCTTGGCCACAGAATCGTTGATATCGACTGAAAGGACGCCATCGGCGCCCAGTTTAGCAATGTATTCGGCAAACGCGTGCCCCGGATCGCCGGCCATAGCTAGAGTGGATGTGTAATCGCCGTCAGGTGACAATTCAAACATCCCTGCCCCGAATGAAGACTGAATGGGATACATGTGATAGGCGTCGCCCTTGTCTCCCACCTGTACCAGAACCGAGTATTTGGCGCCGGTCGCTTTGGCTTCTTCGATGAGTTCATCGAATGTGGTGGCTTTGGTGTCAGCCAACAATGCGTTGTTGCGCACCAGGCCAATGTTCTCCATGGCGTAGGGCACCCCGTAGGTCTGCCCCTCAGACGTGTACGCCGCGACTGCTGCCGGGGCGAGTCCGCTGGCCACTGCGGAGATGTCGATCGGTGCGATGACGCCGTTGGCCTTGAACTCACCCAGCCAGTCATTCGCGCCGATCGTAATATCGGGCCCTTCGCCCGCGGCGACTTGCGAACCGAAATCGGCCCGCAGATCGTCAAAGTTCTTGCGCACCAAATTCACGGTGACGCACTGCTCTTGTTTGAATGTTTCGACGACGCCCGCCAGAGCGGCGAGACGTGAATCATCGACCCACATTTCTAGTTTTCCGATTTCTTCAGTGCAACCGGAACCGGCGTCATCCGCCGCGGCGGCACCGTCGTCGTCGGTGGTGGCGACATCCGAGCCTTCTGTGGTCTCATCGGCCGGGTCGGATGCTGGCGAACCAGTATCATCCGATGTTGAGCAACCGGCCAGGGCGGCAATAAGACCGAATGCCGCAATAAATACAAACACTCGGCGTTTCATACTTAGACTTCCCCTATTATTCGTTGTACACGTACACGCGAACCTGCTGGCCCCACGCGGGTCGGTACGACGACCACGCATCACTCTAGACCTACTGGGCACGTTTTGGTGGGGCCCACGCCTATCAACCTGACTGGCATCATGCCTGGTCACGGACTTAGCCCCTGATCAGGTGGGACTCATGGCCCAATTTCGCTTCCGGGACCTGGCGTGGTGTACCTGCACCCACAGCGGGGCGATAATGGAGTCCATGGGGGCAAACAGCAACAAGGACTGGTGGCGTGACGCCACGGTCTACCAGATCTATCCGCGATCATTCGCCGACGCCAACGGCGACGGCATCGGCGACATCCCGGGGATCGATTCTCGGGTGGAATACCTGGCCAGCCTGGGGATTGACGCCGTGTGGCTCTCCCCGTTCTACCCGTCACAACTGGCCGATGGCGGCTATGACGTCGACAACTACCGTGACGTTGACCACAGGCTCGGTTCGCTGACGGACTTTGACCGGCTGGTGGCGCATCTGCATGATGCCGGGTTGCGCATAGTGATCGACATTGTGCCCAATCACACAGGGTCCAACCATCCGTGGTTCCGTCAAGCCCTGGCCGAGGGGCCAGGCTCCCCCGCCCGGGACCGGTACATCTTCCGCGATCCGGTTGGCCCACCCCCCGGCGCGCCGCCATCGGACTGGCAGTCCATCTTCGGTGGACCAGCCTGGGAGCAGGTGGCGGACGGCCAGTACTACCTGCACTACTACGCCAAGGAACAGCCTGACCTGAACTGGGCAAACCCTGAGGTCCGGGCTGATTTTGTGACCACGTTGCGCTTTTGGGCAGACCGCGGGGTAGACGGGTTCAGAATCGATGTGGCCCACGGCTTAACCAAGGATCTCTCGGCAGACCCGCTGCCCAGCCAAGCTGAGATTGACCGCATCGGCCCAGGCCCAGACCATCCCATGTGGGACAGGGATGAGGTCCACGAGATCTATGCCGAATGGCGGGCAGTGTTCAACTCCTATGATCCGCCACGGTCAGGCATCGGGGAGGTTTGGGCAGCCACCGCCGGGCGCCGTGCCCGCTATGCCACGCCAGCAGGGCTCGGTCAGGCGTTCAACTTTGACCTGCTGTATGCCCCCTTCGAGGCCGCCGCCTTCCGCAGCACGGTGGAACGCAACCTGGCCCAGGCTGCACTATCCGGGTCAACATCCACCTGGGTGCTGTCCAACCATGACGTTGTGCGCCACCCCACCCGCTACTCCCAGCCCCAACTAGCCGATCCAGACCGTGTGCGTGAACAGGCCCAAGCCTGGATCGCCTCCGGTGGCCGGGTCCCGCACGCCGAACCTGCCTTGGGTGCAGCAAGGGCCCGTGCCGCCACGTTGTTCATGCTCGCTTTGCCGGGCGCCGCCTACCTGTATCAGGGCGAAGAGCTGGGGTTGCCTGAGGTGATTGATATCGCTCCGCAGCACCGTCAGGATCCGGCGTTCTTCCGCTCGGCCGGAAAGGAGATAGGCCGCGATGGGGCGCGGGTCCCGTTGCCCTGGACCCGCAGCGGGCCATCGTTCGGCTTCGGGCCGGGCATCAGCCACATCCCCCAGCCGGACTGGTATGCCGAGATGTCCGTGGAGGCGCAGGCTGGCGAGCCGGCGTCATCGTTGGCCATGTATCGCCAAGCCCTGAAGTTGCGCCACCTGTTGAGCGAAGGTGAGGACCTGACCTGGCTGGATCCCCCCGACGATGCCGCAACCCACTTCCGCCGTTCACCCACCTGGTCCTGTGTCACCAACTTTGCCTCCCACCCCGTACCGCGCCCACCAGGCCGTTTGTTGATGGCCAGCGGGCCTTTGGCGGGCCGGGAGGAGATACCTCCAGCCACAACCCTGTGGTTGGCTGGCTAACGCTTGCGGCGGGCGCGGACCCTGACTGACAGGCGGATCGGGGTGCCGGTGAAGTCGAACTCCTCACGCAGCCGCCGCTCCAAGAACCGCCGGTAGGAGCTCTCCAGGAACCCTGAAGCGAACAGCACAATGTGCGGTGGCCGGGATGAGGCTTGGGTGGCGAACAGAATCCGGGGCTGTTTGCCGCCGCGCACCGGGTGAGGATGGGCCGCCACAAGCTCACCGAAAAACGCGTTGAGTTGGCCGGTCGCGATGCGCTGATCCCAGCTGTGCAACGCCTGATCCAACGCCCCGGTCAGCCGGTCAACCCGCCGGCCGCTGAGCGCAGAGATGTTCACCCGGGGTACCCAACGCAGCTGTGTCAGCTCCTCATCCAGCTCCCGCTCCAGATAGAACCGCCGTTCAGGGTCCATCAGATCCCATTTGTTCAACGCCAAAATGGTCGCTTTGCCGGCATCGGCAGCCATCTGCAACACGCGGATGTCCTGCTCACTCAACGGTTGGGCCGAATCCACCAACACCACCGCAACCTCGGCCCGCTCGATGGCCGCCTGGGT
>JAIRRT010000141.1 GCA_031255835.1 Bifidobacteriaceae bacterium | reverse complement strand
ATTATAGGGGGTTGGGTGGGGGTGGGCAACGGCCTTCTGGCCTAGGAATTGAGTGCGGGGGCGGCAATAGAGTTGTCCGCGGCTGTCGCGACCGCGGCAGCCTGGCAATGTTGCCCGTTGGACCGGCCTGTAGTGTTGCGGGCTGGCGCAGTGTGTGGCCCGGCAAAGGAGTGTGCAATGGCGCTCGGCACCAAGACTGTCAACCCAACCGATTTGGACCGCGGTCCGTCCTGGAAACTCAACCGACGCCGGTTGGGTTTTGTTTTGGGCCCGGCTCTGTTCCTGGCTGTCTACTTCGGCATGCCGAATGTGGCACCGGTTAGCGACGCGGTTGGGGCTGCGGGTGACCGTTCAGCGGCGGCTGTTGCCGCGACGTTGATCCTCATGGCGATCTGGTGGATGACGGAGGTCTTGCCGCTGTACGTCACCGCGTTGATTCCGCTGGTGGCGATCCCGTTGCTGCAGGTCAACACGATTGATGCGGCTGCCTCACCGTTTGCCAGCAAGATCATCTTCCTGTTCCTTGGCGGCTTTGTGCTGGCGATGTCGATGGAACGGTGGAATCTGCACCGCCGGGTGGCCATCAGGGTTGTCATGCTGGTGGGCTCCAAGCCGCGCGGCATCATCTTCGGATTCATGGCCGCCACCAGCTTCGTTTCGCTGTGGGTCTCCAACACCGCCACCGCCGTGATGATGATCCCAATCGCCACATCAGTACTGAAGCTGGCCGAATCATTCAGCGGCCGCAAGGACAAGAATCTGCGGGTCGGCCTGATTCTGGGTGTCGCCTACGGCGCCTCAATCGGCTCATTCGGAACCATCATCGCCTCGCCGCCAAACGCCATCGCCGTCGGGTATCTGGCCGAACAAGGCATCGACATCTCCTTCTTCGACTGGATGAAGGCCGGGATGCCGCTGTACGTGGTCTTCCTGGTTGTCGGCTGGTTCATCCTGACGTTCGTGGCCTGCCCGCCCACCTACAAAGACGCCATCCCCGGCGCCCGCGAGATCCTGCGCACCGAGCTGAAAAAGCTCGGCCCATTCCGCGGCCCGGAGTTGCGCGTCGCCATCATCTTCCTGGCCATCGCGTTTGCTTGGATCTTCCACGGCTTCATCTTCGATGCGCTGGGCGTGGACGGCAGCTCAATCACCGACGAGTTGATTGCCGTTGTCGCGATATTCATCCTGTTCTTCTTCCCCGTTTCATGGAAGCGGCCTGGCACGGCCCTGATGAAGTGGAAGGACCTGAAGAACCTGCCGTGGGGCGTGCTGATTCTGTTTGGCGGCGGCCTGTCACTGGCTGCCCAGGTCAGCTCGTCCGGACTGGCCGCGTGGATTGGCGAGCAGGCACGGTCCCTCGGCGGCTTGCCGATTCCGATCCTGCTGATCTCCTGCTGCCTGCTGACATGGATCATCACCGAGTTCATGTCCAACACGGCGGCGGCCGCTACTTTGGTGCCGATCTTCGGCGCGGTTGCGACGGTCCTTGGAATGAGCCCGGTCTACTTGGCCATCCCAGTCGCCATGGCCTGCTCCTGCGCATTCATGATGCCGGCCGGAACCCCGCCCAACGCCGTCGCCTATTCCTCAGGCATGGTGACCATCGGCCAGATGAACCGGGCCGGCGTCTTCATGGCCATCCCCGGCGCGCTGATGGTGGCCCTGAACATGTACTTCTACGCCGGCAACATCCTGGGCTGACCGCCACACCACCCGCACAGCCGGCCGCACCTTCCACGCGTCACCGTCCCGCGCCCATCACGCGCACGATGACGCCGGTAAAGTGCGCCGCGTGATGGCCACTCGTCGAATCGCCCCCCAGGACGGCCGCACTGCCGTGACCTCATGGTTGGCGGGCAACGCGCCACGCGGGGATGTGGCAACGGCGGTCCGGTTCACACTCGAGGAGCTGGCCGCCGCGGTCCCGGGCAGAGCCGTCGAGGTGCGGGTGCCACCGTTTGGCGCCACCCAGGCGGTTGCCGGCCCCCGCCACACAAGAGGCACCCCGCCCAACGTGGTCCAGACCGATCCGGACACGTGGCTTTCCCTGGCAACCGGCCGCCTGACCTGGGACGATGCCGTAGCCTCCTCCCGCATCCAGGCTTCGGGTAGCAGATCGGACCTGTCCGCCTACCTGCCCCTGTTCCAGCCGGGCGCCTCACCCGTTGGCGAAGGCCTCGATTAGCGGCGCCAACTGGGCAAACTCGATCAAGAAACCATCGTGGCCGTATGCGCTGTGAACCAGATGGACGCCATCGGCGGCGGGCAGGTGGTCCGCGATCACTTGGGACAACTCGGGTAGGAAGAGCCGGTCGGAATCGACCGCCACAATCAACGCCCTGGCCGAAATCCCCGCCAAAGCCGCCTCAACCCCACCGCGCCCGCGCCCGATGTCATGGGACATCATCGCCTCGGTCAGCACAATGTAGGAGTTCGCGTCGAAGCGCGGCGGCAACTTGGCGCCCTGATGGTCCAGGTAGGACTGGACGGCAAACCGCCCGCCCCCACCCAGCGGCTCCTCGCGGCCCTGGGCATCACGCCCAAACCGGGCATCCAGCTCCCCGGCCGAGCGGTATGTGGTGTGGGCAATCTGCCGCGCAATGCTCAGCCCGATGTGCGGCCCACCGCCGGGTGGGGCGTCGTAGTACTCCCCGCCCCTGAACCCCGGATCAGCGCGAATGGCCTGGAGCTGTGCGTGCGCCCAGGCAATCTGATCGGCCGTGGCCTGCGCGCCTGTCGCCACAGCGATGATGGCGCCAACCCGCTGCGGCGCCATCGCCGCCCACTCCAGCACCCGGTGCCCGCCCAGCGATCCGCCAATCGCCATGGCCCACCGGTCAATGCCCAGGTGATCGGCCAACACCAGCTCGGCCGCCACCGTGTCGCGAACCGTGATGTACGGGAAACGCGATGCGTAGGGCTTGCCGTCCGGCGCCAGCGAGGCCGGACCCGTTGAACCCTGGCAGCCGCCCAGAATGTTGGGCGCCACCACAAACCAGCGGTTGGTATCAATCGGCGCACCGGGCCCAATCAGCGCCGTCCACCAGCCAGCCGTCGGATGCCCAGGTCCCGCCGGCCCGCGGATGTGCGAATCGCCAGTCAGCGCGTGCAGCACCAGCACGGCGTTATCGCGCGCCTGGTTCAGCTCGCCCCAAGTCTCGTAGGCAAGGCGGACATCGATCCGCCCCCCTCGCTCCAAATCCACGCCGCCGATGTCGGCAAACAGCCTGTGGCCTGGAGGGTCACCTTCCCGCCAGGCACCTGAGGCCGGGGGCAGCTCTCCGGGTAGGGGAACGCGGCCCTCGAACCCGGGGCCGTCCGAGGTGGTGGCGGCCTGGGCTGGGGCGGATTCGGGGCCACCCTGAGGCGATTCGGTGCCGGGCGGGCGGACGGGCCCGGCCACCCCGGCGCCCGCCCCGGCGCGCGCAGCGCCGGGAGTCGGGACGCCGGGGTCAGCCGGGCCAGCAGTGCTACTGGGCTCGAGGCCGGGCATCAGCTAGCCGCCCGGGCGGCGGCGAAGCCGAGTTCCAGATCAGCCAAGATGTCATCGATTCCCTCGATCCCGACGGCCAAGCGGACCAACCCGGGAGTCACCCCAGAAGCCAACTGATCAGCCGGGCTGAGCTGGGAATGGGTTGTCGATGCCGGATGGATCACCAACGAGCGAACATCGCCGATGTTGGCCACATTGGAATGCAACTTCAGCGCCGAGACAAATGC
>JAIRRT010000127.1 GCA_031255835.1 Bifidobacteriaceae bacterium | reverse complement strand
TCCCCAACGACACCCCCTCACCAACCCCCGCCCCAGCGGGGGAACACGCCAACGCCCAGGCCGCCCCCGCCCAGCCGGCCGCATCGCCGGTTCCGCCGCCGGTATTGGCGAAGCCGCCGGTCAGGGCGTTGGCGAAGGAGCTGGGAATCGACGTGGCGACGGTCCGTCCAAGCGGGCCAGGCGGCATCGTCACCCGTGAAGACGTGCTGGCCGCTGGCGACGAACAGTCCGCCCAACGCCTGGCTGGATTCAACCCGCAGCAGGCCCCCTGGCTGACCGGCGGGACGGTTGCCCGCGATGGCCGCTCAACCCGCGTCCCGGTCCGCTCAGTGCGCAAACGGACCGCCGAGGCCATGGTGACCAGCGCATTCACCGCACCGCACGTGACGGTGTTCCGCACGGTGGATGTCACCGCGACCATGCGCCTGGTCCAACGCCTGCGCCAGGACCGCGAGTTTGCCGATACCCGCGTGACACCGCTGCTCATCGCAGCCAAAGCCCTGCTGCTGGCCGTCCACCGCCACCCGGAAATCAACGCCAGCTGGGATGAGGACGCGCAGGAGATTGTCTACAAGCACTACATCAACCTGGGCGTGGCCGCCCAAACCGAGCGCGGGCTGGTGGTGCCCAACATCAAAGACGCCCACCGCCTGGCATTACATGACCTGGCCCGCGCCCTGACGGACCTCACCCAAACCGCCCGCGCCGGCGCCACAACCCCGGCGGCCATGGCGGACGGCACCATCACAATCACAAACATCGGCGTGTTCGGCATCGACGCCGGCACCCCGATCCTCACGCCCGGCGAGTCCGCAATCCTGGCGTTCGGCGCCATCGAGCGGCGCCCATGGGTGCGAGGCGCCAAAGTCAAGCCGCGTGACGTAACCGAGCTGGCGCTCAGCTTTGACCACCGCCTGGTGGACGGCGCCCTCGGCTCCATGGTCCTATCCGACGTAGCCCGAATCCTCCAAGACCCAACCCAAGCCCTGGTCTGGGGCTAACCCTCACCCATCCGCGACCCGCCGAGCAGGCTGGGCCCTGAATCGGGCAGGATGGGTGGGTGGAAACTTGGCGCGAGGATGTCCTTGGTGATGGTTGGTTGCAGCGTGACCTTGAACTCGACGGCGGCGCACTAGCCACCCTCGTACACCACCCCACCCACCACCCATCCGACGATGCCGTCCCCCACCAAGCCCCCGACCCCCACCCCCGCACGGCGATCGTTTACCGGCACGGGTGTGTTGTCAACTTCTTCCACGCCCACGTGGCGGAGGCATTCGAGTCCAGAGGGTACGAGTTTTTCGCACTTGACCTGCGCGGATATGGGCGCTCAATTGGCCGAGGCACCCAGGAGGGCGGGCCCAACTACGTCACGGATCTGAGCGTCTACCACGAGGAGTTGGACGCAGCCGTCCAGGTGATCAGACAGCTGGGTTACCAGCGCATAGTGCTCAACGCCCACTCGACGGGCGGGCTGATCGGACCGCTGTGGGCAGCCGCCCACCCCGGCGTGGTGGACGCGATGGTGCTCAACTCACCCTGGCTGGACCTGAACGAGAACTGGTTCTTCAAGGGCCCCGCCACGGCCGCCATCGACGGCATCGGACGGATATGGCCAACTCTGCGGGTCTCGGGGCTGCGGCCCTACTACGGCGAGGCCCTGCACCGGGACACCGGCGGGGAGTGGGATTACTCGCTGGCCTGGAAACCCCACCTCGGCTTCCCGGTGGCGGCCGGTTGGTTCCGCTCTGTCCGCCGCGCCCACCGGCAAATTGCCCGCGGCCTGGACCTGGACTTCCCCATCTTGGTGGCCACATCGAACGAGCGAGGCGATCCGCGCCACGCACACGCCGCCGTTGTGACCAGCGATTGTGTCCTCAACCCGGCGGATATGTGGGCCAGAGCCAAGTGCTTGGGCAGCAAGACCGAGCTGATCCGCATACCAGGCGGCGCCCATGATCTGGCCCTCTCCCCCGAGCCGGCGCGCAGCATCTACCTCGAAGGCATACTGACCTGGCTCGAGCTGCGGAATCCCACAACCACCACAGGGCAAGGAGACTGACATGCGCCACGTCCGAGCCTCTGAACTGCGTGGCCGCGCCTGGCTGGGCACCGGCGGCCGCGACCTGACCCTGGCGGACCTGCGCGGCAAACTCGTGCTGCTGGACTTTTGGACGTTCTGCTGCATCAACTGCCTCCACGTCCTGGATGAGCTGCGGCCCCTCGAAGCCAAGTACGCCGATGACCTGGTGATAATCGGGGTCCACTCCCCCAAGTTTGCCCATGAGGCTGACCCGACCGCCCTGCGTGACGCCATCGCACGCTATGACATCCGCCATCCGGTGTTGGATGACCCGGACCTGACCACCTGGACGGCATACGGCGCCCGAGCCTGGCCCACCTTGGTGCTCATAGACCCGGAGGGTTACGTGGTGACCCGAATGGCTGGTGAGGGGCATGGGTCGGCGCTGGACGGCATCGTCGGAAGGACTGTTGGTGAGGCGCGCGCCAAGGGGACCCTGCGCAGCGGGAGCGGGCCGTACGTGCCGCCGCCGCCCGCCAGCGGATCGCTCGCCTTCCCCTCCAAAGCCATCCCCCTGAACGGTGACCCCACCAACCTGCTGGTGGCCGATGCCGGACATCACCAACTTGTCCAGATCGCGCCCGATGGCGAGGTGGTGCGGCGGATAGGCTCCGGCCTGCGCGGGCTGGCTGACGGCCCTGCGGACGAGGCGCGGTTCAGCGAGCCATCCGGGCTCACCCAGCTGCCCGCGGAGCTGGCCGCCAAACTCGGCTATGACGTGGTTGTGGCCGATACGGTCAACCACGCCCTGCGAGGCGTGCGCCTGGCAGATGGGCTGGTCACCACACTGGCCGGCACGGGCCAGCAGTGGATGCAGGGCGATGGCGCCAGCTGGTTTGTGCCCGGTGCGCCGCCGGTTGCGCCACCGCGTGAGGTGCCGCTGTCATCGCCGTGGGACGTGGTGTGGCATGAGGAGTTGCAGGCCGTGGCGATTGCCATGGCCGGGATTCACCAACTCTGGGCGTTCAACCCGCTCACCGGCGCACTTGGGCCGATTGCTGGCACCCGGTCTGAAGGGCTGCTGGACGGGCCCGCGGGTTCGGCCTGGTTGGCGCAGCCCTCCGGGTTGGCGATGGACGGGCCGCGGATGTGGTTTGTCGATTCTGAGACCTCATCGCTGCGCGTATTTGAGCCTGATCAGGAGGCCGGCACCGGCTGGCGGGTGACCACGGCCGTGGGGCAGGGGCTGTTTGACTTCGGGCTGGCGGACGGGCCTGGCGCCCAGGCGTTGATGCAACACCCGCTGGGCCTGACCGTCGAGCCGGCCAGCCGGACCATCCTGGTGGCGGACACCTACAACGGTGCCCTGCGCCGCTACGACCCATCCACCAGCGAGCTTTCGACCCTTGCCACCAACCTGAGCGAGCCCAGTGACGTCATAGCCGCCGATGCCGGCCATGTCCTTGTGGTCGAATCGGCAGCTCACCGTGTTGTCGAGTTGAGCATCGACGCAGCGGTCCGGGTCGCAGACCGCCGCCAGGCCACAAACCGGCCGGTCACAGAACTGTCCGAGGGCCTGGTTCACCTGACCGTTCCGTTCTCCCCCGCGCCAGGTCAGAAGCTGGACACTCGGTTCGGTCCGGCCGTCGAGTTGACCGTCTCGGCCACACCGCCGCAGCTCCTGGAAGCCGGCGCTGGCACCACCGCCGAGTTGACTCGCGAACTGGTGTTCCGCCCGGGGGAAGGGGTCTTGCATGTGACTGCACGTGCGGCATCGTGCGATGTCGAAGCGGAAAACCCGGCATGCCACATGGTGGGACAGGACTGGGGGGTGCCGGTGCGGATTGTGGCGCGGGACGGCATCGGACGTGATGATCAAACTGGTCGGATTGAACTGCCGTTGCGCGGTTGACGCGCCAGGGCAGGCCGATTGGGCGCGGCGGGGTCCCACCCGGCGATAACATCGGGGCGTGCGTTACTACCTTGACGGCACCGTAATAACCCATCTACTCGCCGACGGCGAGGAGTTTGGGGCGCTGCGCGATTGGATGGTGGCCCATGAGCGCGAGGCTGTGACATCGGTGGTGGCACGTTGGGAGGCAACCGAGGAGATGGCCGGTCCAGCTCATGGACGCCGCAGCCAGATCCGCGAATTTGTGGCGGGCCTGCCGCAAGTTGCGGTGTCAGGCCGGGCCGTCGAGGTTGGGTCCTACGCGGTGGCGGCTGTCAGGCCGTATGCTGCCCTCCACGTTGGCATTGCAGCTGCTCACGACGATATTTCCGCAGTGGTCACCTATGACCATGACGTCGCGACAGCCTCACGTCTTTACGGACTCGAAGTTGTCTCGCCCGGTTGGGAACCGGAGTGGTATGTCGCCTGAGGTTGTTGTGTGCGGGCGGGGGTGGAACGATGCCTGGAGGACAATGGGTTAGCGCCACCACGCGAGGAGAGTTGCCGGAGTGGCCGATCGGGACGGTCTTGAAAACCGTTGACGCGGGATGTCCGCGTCCGTGGGTTCGAATCCCACACTCTCCGCTGAAGAACACCGTCGAGCTGTCCGGAAAGCGCAGATGAGACCGTCCGCACAACCCAGGTCGCGGCTTTTGCCCTGGCCGCGTTCGCGGCGCGGGCTGATTGCGGCGGTGGTGGGCGCTGTCCTGGTGATCCTTGTTGTGGCTGGTTGGCTGTGGTTTGAGGCGTCGATGCAGAGCCAGGAGCATGACCGCGCGTTGGCTCACTCCTTGGCTGAGGCCCAGCGCAAGGACGCCGAGCTGCGTGAGGTGGTCAAGTCGCTTGAGCCGGTGATGCAGCGGGCCCGGGTGGTCCGGGAGCAGACAGTAGAAGTGCTGGGGCCAGGGGCCAGGGTCACAGCCGAGTTGGATGACGCCCTGCAGGTGGCCGAATCGATGATCGAGAGCGTCGCGTCCAACTCGCGCGAGGTATCCGACACGTTGGCCGCCGCCGATGCCGCATTGGTTGAGGACCAGAACCAGCTGGCGCTGATTGAGCCGGTCCGCACAAACCTGACTGACGCCATAGTCGCGGCGGAAAACGCGATCACTGGTCAACTGTTGGGTGAGGCGGTTAGCCGGCTGAGGATGGCCAACGCCGCCATGCGAGCCAAGATGAATGAGGTAACCGGCATTCTGTCCACCCTCACATGGAACGCAGACCGGCTGACCCAGTCAATTGCACCTCCGCCGCCTGTTGTACCGCCGCCCGGATCGCCTCCGCCTACGGACCCCGAAGAGGAACTGGATGACGCTGAGGCCGAAGAGGCCGAGGCCGCCAGGGAAGCTGTCGAGGCCCAGATTGACCAGATCAAGGCGACAATCGCCGCACTGACTGCTGAGCTGACCAGGGCAGAGAACCTGGCCGGCACCGAGGTCGATGAGACCGACATCGACGCTGTGCGAATGGCCACAGACGCCCGGCGGGCAGAGACCGCCCGCCTTGAAGACGTAGTGGTGCGGGCCCGCGGGCTGCACCAGGACCTGTTGGCTGATGCACCCACCGGTGAAGAGGCAACCGTTGACGGCGGCGCTGGCGCCGCAGGCGGCGAAGTCGCCACCGGCGGTGAAGGCTAGGCCGCCTGACCGGTAGCTGGGCACCCGGCGTTTGGGATGAGGGTGCGAACCGGGTAGGCTACTCCACGCTTCGTTACCAGCGCCTGTAGCTCAATGGATAGAGCATCTGACTACGGATCAGAAGGTTGGGGGTTCGAGTCCCTTCAGGCGCGCAAAGCGACTGAAGTGACTCGAACCCGCAGGGCGCGAGCGTTAAACGGGTGAGCCCACTGGGCTCGCCTGTATCAAGCAGTCCGACCCGCGCCGACGGCGACCTCAACTGCTCAAACCACCTCCCCACCTGCCTGCCTCTCACCCGTTTTGAGCAGTTGCGGTCGCCATCGGCGGGGGGACGGGGGTGGGATCGCCATCGGGGGGGCAGGACGGGCGGTTTCGGGTGGGCGCTGGGCATCGGCTACAGTTGGTTCCGATATTGCTTTGGTCAATCTGGGTAGAAACTCAACTTGACCTCGGTTTTGCGTTCCAGCGCGCAGCGGGGAGACCTCGCTGCAGGCTCGCTGCGAAGGGTCTGACGGCTCCAGGAGTTTGGTGTTCGTAGGCTTTTCAGGCGCGTGTGCTGGATCATGGAGGCGTCGCCTAGTGGCCTATGGCGCCCGCCTGCTAAGCGGGTTGGGGGAGTTGAACCCCCTCGCGGGTTCAAATCCCGCCGCCTCCGCCAGAGCCCAACACCACCGCGCCCCAGGTGGTGGGGCGCGTCGTTTGGGGTGTGTTGGGGTTGTGCGGGGATGCAGGCCAACTCAGCAACGCACGACATACCAGGGTGCGCAGGCGCGCGATGGCGACTCCCAGAAACGCAATCCCTGCTAGCGGGCTATATCTTCCACTTGGGCTAGAGCGGCATCGTAGGAGCGCGGGAGCGACTCGACCCACACGTGAACTGGGTGACGGGCGCCGCCGGCCCGTTGGACGGGGGCAAGCGCGGCCTCGATGCGCCGCTTGGTGTAGCGCAGGGTGCGGCCAAGCTGCCGGCCGCGCTCAATCACCACGATGGCGGCTCCGGAACCCGAACCGAGGGAGACCGACGTCTCGCCGGCATCGAACACGTCCGTCAACACCGAACCGAGCAGGCTGCCGCGCTCGAAGCGCAACCACGGATCGGTGCATGTGACGGCGGTCTCAGCCACAAGCAGACAGTGGGTCTCGCTCGCGTTGGCGTCATTCGCCGCGGCGTGTGCGTAGATCTCGCGCAGGCGGAGCGCCAGGTACGGCAGCGTCGCCATGGAGGTTGTCGGGTCCAACATCGACATCGGGTTGGCAACCACCAAGCTGCCATCCTGCCAGCCGCGAGCAACGGCCTCAGCACATTGCCACGGGTCGAGTTGACCGTCACTGATCTCCGCCAAACAACGCACATCAGCCAGGGTTTCTGCCAAGCCCACACCGTTGTGGGCTCTGGCACGGGCCAGGGATTCGATTGCCGAGGATGGATCTGCACCGGTAGCGACAAATTCCGCGACAGCTTCAACTTCAGGTACGTGCCAATCGCCAGGACGCAACCAGGCAGAGTTCACTGAGTTGGTGCGCCACGCGCCCTCCAGTGCCTCTGGATCGTGGAGAATGGGGGGTGCCCCACGGGTCGTCATGTGGATGAGACGGCATTGCCGCGTCACGATGACGCGACTTTGGTGTCTCTATCAATGTCGGTTCTGCGTTGGCCTTTCGTGCTCAGCGCCGCCCGGCGTAGGCTGCCCCAGCACCCCCGCGCGGGCAGCGACACTATCGGAAAGGCCGATCGATGGCGGTGGACCCCGGCACGAACGCCCCTCCCGTGGCGACCTCGACCCCTGAGCGTAGCGGGGCAGCGCCATCGGACGCGGAGCTGATTGCCAGCGTTCGTGGAGGTGACAGGGCCGCGTTTGCCGAGTTGTACGCCCGTCACGCCCCTGCCGCAACCGCTGTTGCCCGCCAATACGCTCCGCGTCCGGCCGATGCCGAAGACATAGTTTCAGAGACGTTTGCGCGTGTATTTCGCCTGCTTGGGGAAGGCAAGGGCCCTGATTCGTTCTTCCGGGCATACGTGTTCACCGCTGTGCGTCACCTGGCGGCTTCATATGGTCAGGCGGCCAATCGAATCGAGCTGAGTGAAGACGGCGTTGTCTTCGAAGAATCCCTTGGCGGCGCCGCTGATGATCCGTCGGATTCCATCCTTGACCGTCAGATTGTGCGCGAGGCCTTCTCCTCACTGCCCGAGCGCTGGCGGACCGCATTGTGGTATGCCGAAGTCGAAGGCCTAACCACATCACAAATGGCGCCGACCTTGGGTTTGACCCCAAACGGCGTGGCAGCGTTGTTGTACAGGGCCCGCGAGGGTCTGCGCCAGGCCTATCTGCAACAGCACGTTGCCATGCCCCTGGATGGCGAGTGCCGCGCAATTGCCGACCGCCTTGGCGCATACGCCCGCGGTGCACTTGGCCAGCGCGACCGCGCCAAGGTCTCCGCCCACATTGCCCGTTGCGAACGATGCCGCGCGGTTGCCGAGGAGGCCCATGACGTCAACCGCGGGTTGCGCGGCGTCATTGCGCCGCTCGTGCTGGGCGGCGGAGCGGGGTTGGCGGACCTGATCAGCGCAATTGGCGCTCTGCCGCCGGTGCCGAGCGCGGCCAGCGTGGCGGCGGGGGCCGCTGGTGGGGCCGGTGTGGCAGCTGGTGCCGCTGGTGGGGCCGGTGGGGCGGCTGTGCCGGCCGCAGTCGAAACTGCCACCACTGCGGCTGGCGAGGTGGCGGCATCGGGCGCCGCAACTGCGGGGGTTTCCAGTGCGGCTGGTGGGGGCTCGGCGGTACCCGCCGTGCTTGTGCCGCTGGTCTCGAAGTCCGGGGTGACCGGCGCGGTGGCGATTGCCGGCGCGGCGGCTGTTGCCCTGGTGGCCGGCGGGATTGTCATGGCCAACCGCACGGCCGACGCCCCTGAACCGTCGCCCACGCCGGCGGTCACCACAACCGGCGAGGTCCAGCCCCAAGGCCTCCCCCTAGTACCAACCGCCGATGGCGGAGACGCCCTGACCTTGTCTTTCACCGCAGATGGTCCGCTAGGTATCGCGCTGGCCGGCGCCCCGCTGCCCGAATGTGAAAGTGACGCGGTCGGGTGCCCTGCGTCATCGGCGGCTGAAATCGTGTTGCCTGGGGATGCGAAGGTGCGCTACGCCACGCTGGCGTGGGCGGCCAAGACGCCAGGCGAGGGCTGGCCGGCAGCCAACTTGACGGCGCCGGACGGCTCCCAGCACGCCATCGAGGCCGACAACCGCGACCCGCTGATTGCCGGCTCGCAGGCTACGGCCGATGTCACCGAGATCGTGGCGGATGGCGGCGCCGGGCAGTGGACGGTGGGCGACGTACCCCGCAATCCGGGCGCCGGGGAGTTCGCTGGCTGGGCCCTGACCGTGGTCTATGAGTCCGCTGACCTGCCCGAACGCCGGGCGAGTGTCTATCAGGGAGTGTTGCGGGTCCAGGCCGGCACCGGCAAGGAGCTCGACATCGACGCGCCGAAGGGCGTGGCATCCCACCTCGGCTTGGTGGCGTGGGGGGCGTCCCCGGAGCGGACCGGGTCAGACATCTGGATGTCCAGCGGCACCGGCCAAGAGACCGTGTCCCAGGAGCTCATCCCCAACCCGTTCCGCGGCAAGCAGGCCGGGTTCTCTGGGCCGGCTGCGGGCGGCACGGACGTGGTGGTCCTGGAACGCGGAGTGGTCTTCCCCCGAGCCGAAAACGCCGGCACCTCAGTAACCCTGCGAGTCCGAGCCTGGGGCGAGTCAGAGCAATCCGACCCCTTCACCCTCGGTGCAGTGACCCTGTTGGCTGACCTGTAGCGCCTGGGGTGCGGGTGCGCTCAGACGACGCCGTAGAGTCTGTCTCCGGCGTCGCCTAGGCCGGGGACTATGTAGCCGCGGTCGTTGAGGCGCTCGTCGACGGCCGAGGTAACTATGGTCACGTTGCCGCGATGACCTACGGCCGCCTCGACTGCCGCCAGCCCTTCCGGCGCGGCGAGCAGGCAGATTGCGGTGACGTCCCTGGCGCCGCGGTCCAGCAGATAGTCGATTGAGGCGATCAGCGTGCCGCCGGTGGCGAGCATTGGATCGAGCACAAAGCACTGGCGTCCGGACAGATCATCCGGGAGCCGGTTAGCGTAGGTGATGGCTTGCAGCGTTTCCTCATCGCGTTGGAGCCCGAGGAACCCGACTTCAGCGGTGGGCAGCAGGCGTGTCATTCCAGACAGCATGCCCAGCCCGGCCCGCAGAATCGGTACCACAATGGGCAACGGCAAGGAGAGGTGGACGCCGCAGGTTGGCGCCACCGGCGTTTGGATTGAGCGCTGCTCGAAGGCAATGCCCCGGGTGGCTTCATAGGCCAACAGGGTCACCAACTCGTCAACGAGGTTGCGGAAAGTGGGGGAATCGGTGCGCTCGTCACGCAGCAAGGTCAGTTTGTGGGCAACAAGAGGGTGTTCGACAATGAGCACATGCATGGACCGAACCTACCCCCTGCCAGCGCATCCGGAGCCCAACCAATGACCCCCAACCCCCCCACGCCCAGCGAAAGCGGCGCTTGTGGGCGAGGGACGGCATCGTCGGGTGGAGGTGCGGTGGGTGAAGAAGTCGGTGAGTGGATGCGGCTGGCGTTGGTGGAGGCGCGGGCGGCGCTGGACAGCGGGGACGTGCCGGTGGGCGCGGTGGTGGTGGACAAGTTGGGCGAGGTGATCGGGGCGGGCCGCAACCGACGGGAGGACGATGCCGATCCCTCGGCTCACGCCGAAGTGCTCGCATTGCGCGAGGCCGCCAAGCGGGTCGGGACCTGGCGCCTGGAGGGATGCACGCTGGTCAGCACGCTAGAACCGTGCCCGATGTGCGCCGGCGCAGCGGTGGCAGCGCGAGTCCAGCGGGTTGTGTTCGGCGCATGGGACCCGAAAGCCGGCGCGGCCGGCTCAGTCTGGGACCTGCTCCGCGACCGCCGCCTGAACCACCGCCCCGAAGTCCTCCCCGGCCA
>JAIRRT010000115.1 GCA_031255835.1 Bifidobacteriaceae bacterium | reverse complement strand
GGCATATCCCCTCCTCATGGGGCTGTCAGATTGCCTGTGAAAGGTCTATTGAGGAATTGAATTGGCTAGGCCCCGCCGAGGCGGGCGGTGACACGACTCACCGCCCGCCTCCGGGGCTAACTAGGTGGGAGTGACTCAGGTGCTCTGGGTGGCGGAGGCCCCGCACTTGCCCTCAGACAGACCCTTCGAGAAGGAGTAGTTGAAGTCCTTCGCCTTGCCTTCTGCATTCGTCAGAGCGACGCACCAGTTCTTGCCGCTGACGGACCCGCCTGTAGTCTCAGACTCGACGGCAATGGCGCCGGAGGTGCCAGTGCCGAGGACATTCGGGCTGGCGTTGCCGACCTTGTTCGCAGCGTCGGTCGAGGGATCAGTGTCGGTGCCCATGTAGTAGGCGCCATTGGCGAGCTTGATGTTGGGAACCTGGGTGGAGTTGTGGTCCACAAACCAGGTGACGAGCTCTTTGCCGAGGGTCTCGACGTCGCTCTTGGTGGCGCCGTCTTGAGCCTTCTCGCGCTGTGACAGGAACATCGGGATGGCCACGGCGGCCAGGATGCCCATGATGATGATGACGATCAGGAGTTCGACCAAGGAGAAGCCGTGGTCAGAGTCGCGCCGAGAGCGCCAAATGCGATCCATCATTGTTTCAATCCATTTCTGTTGGGGTGAATTGGTTGTGTGAGATTCATCTGTTGGTGTGGCATCTCGAATGAGATGCGTTAGTGCCGGTTGCGTTGCTAGCAACTAGCTGAATAGTCCTTAGTTGCCCGACTCCGTCGCGGTGGACCCGCCGGCAGGAGTGCCGGTACAGTTGTTTTCAGTCAGGCCCTTGGCCGAGGAATAGGCGAACGTCTTGGTCTTGCCTTCTGGGTTGTAGAGCGTCACGCACCAGTCGTTGCCTTTACCGGTGTTGGTTCCGTCCGCCGCGTGCAAAGTGACCGTGCCGGTCTGAGCCGTGCTACTCACCTGAACGTTGGGGCTGGCATTGCCAACCTTGTTCGCAGCGTCGCTCGAGGGGTCAGTGGCGGTGCCCATGTAGTAGGCGCCATTGGCGAGCACGATATTGGGCACGTCTGTCGAGTTGTGGTCCACGAACCAGGTGACGAGCTCTTTGCCGAGGGTCTCGACGTCGCTCTTGGTGGCGCCGTCTTGAGCCTTCTCACGCTGTGACAGGAACATCGGGATGGCCACGGCGGCCAGGATGCCCATGATGATGATGACGATGAGTAGCTCGACCAGGGAGAAGCCATGGTCCGAGTCGCGCCGGGAGCGCCAGATGCGATCCATCATTGTTTTCAATCCTTCTATGTACGTATCCGATGGCCCCGACTCGGGTTGAGCTCGGGGATGACGACGCCTTGAGGCCCGCCACCAAGTCGATGGAGAAGGCAGACACCTGAGCTGTCTTCAGCTCGGTATGGAATCCCCCGACTCCTGACCTGGCAGTGGTGGCAACACGCCTGACCGGCGAAGCCATCCCTCGTACGCTAAGCGCGAACCCCGGAAGTGCCGTTGGGACCGTAAAAACCCTCAGAAACGCCTCTGACCTGCACGGTGTTAGGGCTGGTCAGTGTGCAATCGTTGCGCTGGAGCCGAGCCGAACTCCGGGTCCGTGCTCATCCGTGCTCAGCCCCGCACGGCGCCGTGCACGCGGCAGGCTCGGCGGTGAGCTCGGGTCAGGCGGCCGCTCGGTAGCGCCAACGGCGCGTAGAAATCCTCAACGGCTTTTGGAGGGTGCCAAGAACAGGACTCATCCCGTGCTCGCAGCAGCACATAGGACCTTTCAGCCAATGACAGGCTGAGTTGTGCGGGGCAGGCCAAAATCGCCTCAGGAGCTGAGTTCGGCAGAGCGTGCCGAACCTTCACTCTGAGGCGAACCGTTGAGTATTTGCCCCTAAGCCGTGTGTGTTGCCCCCTGTTTTACCTGGTGGGTCTGGGCTAGAGCGCCGGTCGGAGCACGGCACTCAGAGAGCCGGCTCTCCAGTCCAGTACCGAGGTAGACGCACAGCGCCTGCTTGGCCTTCCCGGGCCGTGCGCCGCGACGCACGCGCACAAACGGGCCCGTATCTGAGAGTGGAAGTGAGAATCATTCTCGTATATGCTGTGGGCGAACTCACACCCGAGCATGAGAAAGGAGCTGGCGGCCGGCTGGCTACCAGCCCAACTGGCCGTCGCAGACCCAATGAAGCCCACAATTCGACCCCACCACCGCTCCCACCTGGCGTTTCGCCGCGCCATCGGCCTGGCCTCCTGCGCCGGGTTGGCCCTGACATTGGTGACCGCCTGTTCCGGAAGCGCCTCACCTCAACAGGACGCAACGGAGCAGTCCACGACCGTTGAATCTCCCGGCGAGCAGGATGCGCATGATGCTGCAGAGCCGGCATCTGACGCTTCGGAGACCGCAGCCCGCACCCCACGCATAGCCATTGCCTACGATGGCGGAGTCCAGGTTCGCGATGCCACGAGCCTCGACCTTGTGGCAGACATTCCGCTCGATGGCTTCTTGCGCCTTAACCCCGCCGGAGATGAGCGCCACGTCCTGGTCACCATCGCCGAGACCGGCTTCCAGCTGCTTGACCTGGGTGTTTGGGCAGTCGGCCACGGCGATCACGACCACTACTTTGCGGCCGATCCAGTGCTAACCGACATCCTGTTCCCAGCTGGCCGTCCCGGCCACGCTGTGCCCCATGACGGCGCCACCGCCCTGTTCGATGATTCGACCGGCGGAGTCACAGTGCTTGACCAAGCTGAGCTGGCAGAAGGCGACCACGCGATAGTGCGCCAGTACACATCCCCAGCCGCCCACCACGGTGTGGCCGTTGTGTTGCCGGACGGAACCTTGGTGGTTTCCAACGGCACCGAAGAGGGACGCACAGGGATCTTCGCTTTCGATTCCGCAGACACTCAGATAGTCGAGTCGGATGAGTGCCCCGGTCTGCATGGGGAGGCCGTTTCTGCTGGTGAGGCCGTCACGTTTGGCTGCTCCGACGGTGTGCTGATCTATCGCGACGGCACGGTTGTCAAGGCCTTCGCCCCTGATGAGGGAGGCGCAACCAGTGCCATGGCCGGCACCGAGTCCTCACCCATTGCCCTGGGCAACTACAACATCGAGGGAGCCGACCCATCAGAGCCGGCCCGCGTTGCCCTGGTGGATACGGTTGCTGGCACCGAGCGCAGCCTCGAAGTCCCTGCGGCATTCAACTCCTTCGGCATGTCCAGGCTCGATGACGGCAGTGGGGTGATACTCGGCACCGATGGCGCTCTGCACGTCATCGACGTCGATGCTGGCGCCGTCAGCGCTTCCCACCCGGTGATTGATCCGTGGGAGATCCCTGAGGAGTGGACCGATCCGAGCCCGAAGATGAAGGTTCTGGACGGCATGGTCTACGTAACCGATGCAGCGAACAGCTCGTTGGTGGTAGTTGACCCGGTGACCGGTGATATCTGGAAGACGGTTGACCTAGGTGTTGTCCCAGGTGAGATAGCCGGAGTCTCTGGCCAAGGCCCCGCCTCCCACTCCCACACCGAAGAAGACCACGACCACGATCACGATCACGATCACGACCACGAAGACGCCTAACACCCCCACCGAACCGCACCAGCCGCCTCCCGCCATGGCCAAGCCGTCCATGGCGGGAGGCGGTTTTGCGAAGAACTTGCCCCAGCGCGTGAGGTTTGGGTTGTGTCAACACATATATGAGGCGTGAAGGGATTCGTTAAGTCAACAGCTACGGTGGATCAGGTGAGGCCGCTCGGGATCTCAGCCAGCTCAGGCGGCGCAGCATCGCCCCCTGAGCCGCAACAGCCCGAGCAACCAGTCCAAGCCGCATTCGCCGAGCTGTTCACAGCCCACTATCCCCGAATCCAGGCCTACGCCCGCCGTCGCCTGGCCGACCCAGAAACGGCCCGCGACACGGCCGCCGAGGTCTTCCATCTGGCCTGGCAGCGCTGCTGCACCGAGGCCCCAACTGACCCGATCACACCGGGCTGGCTGTTCGTCACAGCACGCAATCTGATTGCCAACCACCAGCGCCGGGCGGCCGAAAACGGCCAGTTGTGGACCGCCATCGTCGGTGAAGCATCACGGCGCGCGGGCGGCGGGGCAGTGGAGGGGCCAGAGGCCGCCCTAGGCGGTCTGACCGGCAGGGTGGGTCAAGCGTTGGATGCCATAGCCCCTGCTCAGGCCGAGATTCTGACTGCCCACTATTGGGACGGCCTGAGTGGTGCCGAGTGCGCCGCGCTGTTCGATTGTTCAATTCCAGCGGTTTGGATGCGGCTGAACCGGGCACGCGCCGCATTCCGCCACGCCTACACAAATCAGGAGGATCCAAAGTGATTCGCATCGGCAAGCTTCTTCGTTCATCAAACCCCGTCCCACCTGCCCAGACGCAGCCAAGACTCGACGCCTTGGGGCGGGCAGAGCTGGCTCACTACGTCCCAATAGCGGACGATGCCGCGCCCGCCCTGACACCCCGCCGTCCGGTCTTGCGTTGGGCCGGCTGGGGCGTGGCAACTGCCGGGGCTGCCGCGGTGGCACTGGCTGTCGTGTTCGGGCTGCCCGGATCGAGCCCGGTGGCCAAGGCTGACGTGGCGCCGGCCCGGATTGTCCAGGCCGGAGGTCCAGCGCAGGCCAGCGGGCAGTGGGGGGCAAGCACGCTGGTCCAACTCGACCGGCCTGACGGGGTGTACCGGCTGGTCAAGATCTGGTCCAACTCGACTGGCGAATGGGCTGACCAGGGAGATCAGTACACCTACCGTCGCTCTGACGCCGGCACCTGGGTTGCTGACGGTGATGTGTCCGGGCCCCTGGCGCTGCTGCCTTCGGTCAGCGTCGAGCGGTCTGACGGCAAAGGAATGTCAGTCTCGGTGGAAGACACCGGGGTTGCGGAGGGTGGCAATGAGGGCGCCGATCAGGAGTCTGACAGGGTGTTCACCACGATGGTGTCGGTCGGCTCCGGGGGGGCCAATTCGGTCCGCATGGACGGCTCGATTGCCCAGCCAGGTGGCGAGCAGGCGCTCTATTCACTCCTGTTGCATGACCCAGTCGAGGTTGAAGGACAGTCGGTTTCGGTTGCCGTTGGCACCCTCGACGGCCAGAAGATGGTTTACGCCCAGGTTGAGGGGACTGACCTAGACGCCTTGCGTGCCGCACTGGACAAGCTGGAGATTGGGGCCGATGGCGCCTGGTCCGAGAAGATCGACGGCCTGCCAGATCCCGCGTCAGCCGCCCGGGCAAATGACTCGATTTTGATCGATGAGCAGGGCGAACTCAGTCTGATCGATGAGCAGGGCGAACTCAGCGAGATTGAGGACGTCGCGTGCGTCGCAATAACCGCGGCCGGTGAGGCAGTGCCAGACGATCTAGCCTGCGACCTTCCCCCTCAGGGTCTGGAGAAGTCTGACAAGACTTCGCCGTAGAGGGCCAGGGTGCGTTGACCCACAGCGGTCCAGGTGAAGTGTTCTGTCACCCGGAGGCGTGAGGCAGCACCGCGGGCGGCGATTCCAGGCGGATCATTCAACGCCTGGATGATCGCCGCCCGCAGGTCTGCCACAAACCGGTCCGGCTCAACGGGCGTGCCGGTTCCATCGTTCAACTGCTCAATTGGCACCAGCCATCCGGTCAAGCCATCAACAACCACATCAGGGATGCCGCCCGTCGCCGTGGCCACAACAGGTGTGCCGCAGGCCATCGCCTCCAGGTTGACAATCCCGAGCGGCTCATAGACGGACGGACAAACAAACAGGCTGGCCGCAGTGAGAATCGCGGTCAGATCGGCGTGGGGCACCATCTGGTCGATGAACACCACATGACCCCGCCGTGTCCGCAGCGCGTCCACCAACTCCTTAACCTCGGCGGCAATCTGCGGGGTATCAGGTGCGCCAGCCACCAAAACCACCTGAACGCCATCGGGCAGCCCTCCCAGAGCGCGCAACAGGTACGGCAGACCCTTTTGCCGGGTCTGGCGCCCCACAAACACCACAGTGGGCAAATCGCGGACGATGCCGTACCTCGCCAATGCGGCACTGACCTGCGGATCTGTGGCTGGCTGCCATTTGTCCGGGTCGATGCCGTTGTGGATGACATGGACCTTGGCGGGGTCGATGTCCGGATAGACCCGCAGGATGTCGCTGCGCATCGCGTCCGAGACAGCGACGATGGCGTCGGCTGAACCGTATGCGGTGGCCTCAGCCCAGGAGGAGAGCCGGTATCCGCCGCCCAACTGCTCCGCCTTCCACGGCCGCAGCGGCTCCAGCGAGTGGGCTGTGATGACGTGCGGCACATCCCACATCAGGTGCGCCATGTGCCCGGCCAGGTTCGCGTACCAAGTGTGGGAGTGGACCAGGTCTGTGTTGCCGGCTGCCCCTGCCATCCGCAGGTCAACGTCGAAGACCCCAAGGCTGGGGTTGCCAATCGACGGATCTGGCTCACCGAAGCCGGTGACTGAAACATCGGGGCGGGGCGGGCCAAAACAGGACACGGTCAGATCTACGTCATCGCGCAGCACGTTGGCCAACTCAGCGACGTGGACGCCTGCACCGCCATAGATCTGGGGTGGGTACTCGCGGGTCATCAGGTTGACGCGAAGGGGCTTGGGGTTGTTCACGGCGAAGACGCTACCGCTCCCGGCGGCGCCGCAGTGTTCACCAGGGAAGATTCGCAGCCAATGTTCAGGGGGTTGGGGCGGGGTGGCCCGCTAGGCTCAGGGGCATGGCGATTCCCCGTGTTCTTGCGATGGTCCTGGCAGGTGGAGAAGGCAAGCGGTTGATGCCGTTGACGCGTGACCGCGCCAAGCCGGCTGTGCCGTTCGGCGGGATCTACCGGTTGATCGACTTTCCATTGTCCAACTTGGTGAACAGCGGATATCTGCGGATTGTTGTGCTGACCCAGTACAAGTCGCATTCGCTGGACAGGCACATCGCCCAGACTTGGCGGCTGTCCGGGATGCTGGGCAACTATGTCGCACCGGTTCCGGCGCAACAACGCAAGGGGAAGAACTGGTTCTTGGGCAGCGCCGACGCCATCTACCAGTCACTTAACCTGATCGATGATGAACGTCCCGACATCGTGGTGGTGGTTGGGGCAGACCACGTCTACCGGATGGATTTCCACCAGATGGTGGCGCACCATATCGCCTCCGGCGCCCCCCTGACTGTTGCTGGCATCCGCCAGCCGCGCCACCTGGCGGACCAGTTTGGGGTCATCGAAGTGGATCAGGAGCGCGGCTCGATTAGCGCTTTCAAGGAGAAGCCGAAAGACGCTGAGGGGTTGGCTGACTCACCCAATGAAATCCTCGCCTCCATGGGCAACTATGTGTTCGATGCCGATGCTCTGGTCGATGCAGTCCGCGCCGATGCCGACAGGCTGGATTCGCGTCATGACATGGGCGGAGACATAGTCCCAGCGTTCGTTGAGGCTGGTAGGGCCGGGTTTTACGATTTCCGCGACAACAACGTGCCCGGTTCAACTGAACGTGACCGTGACTATTGGCGAGACGTCGGGACGCTTGATGTCTACTACGAGGCCAACCAGGATCTCATCGCGATCACGCCGGTATTCAATCTGTACAACCGCAGTTGGCCGCTCATCACCGGCTCGACGGGTCTGCCGCCGGCCAAGTTCATCCACTCCGGTCCAGGCAGGGTTGGCCACGCTGCCGATTCGTTTGTGAGCCCCGGGGTGATTGTCTCGGGTGCCACCGCTTCACGTTCTGTTCTTTCGCCCGGCTGCTACTTGCATTCCTGGGCGTCGGTGTCCGATTCAGTCCTATTGCACGGCGTCTCGGTTGGCCGCCATGCCCAGGTCCACCGCTGCATAGTCGACAAGAACGTTGTCATCGAGGAGAACGCGCAGATCGGTCTCGACCCTGCGCGCGACATCGAACGCGGATTCGTGGTCACCGATGGCGGAGTCACCGTCATTCCCAAGGGAACCCGCGTCTCGGCGTGAAAACTGCAAGTGGACGGTGCCCCATCTCACCCAGCCGACTGTTCGTCATGGACGTGGATTCCACGTTGGCGGCGACTGAGGGAATAGACCTTTTGGCCGGCATCGCCGGGGTGGGGGAGCAGGTGGCTGCCATCACCGAACGTGCGATGCAAGGCGAACTGGATTTCGCGGCCTCTCTGCGCGAGCGGGTGGGGTTGTTGGCTGGATTGAGTGCTGCGGCCATTGGACAGGCCAATGCGGCGGTCCGGCTCAACCCCGGTGCACAGCGGCTGGTTGACGGACTGCGCGAGCGCGGTTGGGAGGTAGGTCTGGTGTCCGGTGGGTTCACAGCGATGGTTGAGCCGCTGGCCGCTGGGCTTGGGATCGAGTTGGTTCAGGCGAACATCCTTGAGGTTGCAGGCGGCCAGTTGACTGGACGGTTGACCGGCTCGATTGTTGACCGTGCCGGCAACGCGGCGGCCCTGCGCCGTTGGGCGGCCGAGCTTGCAGCCTCCACCACCGTCGCGATGGGCGATGGCGCAAATGACCTGGACATGATGGCGGCGGCGGACCTGTCGATCGCCTTCCACGCCAAGCCAGCAGTGCAGGCGAAGGCGAGCGCCGCCATCGTCCACGGCCCGTTAGACCAAGCACTGGAGATCATTGACGCAGAGGTAGGCGGGCCGTAGGCGGCGGGTGGCGGAGCAGGCGGGCCGTAGAGCGGCGG
The DNA here is from genome assembly GCA_031255835.1 of Bifidobacteriaceae bacterium. Lineage (GTDB taxonomy): Bacteria > Actinomycetota > Actinomycetes > Actinomycetales > WQXJ01 > JAIRRT01. The sequence continues at coordinate 5,835 of JAIRRT010000115.1, read as the reverse complement.
GTGGCGCGGGCTCCACGAACACGATGGTGGGCGGTACTGGGATCGAACCAGCGACCTCTTCCGTGTCAAGGAAGCGCGCTACCACTGCGCCAACCGCCCGCGGCGACCCCCTGGGCGGCACCCCGCCTGGATGAGTCGGTGGAGGTGGAGATGGGATTCGAACCCACGTAGACGGCTTTGCAGGCCGCTGCCTCGCCTCTCGGCCACTCCACCGCGTCGTATGGGCCCACCTCGGCCTTCGAGCGGACGACGGGATTCGAACCCGCGACCCTCACCTTGGCAAGGTGATGCTCTACCAACTGAGCCACGTCCGCACACGTACCACTGCAACTCAGTGGAACCGGCGCCCGCCAGGATAGCCGACCCCCACCAGTCGCGTCCAACCAACCCGCACCAGAACCCAATCCGGGGGCTGGTTTGGGACTAGTTTCGGGGGCGCTGTTACCTTTTGCACCCTTCGAGCGATTTACAGGGTAAGGGCAGCTCACTAGACAGACCGCGAAGGACAGGCTCCGACATGACCCCACCTCGATCGACACCCTCGCCGGATGCTCACCGGGACGGCGGTCCAGCTGCCCAATGGGGTGGTGAGCCAGGTGGCGGGCAGCCGGGCGGTGGTGGTGAGCCAGGTGGCGGGCAGCCGGTTGGTGGTCCTCCCGCTGATGGTCCGCCAACCGATGGTCCACCAGGCGAGCCGGCGGACACATGGCAGATGGTTGATCGCTACGGGTCGATGGTCTACGGCATTGCCCTGACTCACACCCGCTGCCGCCCTGACGCCGATGACGTATTCCAAGAGGTCTTCCTCGCCTACCACCGGCGCCAACCGCGTTGCCGCTCGGAGCAGCACCGCAAGGGCTGGCTCATTGTCACCACAATCAATTGCGCCAAACAGGCCGCGCAGAACTCCTGGCGCACCCGCGTGGTGCCGATGACGGCCCAGGACATGGAAGCCGCCATGCCGCCCCAGTTTGAGTTCGCCACCGAGACGCAAGATGCGGTCTTCCAGGCGCTCAGCCAGTTGCCGCCTGACTACCGGATAGTCCTTCACCTGTTCTATTTCGAGGACCTGCCGACAGCCGAGATCGCCCAGGTGCTCGGCCTGGAAATCGGTGCGGTCAAAATGCGCTTGTCCCGGGGCCGAGGCCTCATGCGGGACCGACTCCAAGGAGCGATGTTCGATGAATGATCCGATTTTCCGCGCCATGCGCAATCAGTGGACGCCACCGGCGGACCTGCGCCGCCGCCTGGCCGCATCCCTAGACGCCGAGGATGCCCAGCCTCCCGTCCAAGGCCAGCCTCCCGCCGCCGATGCCGCCCCCCACCTCCCCGAGGCGGGGGCACCTGGCGGCGCGCTTGCCGCGGGGGTTGGCGCTAGCCCGGATGGCCAGGGACCTCGGGTTGGTGAGGTGCCCCCGGCGGGGAAAGGGACGGCATCGGCGGGGGGATGGAACCGGCGCCGGATTGGATGGGTGACTGGAATTGGTGGAGCGATCGCGGCGTGCTTGTGCGTCGCGGTGGTGCTAAACGGCATGGGAGCGCCGCGGGGCGAGGCCCCCATTGGAATGCCGCCAAGCACGGGCGTGCCGCCAAGCTCAGGCGCTCAGGCGCCAGTGGTCCCCGCGCCGCCGGTCGATCTGGCTGCGGGCGATTACGGCGAGATCTACAGCGCGCTGCAACCGGTCCTGGCCGCCGGCGGGTGGGACGCGAGCAGGCAATTCGCAACCGGCGAGCAGACGATGGACATGGCCGCCGCCGTACCGGAGATGTCCCTTTCCGGCGAGGGCGCCATGCCAGCCGATGCCATGCCCGCTGAGGGTGCCATGCCCGCTGATGCCAGCGGAACGAATGTGCAGGTGGAGGGGATAGACGAGGGCGACATCGTCAAGACCGACGGGCGCTATCTCTACATCGGATCTGGCGACAAGGTGTCGGTGGTGGAGGCCGGCGGGCAGGACTCCCGCAAAGTCGCCACCATAACCCTGTCCGATGACGTTCAACCCGGCGATGGCGACACCACCTTGGCGAAGACCGGTCCCGTGATTGACCTGATGGTTGCCGACGGGCGCCTGGCCGTCATGGTCAACGAGTACGCATCGCGCGGAATCGATGACTTGCGGGGAGCCGTGGCCAACGTCTCCTTCGATGCGACCATGACGAAGGTGATTCTGTATGACATCACCGATCCGGCGGGGCCGCGGTTCTTGACGGCTCTGGGTTCCAGCGGGGCGTACCAGACTTCGCGGCTGCGGGACGGCGTGCTGTACACCGTCGGCACGTACCGGCTGACGCATCCGGACCAGATCCGGCAGGATGACCCAGCGACGTTTGTGCCGCTCGGGCTGGATGGGTCCGATGTGGTTCCCCTGCCGGCGGTCGATATTGCGGTGATGCCCGGGCTGAGCGATCCGGCTTACGCGGTGGTTGGCGCCATCGACATGGCGGGCGGGCGGGCGCTCGGCCGCAGGGCAGTGCTGGGCGGGGCCGAGGTGGTGTCGATGAGCCCAGACAACCTGTACCTTGCCGCCTCGGACTACTCGTCCAACCTCTCCATCCCCGAGCCGATGTTCGTGGAGCCCCCAGTCCCGCAGGACATGGAAGACGCAGGCGTGAGCGACGGCGCGGCGGCGTCGACGGAAGCGCCCGCCATAGAGGGGAGCGGAACGACGAATCAGGCGGGCGGCTCGGTAAGCGGCGGTAGCGACGCGGTGGATCCGACGTCAGAGCCGGCACCTACGGGCGGACCGGCAGGCGACGGCGCGGTGAGCCCGGAGGATGACCCAGCGAGCGGTAGCGAAGCGTTCGCCCCCACGGATGTGCCGGCACCGACAGGCGTGCCAGCGCCAGGTGACGGCTCTGGTGGAGGGGGGAGCGACATCGTCGGGGATGGTGCGCAGCTGGTGAATGATGGTCCGGTGACCCAGATCCTGCGGATTGACCTGAACGGCCGCGACCTGGAAATTGCTGCTCAGGGGACGCTGCCGGGCGCGCTGCTGAATCAGTTCGCCATCGACGAGTTTGACGGGCATGTGCGCGTGGTGACCACGGCGAACGTTACTGACAAGGGCACTGGTTGGTGGTTCTCCATGACCAATTTGCGCGTGCTGGACTTGGCGCTGCGCGAGGTTGGGTCGGTCGAGCTGGTGCGGGACGAGTCCGTGCAGTCCGTCCGGTTCATCGGGTCGATCGGCTATGTGGTGACGTTCAAGCAGGTGGATCCGCTGTTTGCGGTCGATGTGTCGAACCCGCAGGCCCCGCAGATCCTCAGTGCCCTGAAGATCCCCGGTTTCTCCGCCTACCTGCACCCTTGGGGCGAGGACCGCCTGATCGGTTTCGGAGTGAATGCCGACGATGCCGGCTGGACCTCTGGTCTGAAATGGTCGGTTTTCGACATTTCCAAGCCGGACGCCGTGGCCGAGATTGCGGCCAGCCCGATCCACGCAAATGATGCGGAGGCGCTGAACAACCACCGTGCCGTGTGGGCCGATCCCGAGCGCGGGCTGCTGGGCGTGGCGGTGTCAGACTGGGAGACGTCGGTTAGCCGCAACCGCTACATAGTCTTCGCGGTCGATGACGCCGGCAACGTTACCGAGCGCGCGTCCATTCCCCTGGATGATTCCGCCGCCCCCGACCCCTATTCAACAATCCAAGCCCGAGCAGTGCGCGTAGAGGACAACCTATATATCTGCACATCAGCAGAAGTAGCAGTACTAAACCTAACCACCCAAACCCAATCCACCACAGTAAAACTAGAAAGCTGACCCCTTGGCCCCCGGGGCCCGGCGGGCCGTTGGTTGCGGGTGTGCTGGTTTGGGCCTATGGTGTTGGACCGATCCTGTGACGTGGCTGGTAGCAGGGCTTTTTGGGCCTTCCCTGACGCGCGTACGGGACTGTTGTGTTGTGCGGCGTGTGTCCGTGCGGTGTCGTCACGCGGAGCGTGGCCTGTGATCCGGAAAGGGATTGTGATGGCTGATAGGTGGTTGCTTCGCCGTATGGGGGCGAGCTTGGTTGCGTTTGGGCTGGTCGTGTCGGGTTTGGTGACAGCGTTGGGGGTGAGTCCGGCTGCTGGTGTGGTCCAGGGTGCTGAGATTGGTGACGTCGTGGTGTCACGGCTGTCGAGGTCCTTGGGTTCCGCGGTCACTGGTCCACTGGCCGACCTGTCCGCCCAGTCCGGTGATCAGCCGATCGAGCTGACCATCTGGCCAACCGGCCTGCCTGAGCCAACACCAGTCGATCTTTCCAAAGCCTACGACTGGGTCAAGGTGGATGCGCCTCAGAACGTAATCGATACGGTCCGCAAGGACACCACCAGCCAGTTGCTGTCCCTTCCCACGTCCATGAACGGCGCCTGGGTCGGTGGTGGGGTGAACTATCCCGGTGTAATGTCCTGGGAGGGCGGTTACCCAACGCCAACGGAAAGTGGCACTGACAGGTTGGCCTATTCCGGCTCGACCGGTGATGCGGCCTTCGTGTTCAGTGCGGGTGTGGACACTCAGTGGCGTCGCCTAGATGTCTATTGGGGATGCCAGATGGCTGAATGTGAAATGGAGATAGATGACGGCTCAGGCAATGTAACGACCAGCCGAATTGCTGCTATGCATCTTACTCCGGAGATCAACGAGAAGACATCTGTCTTCTATCGTGGGTCTGCGACGGCGTCACTGGAGGTGAGGCTCAGCAAGCTCGACGGCCTTGGCGTCGTCGCGCTGTCTGCTTACGCGGTGACCAATCTGGGGTCGAGCCTGGTCCAGGGGACGGTTTCTGTGTCGGAGAGTCCTGCCTCACTGAACTTGTCGGACCAGGTGTATGTGGATTGGGCTCACTTCACTGACTGGCGTCAGCGTGGTTTCAACCACAAAGCCGCCCCTGCTGAGCAGGTCATAGGTGATCTCTCTTTCGTTCCGGGAGTGAGGATCCGCTTTGACCAAGGGAACGACTTTGAGCCACCGGTCTCGTGGGCTGATGGCACTCCCCTCGAGGGGGTGGAAGACACTCAACAATTCGTCTATGCCTGGAATGGTGTGTCAGTTCCTTTGGATGTGCCTGCTGGTTTGTGGACGGTGGAGGCCTATACCTGGGCACATGACACCGACGCCTATTACACCTTGGTGGACTCGACTGGAACCGTAGTGGCGTCGGCTCATGAGCCGCAGGGCGGGCCGGGGGAAACCCTCTACCGCAAGCTGACGGTTGATGTGGCTGCTGCTAGTCCTGAAGTGTTGACACTGATGGCGGCCAGTGACGTGATGTCGAATCGGTATGTTAGTGGTGTCTCGATGCCTGCTATCACGGTGCGTCCTACTCATGATGCGCGTCCTGTGTTGCGTGCTGCGTTGGATAGGGCAGAGGGGCTGGTGGAGGTTGATTACACCGGGACGGCTTGGGATGTGTTTGTGTCTTCCGGGATCGGTGCCGATGCTCAAGCGGTGTGGGATAACCTGCTGGCCCCTGAGGATGAGGTGTTGGCTGCAGTGGACGCGTTGAATGCTGCCATCGCGGAGCTACAGTCTCATCCGCGTGCTGATACCACCGAGTTGCTTGCTGTGATTGGGCAGGCTGATGGTTTGGACAGGGATGACTATGCTCCGGTGGTGTGGGCGTTGATTGTTTCGGGTACGGCTGCTGCTAGGGCTGTGGCCGGTAACCCGAACGCTTCTCAAGGTGAGGTTGACCGGGCTGCTCAAGCGCTTCAGCACAGGTTGGCGGTTCTGGTTCGTGAGGTCAATGTGGTGATCCCACCGCAACTGTCCACACTGACCCCGGTTGTTGACGGTGACCTAGAAGTGTTGCCTGGCTATGTGGCCACCAGTGGTACGTCGGTCACCTATGTGTGGT
>JAIRRT010000054.1 GCA_031255835.1 Bifidobacteriaceae bacterium | reverse complement strand
CGGGCCAACTCGGTGAACGCGGCATCGAAGTCCGCGACACCCTCACCAAACGGGACGCGGCGCGGACGCCCAGGGAAGACATCCTTGACGTGGAGCGCGACCATGTGACCTTGCCCCGCCCGCAACTCGGCTTGTGTGTCGCCGCGATGCTCAGCGATGTTGCCGATGTCGGGGTAGGCCTGGACCCATGGGCTGCGGATTTCGTTCACTATTTCCATAAGGTCCGGGATCGACGCAATGTCGCAACCGTCCACGTTCTCTATCCCCAACATGACGCCTTCACGCGCAGCGAGTGGCACTGCCCACTCCAGGGTATCGATGTAACGCGCCCGGGCTCCCGGGTCTGGTGCCTCGTAGTGGGCGTAGTAACCCGCCACCTGCACCAGCTTGGCGCCCAGTTCGGCAGCCAATTGGATGCCGTCCCGGTAGACCGCGCGGGCCTGGGCCCGGACAGCCGGATCAGCCGAACCCGGCATGACCGCCCGGTGCAAGCTCAGGCAGATGCCACCAATCCGCACGCCGGCCCTGTCCGCGGCCAACCTGACGGCCTGACGCTCAGCCAAGGTCCAGCCCAGGCGCGCCCTGCGTAAGTCAGACTCGTCTACCGACAAATCGGTAAAGCTGAATCCGGCATCGGCCACCTGCTTGAAAAAGCCGTCCCAGTTCTCGGTCTGAACCAAAGCCTTTTCGTAGATTCCCAAGGCGACGCCCGTGGTGGTGGCGGCTGTCATGGCCACACCCGGCCGATGGCGGCTTTGAGCTCCGCGGCGGCGGCGCGCGGATCGGCCGCCTGCATGATCGAGCGGCCGGCGATGACGACCCCGACGGGCGCGCCGGCGAACACGTCGAGGTCCGCCGCCTTGATGCCGCCGGTCACCGTGACGGTGAAACCCATGGCGGCCAGCTCGTTGATGCGGTCCAGATCCAAGAGGCCCCAGGTGAGATCCCCGGCGGACTCGCGGTCGCGGGACCGTTTGACGATGACGTGCTGGACCCCAAGGTCGCGCCACTGGGCTGCCCGGGCGGGATCGTAAGCCTCGCCCAGCTCGACCTGGACCTGGCCGCCGGCCTGCTGAGCGGCGGCGACAACCCCGGCGATGGTGGTCAGTGACGCCCCGGCAACGCAAGAAATCCAGTTGGCCCCGGCCTCGAAACACGGCGGTGCGAGCACCGATCCGGCTTCCGCAATGCGGGCGTCCGCGAGGATCGTGGCCTCGGGGTAGAGCGCGCGGACCTCGCGGACGGCGCGCAGCCCTTCACCGAGCAACAGCACCGTGCCGACTTCGATCACGTCCACGGTCTCCTGGACCTGTGCCAGCGGCCCAAAGGCCTTGGTCAGTTCCAGGGCGTCCATCGCGAGCTGGAGCTTTGGCTGGGCAGTCATGTCACGCGTCCTTGCGGAAGGTGAAGAAGCGCTGCCCGTTGTTGACCAGCAGATCTTGGACGTAGCTGGGGTCGAAACCCTCCGCAAGCAGCCGCGGGCCGTCCACCGCCGGGTTGAAGTCCACGCCCGTGACCGAGCCGTAGGCCTTCTGGTAGGACCGTTTGCCAGAGTCCGTGCCCAGCAGGATGCGCTCGCCAAAGCCTTGCCGGCCCAGTTCGCGCAGCTCCATGACCCGGTTCGAATCCGGCTGGTATTTGATCCTGTAGGTTCCGTCGATCTCGAGGTAGGCCCCGGTTTCGAGGATCTGCCCCAGGTAGAAGACATCCGCATTGCGTTGAATATGTCCGATGGCGATCTGGTCCGGCGGGACCCCCAGGGAGATCAAGGTCTGGGCTTGCTCCAGGCCGCAAGTCCCGAAGGTGGTGTGCGTGTTGATGGGGCAGCCCGTCTCGATTGACGCCATGGCCGAGGCCTCCATGCACTTGCGCTCAAACGGCGTGATGCGCCCGTATTCCGTGGCGACCTTGATGACGCCGGCGCGGCTGGGGGAGCGATCCACCAGCGGGCCGGAGTAGTCGTGGCGGTCGATTCCTTCGCGGATGTCGGCGATGATCAGTTCCGCGATCTGTTCCACCGTATAGCGGGAGACCCAGTGAGAGCGGGTCTCGAGGTAGACCTTCTCGCGGTGGAATCCGGTGGCGGCGATGACGTGCAGGTCTTTGACGCGGTTGTTGACTTCGACAAGCTCATCGATGCCGCGGCCGCAGTTCATGGGGCACATGTCGACGATCGTGCCGCTGTCCGCCCAACGGCGAGAGGCGCTGACAAAGCTCTGTGCTTCCTGAACGGCCTTGTCGACGTCATCTAGTAGGTGATCCGGGTCCAAGTAGACCTCCCCGGCCCCGGTGCGAATGAGGTGATCATGAGCATTGACGACTCCCAGTGTGGTGGGATCGACATCGCCCAGAATTGTGCGAGCAAACATCTGTGTCTCCTTCAAACGGTCCTAGTTGTGGAGCGGCGTTTTAGGCGGCGCTCCTTTGCTGCCGGGTCCCAAACGGGTGGGCCTTGTCAATGATGCAACGTGTTGTGGGGGTGTTGGTAGGGCGCCGCTGCACATATGTGCAGTCGGGTGGCGGAGGTGGTGCAAATGTGCAGGTGCGAGGGCGGGATGATTTGAGTGCTAGTGCTTGGATGGGAGGTAATATGAACATATGTCACGGGAGGTGATTGGCGAGGACGGTCTGGGGCGGGGGCGTTTGCAGCTGCTGATGGAGGTGGCGCGGCTCTACTACGTGGAAGGCATGGACCAAAGTGCTGTCGCGCGCGCCGTGGGGTACTCGCGGCCGGCCGTCTCCCGGTTTCTGACGGAGGCACGCAAGCGACGGATAGTGCGCTTCACCGTGGGGCACCCGCTGGAGCAGGTGCTGGAACTGGAAACCAAGATGAAGCGGGCGTTTGGCCTGGCGCATGTCTTTGTGGCCGGCCTGACACCGGACCCGGCCGGAGC
>JAIRRT010000042.1 GCA_031255835.1 Bifidobacteriaceae bacterium | reverse complement strand
GGGGGGGGGTTTGGGTGGTTGCGGGGATTCGGGCTCCGGGTGGGGGGGGGGGTAGGGGTGCGACGACCGGAAGTGCCCAAAACGGGTGATCTACAGGTGGGTGGGGAGGTGAGCTGGAGCAGCTGCGGTCGCCGATGGCGGGGTGGTGGGGGGCGGAGTGAGGTGGGGGGTGGCGGGGTGACGGGGGCGGAGGTGGGGGGTGGGGGGTGTTAGGATTTGGGGGCTGCTTGGGGGTTTGCCGGGCAGCGACGCTTTGACCCTCCTGCCACGGATGGACCGTGGCCGCGATCAGACCATAGGAGGTGGGTTATCTAGCATGCGTCCATACGAGATCATGATCATTCTCGACGCCGATGCCGAGGAATCGGCGATCACGGTGGCACTGGACAGGTACCTGGCGGTTATCACCCAAGCGGGTGGCACCATCGACAACGTCGATGTGTGGGGTAAGCGCCACATGGCCTATCCGATCAAGAAAAAGGCAGACGGCTTCTACGTGGTGGTTGAGTTCACCGCGGCTCCGGCCGACGCCAAGGAACTGGACCGGCAGCTTGGTCTTTCTGAGGCTGTCCTGCGCACCAAGCTGTTGCGCCGGGATCCTCCCAACTGATCCAGCTCGGCCCTCCGGCGGGAGCATCCGCCGCGAAGACCATTGAATATCGAACAGGAGCCCCACCATGGCCGGTGACACTCTGATTACTGTGATAGGCAACCTGACTGGCGATCCGGAACTTCGGTTCACGCCTTCGGGTGCCGCTGTGGCCAACTTCACCATCGCCTCGACGCCGCGTACGTTCGACCGCAATAGCGGTGAATGGAAGGACGGCGACACCCTGTTCCTGCGTTGCTCCATCTGGCGCGAGGCAGCCGAGAACGTGGCCGAATCCCTGGTCAAAGGGATGCGGGTGCTGGCTCAAGGCCGTTTGGTGCAGCGCAGCTTTGAAACCCGCGAAGGCGAGAAGCGGTCCGCCATCGAGCTTCAGGTCGATGAGATCGGACCGTCACTGCGCTACGCCTCGGCCAAAGTCACCCGGACCGGACGGTCCTCGCAGGGCGGCTTTGGGCAGGGCGGCGGCGGGCACCAAGGCGGCCAGCCCCACGGGTCTGGACATGCGCCAACGCCTGGTCCTGGATACGGCGGCCCCGCCCAACCTGGCTCGGCTGGCTCCTATGGTCCACCCGGCGGAGCACCTGGCGACGACCCATGGGCCACACCGGGGGTACCCGGACCCGACGCCGAGCCGCCGTTCTGACGGCGCCGGCCCACCAGCTAGCTGCGCCTGGACGGCGCACCGAACACAAGGAGCTACGACATGGCAAAGCCCATAGTGCGTAAACCCAAGAAGAGGGCCAACCCCCTCAAGACTGCCAAGATCGAAGGCATCGACTACAAAGACACCACTTTGCTGCGCAAGTTCGTCTCTGACCGCGGCAAGATCAGGGCCCGGCGAGTCACGGGCGTGTCTGTCCAAGAACAGCGAGCCATTGCTCGGGCCGTCAAGAACGCCCGCGAGATGGCCCTGCTGCCCTACTCGACCACGGCCCGATAGGAGGAGAACCATGGCACGCGTGATTCTCACCCACGAGATCACTGGGCTCGGCGAGGCCGGAGACGTTGTGGACGTCAAAGACGGCTATGCCCGCAACTACCTGGTGCCCCGCAAACTGGCCACACCGTGGACCAAGGGTGCTGAGCGCCAAATCCAAGCGATGCGCAAGGCCCGCCGCGTCCGGGCGTTGGCCTCCACTGAGGATGCCCAACGGGCAGCTGAGCGGCTGGCGCAGATGACTGTCCAGGTGCCGGCCAAGGCTGGCGCCACTGGGCGGCTTTTTGGCACGGTGACCACGGCTGACATCGTCGCAGCGGTCGCGGCCAGCGGTGGCCCGAAGCTGGACAAGCGCAAGATCGAGGTCGGGACGCACATCAAGACACTCGGCCAGTACACCGTTTCGGTTCGCCTCCACGAGTCAGTCGTGGCGCGGATCGACCTGGACGTGGTACCGGCCTGACAGACCGGGCCTGCCCGGCCGGCCTCACCGGCCTGACAGCCCCTGCAACTCGGAACGGCCCTGTGGAGCGAACAGCTCGGCAGGGCCGTTCGCTTGCCACAGTGTCCAAAAGGCGAGACCAGCCGGAAACAGTTTGAATTCACAGGCTTGGGATAGTGAAGTCGCTGGTGACGACGCCATTGCCGACGGCTATCACCAAGGCATCCACAGGTCCGTGGCCGGATCTGTGGGAGAGAGGGTGAGGTTTTTCCCAGGTTATGCACCGCTCTTGGCTGACCTTCAACAGGCCAGCATGCGGCCGTAGCCAATACCCCATAGAGTGCCGACCGCTTGGTAGACAGGTTGACCAAGCGCGATGTCGTAGGTCGGTGTTTTGATCGCCTCAAGCATCTTGTCCGGAGATGCACAAGGACCGACTAGGAGGAGCGCCCGACGTGCCAGCGGTGACAGACCTCGACCGCCCAAATGCCGCGATCGACTTCGAACGCCTACCCCCCCAGGATCTCGACGCTGAGATGAGCGTGCTTGGCGGCATGTTGATGTCGAAGGACGCCATCGCCGAGGTGGTTGAGGTCCTGCGGCCCGAAGATTTCTACCGTCCAGCGCACGAGACTCTGTACGGCGTGGTGACGGACTTGTATGGCGCTGGCCAGCCAGTTGATGCCATCACGGTCTGCGCCGAGCTGACAAAACGCGGTCAGTTGGAGCGGATTGGCGGGGTTGTCTACCTGCATGACTTGATCGCTGGAGTACCGACAGCCGCCAACGCCGGCTACTACGCCGCCATCGTCCGGGATAGGGCTGTGTTGAGGCGGTTGGTGCGGGCGGGCACCAAGGTGGCCGAGCTGGGCTACGCCACCGATGGTCGCAACGTTGATGACATAGTCAACGAGGCACAGGCCGAGGTCTACGCCGTGTCTGACCGCGAGCGGAGTCAGGACTACCAGCCGATGGGCGGGATCCTGTCCGAATACCTGGAGGAGCTCGACCTGGCCGTCTCGCGGGGCGGGGCGATGATGGGCGTGCCGACAGGGTTTTCGGGTCTGGACCAGCTGACGGGCGGCCTGCATCCGGGGCAGATGGTGATTGTGGCGGCCAGGCCGGCCATGGGGAAATCGACCCTCGGGCTGGACTTTGCGCGCTCGGCGTCAATCAAGAGTTCGGTCACCTCGGTGGTGTTCTCGCTGGAAATGTCCAAACAGGAGATCACCCAGCGGCTGGTGGCGGCTGAATCGGGCGTGAGGCTGCAAAAGATTCGCCAAGGCAACCTGACCGATGAGGACTGGGACCGGATCGTGTCACGGATGAGTTCGATCCAACAGGCTCCGATGTTCATCGATGATTCGCCCAACATGTCGCTTATGGAGATCAGAGCCAAGTGCCGCCGGTTGAAGCAGCGCCATGACCTGGGGCTGATAGTGCTGGACTACATGCAGTTGATGAGCTCGGGCAGGCGGGTCGAATCGCGTCAACAGGAGGTCTCGGAGTTCTCCAGGTCGCTGAAGCTGCTGGCCAAAGAGCTGGACGTGCCCGTGGTGGCGATCTCCCAGCTCAACCGCGGTCCTGAGGGCAGGCAGGACAAGAAGCCGATGATGAGCGACCTACGTGAATCCGGCTCGCTGGAGCAGGATGCCGACGTGGTGATCCTGCTGCACAGGCCAGACCAGCCCGGTGACCGCCAACCGGGCGAGGCCCATGACGCCAACCTGATAGTGGCCAAACACCGCAACGGCCCCACGGCCAACATCGACGTGCTGTTCCTTGGGCACCTCGCCAAGTTCGTTGAACCGGCCCGCGACCTATGAGCCCAGCGGCCAAACAGCAAACCGGCCAGCCGGCAACGCGGTTGACCTGGCGCAGCCGCCTTGCCATAGCGGCTGGTCAGCTAGCGGCCGCGGCTTCACGCGCCCTTGGCCGGGGGCGGGGCTATGTGGTGGGTGGCCAGATCATGGTCCGCATCAGCCCCAACATCATTGCCGAGCTGGCTCGCGGCAAGCGGACAGCGCTGATCTCGGCCACAAACGGCAAGTCCACCACCACCCGGTTCGTGGCTGAAGCGCTGCGCACCCTGGGCCCCGTGGCACACAACTCGACCGGCGCCAACATGGCACCTGGCGTGGCCACAGCCCTGGCCAGCAACCGGACAGCCAAATCGGCCGCATTGGAGGTCGATGAAGCCCACCTCCCGGCCGTTCTCCAGGCCACCAAAGCCGATGCCGTGGTGCTGATGAACCTCTCGCGTGACCAGCTTGACCGCGGCGCCGAGGTCACACGCCTAGCCAAACGCTGGCGAGCCATGCTGGAGGCGGCCGATTGGGACCCGGTGGTTGTGGCCAATGCCGATGATCCCCTGGTCGCCTGGGCGTGCCAGCCAGCCCGCAACGTCCGCTGGGTAGGGGCAGGGCAGTGGTGGCGCGATGACGCCGTGCTGTGCCCCGCCTGCGGCCACACCCTGGAACGGGACCAAACCACCTGGCACTGCCCCGCCTGCGGGCTGACCCGGCCGCAACCAACCTGGCAGGCTGAGCGGCACGCCATCGTCCCACCGGATGGGTCCAGGGTGCCGGTACAGCTGAGGCTGCCGGGCCGCGCCAATGTTTCCAACGCGACGATGGCGGCAGCGGCAGTCGACCTGTGGGGTATCCCTCCGCAGGTGGCTGTGGCGGCGTTTGCGCAGGTGGAGGACGTTGACGGCCGGTATATCGAGGCCGGCGTGGACGGCCAACGCGTCCGGCTGCTGTTGGGGAAGAACCCGGCCTCGTGGACTGAGCTGATCGACATAGCCGGCCAAGATGGGCACAGGCTGGTTGTGGCGATCAACGCACGCGGCGCCGACGGCCGCGACCCATCATGGCTGTGGGACGTGCCCTTCGAGCGTCTGGCCGGCCAGCAGGTCTGGGCCGCCGGAGAACGCCGCTTTGACCTGGCCGTTCGCCTGGACACGGCCGGGTTGAACGTGATCGGGGTGGCCGAGGACCCACTGGAGGCCGCAACGCGCGGCGCAAGCGGCGGCATCGTCGACGTGGTGGCGAACTACACCGCATTCCAAGCGGCGCGGGCGAGGGTGACCGGATGAGCGACGCGCTGGGAATTGTGCACGTCTTCCCCTCCCTGATGGGCACGTACGGGGACGGCGGCAACGTGGCGGTCCTGGCCAACAGGGCCCGGCGCCGCGGCATCGCCGTGACCACCACGACAATCGGCCCGGATGATCGCATCCCACGCCAAGGCGACCTGTATGTGGTGGGTGGCGGGGAGGACCACGGGCAGATCGCAGCCGCCCGCCGCATCCGTGAGCAGGGTTCCCTGAACCACGCCGCCGATGCCGGCGCAACAGTTTTCGCCGTGTGTGCCGGTCTGCAGGTGCTCGGGGTGGACTTCGAGGTCGAGGGCGGGGCGATTGAGCCCGGGGCGTGCATCCTCGACCTGACCACGCGGCGCCGCGAGCCGCGGGCAGTTGGTGAGGTGTTGGCTGATCCACTCCCCCGCCTCGGCCTGCCGCCGCTGACCGGATACGAGAACCACGGCGGGGGCAGCCTGCTAGGTCCGGGCGCCGAGCCGTTGGCCCAGGTGCGTGCAGGGATCGGCAACGGTTCAGGCGGCGCCCACGGTGACGGCACCGAGGGCGTCCTGGCTGGCCGGGTGCTGGGCACGTACCTTCACGGCCCCGTCTTGGCGCGCAACCCCGAGCTGGCTGATCTGCTGCTCACCTGGGCAACCGGCCATGACCTGCAACCCCTGGACGCCCCGTTCGTAGCTGAGCTGCGTGCCGAGCGCGCAGCCTACGTAGCCTCCGGCAAACTCTCGCCCCCGGCCGCGTAATCCCGGGGGCGGCGCTGGTGGCGGCCAACGGCGCAGGCCCGCGACGGTGACTCGCTGCTTGCCCCTGGTTCCCGCCGCGCGTCCGGACGCCCGCCATTGGCGCGCCCAACCTCGCCTAGAGGACGTCGCGGTGTTGGAGGTAGCGCCAGGCTAGCCAGCCGAGGGGGACTCGGGCCCAGTAGGTCAGGGCACGGAACAGCACGGCGATTGAGGCCGCTGTGGCGGTGGGCAGGCCGACACCGGCCAGGCCTGTGGTCAGCGCAATCTCCACCGCGCCCAGACCACCAGGGACCGGCGCAGCGGACCCGGCAGCGTTGCCCAGCAGATAGACCAGAGTGACGTTGATCAGCGACACCCAGCCGGCCCCAAACGCCTGCAAGCTCGCCCAAAACGCCGCAACATACCCGACGGTTTGCAGAATGTTGCCCGTCAGGCCGAGCGCCAGATTCTTCGGCTGACCCAGAATCCAAAGCAGCCGCGGCCACACCTGCGCCAACGTGGGGCCAATTTTCAGCCAGATCCATTGGCGCACCCGCGGCACAGCCAACGTCGCCCCAGCCAGGCCGATGGCGATCAGCACAGCCACAACCGCCACCCCTGGAATGCGGGCCAGCACACCTGTCTTTCCGGTGATCAGCGCAACGCTCGCCATCAGCAGCAGTGTGGTGACAAACAGGGACAGCTGCACCAACGCAACCGACGCCACAGCAACCGACGTACTGACCCTCTTCTTGTACAACAGCCGCAGATTCAGCGCCGCCGGCCCAACCGCCCCAGGGGCAGCCAACGCCACAAATGATGCCGCTACCTGCACTAACACCGTGTCCCACACCTTGAGACGGACCGGAGCGAAGCCGATCATCGCCATGCCAGCACCGACATAGGTCACCATCGCCAACCCGAACGCGCCCGCCATCCACCACGGGTTGGCAGACCGCACAGCCTGCACGATGCCGGCGAAGTTGACATTGGTCAGCACCACCCAGATCGCGATGAGCACCAACAAAGCGACCGCAGCACTGCGCCAACCGAACCGCACCAACCTGAACGGCTCGCTCATGGCGGCCTGAGGCACCAAATCGAGCAGAACTTGCCGCAGCTCATCCATGACGTCTTTGCGGCTCTTGGCCTCTGCCCGGGTAGGCCCAGGCAGAGCCACCGATTGAAGCAGCGGCGCCACTGAGGCCAGCGTCTCGGCATCCAACACCGCGCCAGCTGACCGCACAGCCCGCTCGGCCCCAACCCGCAACGCAAGCATGGCCAGCATCTGGGTGACATCGAGCCGGCGCGCCAGATCCGATGACGCCACATCGCCGTGATCCCACCCGATCAGCCAAACGCTGCGCTCCAAATCGGTTTCCGGACCAAACAACACCGAATCGCTGGTGATCGCCCGGTGCGCCAACCCAGCCTCATGCGCCTTGGCCAACTGGCACCAAGCCGCCTCCAGCCAGCTATC
>JAIRRT010000171.1 GCA_031255835.1 Bifidobacteriaceae bacterium | reverse complement strand
GCGCATGCCTGGACAGGCGGGCGGCACGTGTGGGTGCTGTTTGTGCTGACCGGCATCCAGTCCGGCGCCCAGGCCGTCAACTCTCCGGCTCGCTCGGCCATTGTGCCGCGGCTGGTTGGCATCCGCCTGCTGCCGGCCGCCAACGCGTTATCCCAGGTCACGTTCACTCTTGCCATGATGGTTGGGCCGGTTCTGGGGGCCTTTGGGGTTGGCGCGGTCGGCTACGGCTGGACCTACACCGTTGACGTGGTGACGTTCACCGCCGCCCTGTACGCCCTGTTCCGCCTGCCCGCAATGCCTCCCCTACCTCCCGCCGCCGATGCCGTCCCATCATCACCTTCCAAACCAGCGCGCGGTTGGCGCTCGGTGGCCGAGGGGCTGCGGTTCCTGGCCGAGCGCCGCAACCTTCTGATGACGTTTGCCATCGACCTGTGCGCCATGGTCTTCGCCTTCCCGCGGGCCGCATTCCCTGCGGTGGCGGTGTGGATTTTGGGCGGGGGTGAGACCACCGCTGGGCTGTTGACCACCGCAATCGCGGCCGGATCAGCCGCAGCCTCGATCATGTCCGGGCCACTTGGCCGTGTGCGGCGCCAAGGCTGGGTGGCGGCGTGGGCCGTGACCGCATGGGGCGTAGGCGTGGCCGGGTTCGGCGCGGTCTTGGTGATAGCGGGGCCTACAAAACCGTCCCACGTGGTCTGGTGGGCCCTGATCTGCGGCTGCCTTGCCTTAGCGGTGGCCGGCGCGGCCGATTCGATCTCGGCCGTGATGCGCGGCACCATCCTCCAAGCCGCCACCCCCGATCACCTGCGCGGACGCCTCCAAGGCGTGTTCATCGTTGTGGTGACAGGCGGGCCAAGGTTGGGAGACATGGTGACAGGGGCTGACAGCGCGCTAGTTGGTGAGGGGTGGGCAAGCATCATCGGCGGGACGCTGTGCGTGGTGGGCGTCTGGGCGCTGATGCGCTGGCAGCCCGGCTTTGCTCACTACGATTCTCGGTCCCCTACACCCTGACCGCCGCTGTCGGCGTAGGCTTGGCTAACCGCACTCAGAAGGACCACCTAGCCCATGAGCGACCTGATTGACACAACGGAGATGTATCTCCGTACTATTTATGAGCTTGAAGAGGAAGGGATAGTACCTTTGCGCGCCCGAATCGCCGAGCGTATAGGGCATTCGGGGCCCACGGTCTCCCAAACGGTGGCCCGGATGGAGCGCGATGACCTGGTGCGAGTGCGCGATGACCGCCACCTCGAGCTGACGCCCACAGGCCGCACCCGAGCAACCCAGGTGATGCGCAAACACCGGCTGGCAGAGCGGCTGCTGACGGACGTCATCGGCCTGGACTGGGCCTATGTCCATGATGAGGCCTGCCGCTGGGAACACGTGATGAGCGAGGCGGTGGAGCGCCGGCTGGTCGAGGTTCTCGATTCGCCCACGCTCTCGCCCTACGGCGGCCCAATCCCAGCGCTGCGTGACCTGGGCGTGGACCGTCCGGACATCGCCTTCCTTGCCGGCGTAGAACCGTTGGACGATGCCGTCCCGCAGGCCGATGCCTCCACCTCGCCTCATCAAGTGGAAGTGGTGCGGTTGGGCGAATCGCTCCAGACCGACCCAGGCTTGCTGAGCGACCTGGCGGCGGCCGGTGTCCAGCCGGGCAGGAGCGTGGTGGTGGTGCTGAAGAAGGATCGTGGAATCTGGCGGCTTGAAAGCGACGGTCACGCCGTCGAGTTGGACCGCGAGGCGGCCAGCCATGTATTCGTGTTGAGTTCACGGCCCCCAGACCACCCGCCAACTCCTGAGCGTGTGGCCCGGTTGGAAGGAATGTCCAACCAGCCCTGGCAAACCTAGGAGGCCGGCGCCGCCGTAGCCCCACCTGTACCCGCCTCGCGTGGCGTCGCGCCGATCTGCGAGACAACTATCCCGAGAAGCATCAAAGCTGCGCCGCTATACCCGCGCAGCCCCATGTTCTCTCCCAACAAGAGCGCCCCACCCAGCGCACCAAACACCGATTCAGAGGACATGATCAGTGCGGCGTGGGTGGCCAGGGCATCGCGCTGAGCCAGAACCTGCAATGTGTAGGCGACGGCCACCGCGCAAACCCCAGAATAGGCCAGCGGCAGGATCGCCAGATTCAGACCGCCAAACGGCTTGGCGTCCCAAAGAAATGCAGCCGGCGCGCTGCCAGCAGCACAAGCCAGAAACTGAATTGCTGCAAACCGAAGCCGCGAGACCCGGGGCGCATAATGGTCCACCATCAGAATCTGAGCCGCAAAGCCCACCGCGCTGATCATTACGAGTCCATCGCCCGGATTCAGCCGCAGCCCGTCGGTCACCGAGATCAGATAAAGCCCAGCCAGAGCCGCGACTATGCCGATCACCGTGGCCAAGCCTGGCCGCTTACCTCGAAAGATTCCGGCCAATGGCACCAACACCAAATACAGACCAGTGATGAATGCAGCATTGCTGGAGGTGGTGACAGCCATTGCTGCCTGCTGAAAGCCGGCCGTGGCCGCCAAGAGCAAGCCCGTGAGCACACCGGGCACTAGAGCGGCCCGTGTGGCTCGCCGTCGTCGGGCCGCATCCCACCCGCGGCGGTGATCGACAATGACAATCACCACCCACACCAGCACCGCACCAACGGCAAACCGCACAGTGTTGAAGCTGAAGGTCCCCACATGTTGGGCGCCCACGCGCTGGGCGGTGAACGTGAATCCCCAAATGGCGGCAGCCAGCAACAGCATGGCGCCAGCGCGCAGCTGCCGCCCCGTCCCGATCACCGGGCCACCGTACTCCAGGTCAAGATTCGCCCCTAGGCGACTTGAGCCAGCATGGTGGCCTGCGCGATGGCTCCGACAACCTCGTTGTCCTGGCCAAACGTAGCCGTGGTGACAGCAACGCCGCTGGCCGTGGCCTGCTGTGTGTGGGCGCTGATGGCCTGCTGAGTTGCAGTCAGAATGGCCGGTACGGTTGCGCCAACCTCGCCTCCCAGCACGATGGCGGCTGGGTTGAGGGCATCGCACAAAGTGCACAACGTCCGCCCCAGCACCGCCCCAGCGTCCAAGAAAACCCTGGTGGCAGCGGGTTCAGCGATCTGCCCAATGGACATCGCTTCAGCCGAAGGCAAAGACATCACGGCCGCCAGGTCCCGGCGCAGCGCAGATGAACTGGCGACGGTCTCCAAGCAACCACGCGCACCGCAACGGCACAGGTCACCGCCAGGGCGCACAGCGATGTGCCCTATCTCCCCGGCAACCCCGATGGCACCTTGGCGCAGCGTGCCGTCCAACACAATCCCAGCGCCGATGCCGTGCGAGATCTTGACGTAGATGAAGTCGCGATGGCGCCGCCCCACCCCCCGCCGCAACTCGGCAATCGAGCCGAGCGAGGCATCGTTGGCCAGGTGAACTGGGCAGCCAAGGCGCGCTGACAAATCGGCCACGGCATCGACATCGAGCCAACCAGTCAGCGACCGCGGCGGCAGAACGGCTCCGGTTTCGCGGTTGATGGGGCACGGGATGCCTGCCACGGTCAAGTCCGGGGTTGTCCCACCCACCTCTTGCAAAATCTCTTTCGCCATGTCCGCCGCCATGTCGATTGCCCGCGGGACGTCATGGTCCACGTCGTGACCACGCCGCCGCTGTCCCAGAATCTTTCCGCGGGTGTCGGAGACGGCCACGGCGACATGCTGATGCCCAAAATCGATCCCCACCAGGTTGCCTGGACGGGTCGGCAAGAACAGCACAGCAGGCGGCCTACCCGAGCCTGAACCTGGACCGGCGCCCGAACCAAGGCTCTCAACCACCCGGCCTTCAACAAGGAGGCGAGCGACCGCATGGGTCACCCCAGAGCGAGATATGCCGCACATGTCGGCCAGTTCATGGCGTGTAATACCATCGGGTGCTTCGGCGATCCGCCAGTAGATTTCTTCGCGGGTACGAGAACGGGGCCCTGGCGACGCTGTCGAGTGCTCATAAACCACGTCGCGAACAATAGCCCACAACAAGGGTTTTAGTCAAAGTCGATCAAATAGAAGCCAGTTTGCCTGGCAAGTTGCGGTCCGGTTGGGCGTATTCATTCCGTGCTCAGCGACCGCCACTAGCTGCGTGCAGTTCGATCTGCTCTGCCAGCTCAAGCCAGCGCTCCTCGGCCGCATCGATCTGCTGCTTGATCGCCTCGGCCTGCCCAGCCTTTTGCCCGATGCCGATGTAGTCGGTCGGATCATGCTCGGCCAGTTCCTGGTTGGCGGCTTCCAATTGTGACCTGAGCCGCGACAGTTGCCTGTCGATGGCGCTCGCCTGCTTGCGTAACGTCCGCACCAGTGCCGACGCCTTGCCACCAGCCCCACCGGGTTCACCTGGACCGCCACCCGTGCCGCCGCCTGGACCGCCACCCGTGCCGCCCGTACCAGCAACCGCGCCGGCCCCACCAGGCTGAGCCAGCTGTAAGTACTCCTCCACCCCTCCGGCCACCATCCGCACTTGCCCATCCAGCACGGCGTACTGCTGATCTGTCACCCGCTCCATGAAATAGCGGTCATGCGTGGCAACCAGCAGCGTTCCTGGCCACGAATCGAGCAGGTCCTCCATGGCGGCCAGCATGTCTGTGTCCAGATCATTGGTCGGCTCATCCAAGATGAGCACATTCGGCTCCTCCATCAGCACCAAAGCGAGCTGCAACCGCCGCCGCTGCCCGCCGGACAGCCGCCCAATGGGCGTGCGCATGTGCTCAACCCCAAACCCGAGCCGCTCCAAAATGACGCCTGGCGTGAACTGCTCGCCACTCCTTGCCGCCGCCGCATCACGCCCCCCGCCGGTCCAACCCAGCGACTGCCCGGCCGAGTACGCAGCCTTGCGCTCGGCAATCAACTCATCAGCCGTGACATCGGCCAAGGCATCGAACATCGACGCCTCCTGCGTCAACGTCGCCACTTGGACAGTTGCGCCTATCTTGACCCGACCTCCAACAGGCGCCAGCCGCCCGGCCACAAGAGCCAGCAGGGTCGACTTCCCGGCGCCGTTCGCTCCCAGGATTCCGCTGCGCTCACCAGGCCCAATAAGCCAGTTGACATCGCGCAATACGCAAGGGCCGACATCGTAGGCTGCACTGGCATCCAGTAGGTCTATGACGTCCTTGCCCAGCCGCGCGGTGGCCAATCGCGTCAACTCGACGCTATCTCGCGGGGGTGGCTCGGCAGCGATCAGCGCAGCGGCGGCTTCCATGCGAAATCGCGGCTTGGACGTGCGCGCAGGCGGCCCGCGGCGCAGCCAAGCCAGCTCCTTGCGCAGAATGCCGCGCCGCCGCGCCTCGCTGGCCGCCGCCTGCCGCTGCCGCTCCACCCGCGCCAGCACGTAGGCGGCATATCCGCCATCGAACGGCTCAACCCGCCCGCTGTGCACCTCCCAGGTCTGGGTGCAGACCGCGTCGAGGAACCAGCGGTCATGCGTCACGGCCACAAGCGCCCCGCGCCCGGCCGGCCAGCGGGTGCGCAGATGGTCAGCCAGCCAGGCGATGGCGGTCATGTCCAGATGGTTGGTCGGCTCGTCGAGCAGCAGCAGATCATGCTCGCCCACCAGCACCGCCGCCAGAGCGACCCGCCGGCGCTGCCCGCCCGAGAGCGCATCGAACCGCGAATCGAGGTCAATATCGCCCACCAGCCCGGCCAACACCGCGCGAACCCGCCCGTCACCAGCCCATTCATGCTCCGCCATCTCCCCGACGATGACGTCCCTCACCTTCACCCCTTCAGTGCCGTCGCCCTGGCCGGGTTGTTGAGCCGCGGACCCCCCGGCGGCCGCGGCGTCACGCGCGCCCTGCGAGCCCGCGGCACCCGGCGAGTCCGCGGCACCCGCCCCACCAGCCGCGCCCTGCGAGCCCGCCGCACCCGGCGAGCCCGCCCCACCAGCCGCGCCCTGCGAGCCTGCGGCACCCGCCCCACCCGCGGCACCCACCGATGCCCTAGCGAAGCCGGGCTGCAGCACGGGAAGGCCGGTCTGCGGCAGCAGCGCGATGCGCAGCCCGCCCCTGCGCGTCACCCGGCCCGAGTCCGGACTGCGAAGCCCAGCCAGCAACTCCAGCAGGGTGGTCTTGCCGTCACCGTTGCGCCCCACAACCCCAATCCGGTCACCGGATTCGATCCCCAGCCCGACATCGGCCAGGACGGACCGCCCCTGGTAGGCGATGGAAAGCGCTTCAGCTCCAAGCAGGTGCATGGTGGGCGGCGGAACCTATAGACCTAAAACGCCTGGTGAGGGCCGGCATCGTGCAATGGTTCACTCAGGACTGGTGTCCTTTCCATGCTGCGCAGACCGTTCCACGCCAAATTGGTCAGGTGTGCGGCGACGGTCCGCTTGTCAGGCGTGCGCTCCTCCAGCCACCACTGGCCCGTGAAGGCGATCATGCCCACCAGCATCTGTGCGTAGATCTGCGCGGTGCCGGGGTCCAGGTTCCGGCGGGCAAACTGCTCGCCCAGCAGCTCCTCCACGTTCCCCGCGACGTCCCCCAGCATCGAATGGAACGGCCCGGTTGCCTCGGCCACGGGGGAGTCACGCACAAGGACGCGGAAGCCGTCCTCGTGCTCCTCGATGTATTCGAGCAGCACAAGTGCGGTGCGTTCGACGATGGCGCGCGGGTGCCCCGGGGAGCGAAGCGAGGATGTCAGAGAGGCCAGCAAGGCGGTCAACTCCCGGTCAACCACCACTGCGTAGAGGCCTTCCTTGCCGCCAAAGTGCTCATAGACCACAGGCTTGGACACGCCGGCCCGCGCTGCAATCTCCTCAATCGACGTGCCCTCAAAGCCCCGCTCACCAAACAGCGAACAGGCCACGGTCAGGAGTTGCTCTCGCCGCTCGCCGGCTGTCATACGTGTGCGCTGGTTCAAACCCTGCTGAGTAGCCACCACCCAATAATGCCTTCCTCCTCGTAACCCTGGCCAATGCCGGCCCGACGCCTTGGCAACGCCTCCGCCCGCAACCCGCCCGCTGGCGGCCCGCCCGCGTGGCGACGCCCCCGCTGGCAGCCTGGTCGCGTGGCGACGCCCCCACCGGCGGCCCGCCCGCGTGGCGACGCCCCCGCTGGCAGCCTGGTCGCGTGGCGACGCCCCCACCGGCGGCCCGCCCGCGTGGCG
>JAIRRT010000187.1 GCA_031255835.1 Bifidobacteriaceae bacterium | reverse complement strand
GGGGTCTAGGGGGTTGTGGGTTGGGTGGTGGTTATGGGGAAGGGGGTGAAGTCTGAGGGGTTGAAGGTGGCGAGTGTGGTTAGGCCGTGGGTGATCGCGGTGGCGGCGATGTTGGCATCGTGGATCTGTTTGCCCGACGGGCCCTCCGGTGCTGCTAGTAGTTCGCGGAGTTTGGCCCACACTGGCTCGGTCTCGAAGACTGGCGCGATCACCTTGCTGAATGCGGCCACGTTCTCCAGTGCCTGGTGGATGCTGAGGCCTTGGCCGTTGTTGGCTGGTGGTCGGGTTGCTACAACCAGGTACTCGCGGAACACCTGAGGGGAGGTGAACAGCTGATGCTTGCCTGATTGGAGGAATGCCAGAGCCGCAGCATGATGGGTGCGTTGGGGATCGGTGGCTGTGAGCAGCACATTGGTGTCGACAAAGACTCTCACCGTGCGTCCTGACCATAGATCTCAGCACGAGACCAGGTGGTGTCAACCACGGCACTGCCGAAGTGCAGGTCGAGCCGAACTGGCAGAGCCTGCTCGCCTGAGGTCTGCTGCAGGCGAGCAATCACCTCAGCGCTCTGTGAACGCCCATTGGCCCGAGCAGCACGGGCCAACTCCAGCTTCAGCCCCGACGGCACATTACGGATCAGCAAGTCCCCCACCCCCCAACGATATCACCCCCCGATATCACCCCCACCCCAAACCACAGCCCCACGGCGACCGACAGCGACCGCAAACGCCCAAACCACTGGCCGGCGGGTTAGGCGAGGTCTATCCAGACTGTTGTATCGGGGGGGACTAGGACGGCGTCATCGTCGGCTAGGGGGAGGTCGCTGGAGGCGTGCAGGACCATCAGACCGGATGGTAGGCGCAGGGGGTCGGTGCCCAGGTTGGCAACCACCAGGGTGGTCCGGTTGACAAAGGCGAGCACCGACTCGGACGGCAGGCCGGACAGGCCGTGCAGGCGCGCCAACGATCCGGTCCCCAGCTCCAGGCGGCGGCGCAACCACAAAGCCGCCCGGTAGGTCTCGTATGTGGAGCCGGGCACTGAGCGCTGGCGGTCCGCGGCCAGATCGCGCCAGCCGGGGGGCAGAGGCAGCCAGGGGACCCTGGCGGTAGAGAAGCCGAAGTTGGGGGCGTCAGCCACCCAGGGCAGCGGGACTCGGGCGCCATCGCGGCCGCGGACGGTGAACCCCGAACGGCGCCAAGTCGGATCCTCCAGAGCGTTCTCCGGCAGCGAGGCGTCCTCAGGCAGCCCCAACTCTTCGCCCTGATACACGTAGGCGGCACCAGGCAACGCCAACATCAGCAACGTGGCGGCCCGGGCTCGGCGCAAAGCGGCGGCCGGCTCGGGCATGCGCTGGTTCGGATCGAGCCCGCCAGCCCATGCCTGGTCCGGTGGCAGGGACAGGCGGGTCAGGTGCCGGATGACGTCATGGTTGGACAGCACCCAAGTGGCCGGGGCATCGACAGCGTCCAGAGCCTCAACAGTGCCGGCGATGGCGGTCCGCAGGTCCGGCGCGTTCCAGCCGGCTGCCAGGAACTCGAAGTTGAACGCCTGGTTCATCTCATCGGACCTGACATAGCGGGCCAGGCGCTCAGGAGGAGACACCCAGGCCTCACCGACCAGGATCCTCTCGCCTGGATACTCCTCGATTACGGTGCGCCACTCGCGGTAGACCTCATGGACCAGCTCCTGATCCCACTGCGGGCCAACATCACGGCGCGGCGCCGAGAGCGGAGCGTCGCGTTCGCCGCGGCGCATGGCGTGTTCGGCAGCCTCAGCGGCGGCTGGGTTGCCCACTGGGGAGACCCAGTCCGGAGCCTCATTTGGCAGGCCGTCAGCCTTGATCAAAGCGTGGGCGTTGTCCACCCGGAACCCGTCAACCCCGCGCTCCAGCCAGAACCGCATAATCGAGATGTATTCCGCTCTGACCAGCGGGTTTTGCCAATTCAAGTCGGGTTGATGGACATCAAACAGATGCAGGTACCAGTGCACGGGATCGGTGGCGTTCCCAGGGAATCGAGTCCAGGCTGAACCACCAAACTTCGACTTCCACTGGTTGGGCGGCAACTCGCCGTGAGCACCACGTCCGGGCCGCACAACATACAGCCCAGCTTGGGGCGAGTCCGGTCCTGCCGCTATGGCAGCTTGGAACCAGGGATGGCGGTCTGAAGTGTGGTTGGGGACCAGGTCAATGATGACTTTCAGTCCGACATCGTGGGCCTTATAAATGACGGCATCGAAATCGGCGATTGTGCCCAAACGAGGATCGACCGCACGGTGATCGATCACATCGAAACCGCCATCCACCCAACCTGAGACGTAGAACGGGTTCAACCAAATCGCATCGACACCAAGGTGCGCCAGGTGATCCAGATGGGCGCGCACGCCTGTGAGGTCACCGACCCCGTCCCCATCGGCATCGGCGAAGGAACGCGGATAGATCTCATACACCACCGCTGAGCGCCACCACGGCATAGGGCCTGGTGCCGCTGGGTGTACCAGTTCCATCGTCGCGTTCGGTCCGAACGCGTCCGTCAGGGGGCCAGATGGCGAGAGGCTCACGCTGGGCTCCTTTGTCCGTCAAACAGGCACAAACCGGCGTCATGGCCGTGTGCCGAGCAAGGCACCACCGTAGTGCCTTGCTTGCCCCCTGGGCCACGCCGACCCGCTGAACAGCCGTAGTATGACTGGCCGTGTCCACCAAGTGGGATCCGCCGGCGCATGAGGTGGCGTCGCCGCCGCCCGGACCCTACGGCCAGCCCGATCTGGAACGCTGGGTTGCTGAGCGGCCCAAGTCCTCCTCGCGTAGCCCATTTGAGCGGGACCGCGCGCGTGTGGTGCACTGCGCCGCCCTACGCCGTTTGGGCGCAAAAACCCAGGTCAGGACGCCTTGGCGCCGCACCGACTTCCCCGCCGCCGATGACGTAATCCGCACCCGCCTGACCCACTCGATGGAGGTTGCCCAGGTTGGCCGGGAGCTGGGCAAGATGTTGGGCTGCGACCCGGACGTGGTCGATACCGCTTGCCTTGCCCATGATCTGGGCCACCCACCTTTTGGTCACAACGGGGAACGGGCGCTGGCTGAGGTGAGTGCCGGCATCGGCGGATTTGAGGGCAATGCCCAGACTCTGCGGCTGCTGACCCGGTTGGAGGCCAAGGTTTACGGCGCTGACCTGGGAAGATCGGTCGGGTTGAACCTGACGCGCGCCTCGCTTGACGCGACATGCAAATATCCGTGGGCGCGCGGGGAGGGACCCGATGGCGCCAGCGACGCGAAGTTCGGGTTCTACGAGGAGGACCGTGCGGCGTTCGACTGGTTGCGACGTGGCGCGCCCCCCGGCCGGCGGTGCCTAGAAGCGCAGGTCATGGACTTTTCCGACGATGTCGCATATTCAGTTCACGATGTCGAGGACGGGATTGTTGGTGGTTCGATCCCGATGCCAACCCTCACCGACGATGCCGAACGCCCAGGTCTGGTCCGCATGGCCGCCACACGTTTTGCTCCCCAACTCGATGAGGCCGAGCTGACCGATGCGGCCGAACGGTTGCGGGACCTGGACTGGCGTGCGTGGGATGGTTCGCGGTCCGCGTTGGCGGGGCTGAAGAACATGACGAGCGATCTGATTGGCCGGTTCTGCACCGCGGCGACGCTCGCCACAAGGCGACGCTATGGCTCTGGAGCGATCATTCGATATGGCGCTGACCTGGTGATACCCCGCGAGACGGCGGCTGAGATCGCTGTGCTAAAGGCGCTGGCCACCATCTACGTGATGGAGCCGCGCCGCGATGACCCGATCTATGTGGCGCAGCGCGAATTGCTGGCTGAACTGTATGAACGCCTGGTTCACATCGCCCCATTCGGTCTGGACGCCGAGTACCGCCAAGACTGGCTATCAGCCGCCGATGACGGTGCTCGCCGCAGGGTTGTTGTGGATCAGTTGGCCGCGTTGACCGATACCTCGGCCCATTTGTGGCATACGGCGTACGTGGCCCGGGGGTAGTGGCGTTCGGGTCTGGCTGGGGGTTTGCGCCTAGCGGGTGCGGGGTGCGCCGGATGGGGCGCCTACACTTCTGGGCGTGGCTGGGCGGATCAAGCGTGAGGACGTTGAGCTGGTCCGCGAGCGCGTCCGGGTCGAAGAGGTGGTGGGAGAGAGGGTTGCCCTCAAACCGGCCGGATCGGGCTCGCTGAAGGGGCTGTGCCCGTTCCACGATGAGCGCACACCCTCCTTCCACGTGCGTCCCCCCCTGGGGGTGTGGCACTGCTTTGGCTGCGGGCAGGGCGGAGACACCATCGCGTTCCTGCGCCAGGCGGACTCGTTGACGTTTACCGAGGCCATCGAGCACTTGGCCTCGCGATACGGGATTGTGCTCCACTACGAGGCGAGCGCTGGGCGTGAGGCCGAGGTCTCAGGCCGGGGGCGGATCATCGAAGCAAACCGGGTGGCGGCCGAGTTCTTTGCCAACGCCCTGGCTTCACCTGAAGCCCAGCCTGGACGCAAGTTCTTGACCGCACGGGGATTCGACCGCGAAGTGGCTGAGCGGTACGGGATTGGGTATTCGCCCAACTCTTGGGATGCGCTTTTGCGGCACCTTCGGAGCAAAGGTTTCACCGAGGCTGAAATTGCGTCATCTGGTTTGGTGAGCCAGAGTCAGCGGGGCTATTATGACCGTTTCCGCGGCCGCTTGATATGGCCCATTCGAGATTTGACCGGAAGTGTTGTCGGATTCGGCGCCCGCAAACTGGATGAATCCGACCAAGGGCCAAAGTATCTCAACACCCCCGAGACGCCCGTCTACCATAAGTCGAGCGTTCTGTATGGTGTTGACCTCGCCAAACGTGACATCGCTCGGGAACGGCGGGCCGTCATCGTCGAGGGGTATACGGATGTTATGGCTGCTCACCTGGCAGGTGTGCCGACAGCGATAGCGACATGCGGGACCGCGTTTGGGGAAGAACACGTCCGCGTGGTCCGCCGGCTCATGGGCGATAGCGCCGGCTCCACAGTACCGGGGAAGGTGGTGTTCACCTTCGATGGGGATCAGGCCGGTCAGAAAGCCGCCATGCGCGCCTTTGAACAAGACCAATCCTTCTACGCCGATACATACGTTGCCGTGGCGCCGGACGGAATGGACCCATGCGAATTGCGCCAAAGCCAGGGGGACGGTGCGGTCCGTGAGCTTGTGGCCAATGCGGTCCCCATGTTCAAGTTCGCCATTCTTACGGTATTCGCGCAGTTGAACCTGGACGCACCAGAGGGCCGGGTGGCGGCACTGCGGTATGCCGCACCGGTTGTTGCCCGGTTGCGGGACAAGGGCTTGCGCAGTGAGTACGCGCGGCTCCTAGCCGGATGGATTGGACTGCCGGAGCGGTCGGTGTCAGATGAGGTCAGGCGGGTGTCCCGGTCAGGGCGTCGCGGCGGTGACGCAGGACCTGGTGGAGGGGGTGATCCGGGCAGCGCTGAGTACGGGTCTGGTGGCCCCCGCAGTGGCGTTGGGAGTGGGCCCCGGGCGGGAGGTCGTGTGGCCCGGTTGGAATACGAAACGCTGATGGCGGTGCTCCAGGCTCCAGACGCCGTTCCGGCCACATTCGATCAGCTGGACGGAACGGCCTTCTCATCCCCAGATTTCCGGTCCATTCACGATGCGATCCGAGCGGTTGGCGGGGTGGGGAGTGTTGCGGAGTTGGGCGGCCCAGCCAAGTGGCTTGAGGCTGTGCGGGCAACCGCTGCGAGCGTTGTTGCTGGATTGGTGACCGAGCTGGCGGTGACGCCGATGCCGATAGAGGAGGAGCCGGCATCGGCGGCTGCCAGGGGGGAGGAGGTCGACAAGCGGCGCGACTATGTCCATGGCCTGGTGTTCAAGTTGGCGGATGAGCTGATGCTCCGACAGATCGGCCAGTTGCGAGCGCAGATGGGCAGTCCTGCGGCCGCGGCCAATCCGGCCGAGCAGGCGGCGATGCTCGAGCGCATGCGGCTCTTGGAGGCCCAGCGCCGCGACCTGGGCGGCGAATCGTGACCGGCCAGCGGCGGTGCAGGCACGCAAAGGTGCGGCTTGGCGGTCGGGTGCGTGGGTGCCCCAGGGCGCGGTGACGCCTGGGTAGGCGTAGGCGGGCCTAGGAGCGTGTCTCCGGGCGCGAGCCGCGCTCCTTCTCCCAGCTGGAAAGCTGCTGCTCAAGCGCCTTCATCAGCTCAAACACCTGGGCCGGCGGGATCCGTACGCGGGCAACCACCGAGGCGTCGAGGATCACCGGACCACCTGGCTCGGCGGAATGGGGAGGCTGGGTGAGGCTGGCGAAGTCCAGAACGAAGGCGTCGGAGGTGTGCCAGGCCCGGACAAAGTCGGCGAACACCCCGCCGTTTTGCTCTTGCGGAAGGTTGATCTGAAGGCGCTGTTCGCTCATGCGAGCCATGGTAGGCCCGCCGCGGTCGGTACAGTGGCCCGGTGACCTGGCGAGATTCTGCCGCGCGGCGCGATGCCGTGGCCAAGATCGCCGTCGGTCCAGGCGAGCAGGTCTTGGCGGCCCGGCCGGCCCTGGACGGCGGTTGGGTGGTGGCGACCACCGCGCGCCTCGCCCTGGTTGGGGAGGATGGGGACGTCATCGCCGGCCCATGGCACCAGATCTCCAAGGCCCGGTTCGATTCCGACGGTGTGCTGCACGTGGAGTGGATCAGCGAGCAGGACCCATGGGCGGTCCGGCTGGGCAAACCTGGGCGGCCGGTCGCCCGAGCGGTAAAGGAGCAGGTGACACGCTCCGTGGTGGCGCTGCGGCCGGTTGAGGTGAGTGGCGGCATCGTCCGCGTTGCCATCAGGAGGATGCCCGATGGCGCACTGGCCCCCCAAGTTGTCGCCCCACCAGGCGTGGACCTGGCCGATCAGGCCGTTGCGGCCGCGGTGGCCGAGGCGACGCGCGCTGCGGCTGAGTCGGTCGGCATGGATGAGGCGCCGTGAGGGCGGGCGTCCCGGATGCGGACTGCTATGATCGTGGGCCGAATAGGCGTCGATCCCCCATAGCTCAATTGGCAGAGCGACTGACTGTTAATCAGTAGGTTCCTGGTTCGAGTCCAGGTGGGGGAGCCAAACCCGCAGGTCATCGGCCTACGAGGGCCTCGTGGGGCC
>JAIRRT010000168.1 GCA_031255835.1 Bifidobacteriaceae bacterium | reverse complement strand
GATGGGGGCAATGGCATCCTTGAAGTCCCGGATGGATGGATCGTTCGATTGATCGATGAGGCGCAAGGTCTCTTCATAGTAAGGACGGCCGTGTGATGCTGCGCCTATCGGATCGGTAGCGGCTGCGCGCTCAGCTGCGTTCGCCGAGTCAGCCAGCGACCGGCCAACAGTGGTGATGTTAGGCGTATTGCGATTGCCCGGCCCGCCTATTGCGACGAATATGTCCTCGGTATGTTCCACAGCCAAGACCGGGGATTTCGGCGAAATGTTGATAGTGGCGATGGGCGAACCAAGGGTAATGATGGCCGGTGGCGAGAAATGCTTCAGGAACTCGGGTGACGCCGCTGCTGCTGCGGCCGTCAATCCGCCGAGCGAATGGCCAGCCAGGAGGATTTTGTCGCCCTTCTTGGCGCCCGAGGCCAGGAGCGCTTTGATGAGGCCACCGACGACGTCATTGGTCCCAAAGCCGACAGAGTCAAAATCGGACACGACATCGAATGGGCTTTTCTTGCCAAAATGGTCGCTGGTAGGCGGAAGCGAAACAACCCAAGTCTTGGCGCCTCCATTCCCGGGCTGGTGCACCTGGGTGACCAGGATGCTGGGCACGCCGTTCAGGACCTCCTTGTTGGCGAAGTCGATGCCTTTGACCAAGTCCGCCAAGTTGGGGGACATCACCCCTGTGCTCGCCCCCAACCAGCGGATCTCGGCGTTGCCTGCTGCTACGTAAGGGAAGTTCAGGATTCGCGACATTAGTGCCAGGATCCCGGCCAACTTCGCCGTGTCTGAGGTGCCAGGTAGCGGGACAGGCATGGTCACTTGCTCCAATGCCTCACGGATCACCTCGTGGTATTTCCGCACTGTCTCTGCCAACGACGTGCCCTCAAGGTAGCCCTTGGCGGCAGCGACGCCCACCATGGACGCTAGTCCCATGATGCTCGAAATCTTTCCTCCCAGTCCTCCCAGCCAGCCGGTCAGGTCCCAGCCGAACAGGAAGGCCTTCTCCAGCAAGTTGAGGCTGTACTCGTTCTCTTGCTCGGCTTGTTCGTATTCATCTATCGCGCCGAAAAGCGCGCCCTGCAAGTCGGTGGTGACCTTGCCGCACCGCCCAGGCGCTGCCGGAGATGTCATCAGGGAATCGACGCTTTGGGACAGATTGGCGTGGGCTGCAACCAACTCTGGCGAACTCGACATGGCCTTTGGGCCACCCAGCAGCGCCGCCTGCCCTCTCCATAGATACAGAGCCGAAGCCTGGGAATTGGCCTGCTCCAGCGCCTCAGAAGCTTTGCCGACCACGGTGGCCAGCTTCTCCATCTCTTCGATGCTGGCAATGATGCCGCCTGCACCACCTTCGACTGTGATGTCGCCTTTGGCCACGGTTCTAGCCTCCTAGTGCCGCGGAGCGCATCCGCTCCGCTTCGAGCAAGTGGTTGTATGCCTTGACCCGCATGCTTACGGTCTCGGCAAGATCGAGCGACGCTTTGCACATCCCTCGCAGTGCGTTGAGTTGCATGACGTATTCGGATACGGACGGGGCGACCCATTTGACCGGGCGGGCTCCGTCCAGAAACGCAATCGCTTCTTCGAGAGCTGCAACGGCCTTGGCGGCGGCTACGGCGTCGGCAGACCAGTGCTGCGCGACCGGCGCGGGGACATCGGGCGCGCCGCCCCCTTCCCAGGCTTGTTTGGACATGACAGACATGGTGCCCCGCGCCTCGCGACGCCCGCCCAGCCGAGTTGAGCAGACTGTGGATAACTCTCACTGTGGATGAAAAGCCTCCACGCCAGGCACAAGGATGATCCGAGGGTCGGGTTGCCAGGGCGTGGGTCCAGCACTTTGGGCCTATGAGGGATACCGTGGGCGCCATGTCGCAGGCAACACCGCCGTCATTTCCGCCCAGATTCGCTCCGGCCCACCGCGCCGGTTCCCCGACGTCCGATGACGTCGCCGCACCACCAGCCGATCCCTCGGCCGATCCTCCGGGCGCCACTCCACAGGCCCCAAGCGCCACCGGGGCTCCAGGCGCCACACCAGCGGCCGCGCCAGCCGCCGCTCCCGGGACACCACAGTCCCCAGGTGCCGCACCACTTGCTCCGGGAACCCCGGGAGCCCAGGGCGCGCCATCGTCCGCAACACTGGGCGGCACTGGAGCCGCCCAGGCACCGGCTTGGCAACCGGCAGGTGTAACCCCAGGTCAGGACGCCCCGCCAGCTCGGCGCACATACACCCCTGGGCGCGGACCGATGCCGCAAGCGCCGGTCTTCCCGGCCGCCAGCCCTGCCGCCCAAGGCGTCCCGCCCGTGTTCCCGCTGCCTGCTCCGACCGCTCGGACCGAGCCGCCAGCCGGCAGCTACCTCGATGCCCCGCCGCCGTTCCCGGCCTCGATCCACACCCCGGCCTCGGGCTGGACGGGTCCGGCCGCAGGCGCGCCCCGCCGCGCCACCCCCGCCGGCCCGCCTGAGTCTCCCGAGCCAGCCAACACCGCCGCCGATGCCGGTGACTCCGCTTCCGGTCCACCTGACCGGATCTCGGTGTTCCCAGCTGGCGGGCCCGCCCATGTCCAGTTGCCCCAGACGCCCGGTGACGTTGCTGACGCCGCCGCGCAGGACTCGCTGGCCGGCGCACCGATCCTTCCTGCCGATGGATATGGCCTGCTTCAGCCCCAGGTCGACATCGCTGCCACCTCCCCGGGATCCCCCGTGCGGGGTGGAGCGGGCGATGTGCCGGTTGAGCCGCCGCTTTTCCCCGGAGCACCGTTCCCCGGCGAGGCGGCCGGCGCCCAACCGCCCAGCCAACCCCCGCGAGGTGCCGCCTCGCTGGTCGATGTTCCGCTGGGAGCCGGCCCCGAAC
The DNA here is from genome assembly GCA_031255835.1 of Bifidobacteriaceae bacterium. Lineage (GTDB taxonomy): Bacteria > Actinomycetota > Actinomycetes > Actinomycetales > WQXJ01 > JAIRRT01. Next base: position 1,541 of record JAIRRT010000168.1, on the reverse strand, counting down.
CGGCCCAAAGCCCGCCGCCATCCATGCCTGGGGACCAGCTTGCTAGCGATGCCGGATTCATCGCGCCAGGAGCTGATGTCGCCTCTGAAGAGCCGCCCGGTCTAGGTGTTCAACCTGAGCCCGTTCAGGCCGCCGTGGAGTTGGATATCGCGCTCACTCCGGCTCCGGCCTACGCCTCACAAGCACAACCCGAGCCCGCCCAGCCGCCAGCCCCTGCGCAGGATGACATTGAGGCTGACCTGCTGGCCGTCCTCGGGGACGATGGCGCCCCTCCGGCCACCGAAGCAGCGCCGGAGTCCGCAGTCCCAGAGCCAGCTGCCGAGCCAGCCGCCCCAGCACCCGCGCCGGAAGAACCAGTTCCCGTGCCAGTAGCCGGGGCGCTCGCACAGGCGCTGGCACCGGACCCGGTGCCAGCCCGTCCGCAAATCAAGACAAACCCGTGGTCCGTTGCCCTGTGGGTGACCGCCATCGTCGCTTGTCTGGTTGGGTATGGGTTTGGGGCGGCGCAGGTGGACGTACCGGACAACATTGCCTCGGTGGTCTACTTCGCGGCCAACTTTGGTCCCTTGGGCCTGGCAGGCGGGTTTGTTCTTTCGGGAGTCAACTGGCTGATGCGCCGGCGCTAGCCCCCACCGGCGGGCACCGCGGCCCCGCGGCCCGTTTTCCCGCCCTGACCAGGTGAAACGCCAACCTGCGAGAGGGCATGAGAAAAGGCCCGACCGAGTTCGTGTCGCTATCGCCCCAGAAGCCACACCAGCCCGGCCGGGCCGCGTTCAACATGTCAAACGGACAAAGGTCCCGGATTCTTCCCAGATGCGGAAAGTTTTTTTCTGGGGGTTGGACAGGCGTGGGACACTGGACCGCGTGCCACAATCCCCGCCCCGTGTCCGGCTGGCTGAAGTATCACCGCCCATCGCCCTTGGACCGCTGGATGGACGCTACCGGGCAGCGACAGCTGCGCTGGTGGAGGACCTATCCGAAGCTGGACTCAACCGGGCGCGGATCGAGGTGGAGATTGCCTGGTTCATCCACCTAGCCCAGCGTCAAGCCCTGCCTGGCCTGCCCACCCTGACCGAAGAGTCAGTCGAGTATCTGCGCGCCATCCCCGCCGCGTTTGGGCCAGATGAGATTGCCGAGCTGGGCGAGATTGAGCGGCAAACTGTCCACGATGTCAAGGCTGTCGAATACTTCATCCGCCGGCGCCTGGAATCTGCCAGCGCCCCTGCCCAACTGCGCCAAGCCAGCTTGGCTGAGCTGGTGCACTTCGGTGCGACCTCTGAGGACATCAACAACCTTGCCTACGCCCTGACTGTGCGCCGCGCTGTTGGGCAGGTCTGGCTGCCTGCTGCCCGCGAGCTGGTGGCGGACCTCGCTCAGCTGGCCCAGTCCAATGCCGATGTCGCCATGCTGTCCCGGACCCATGGTCAGCCGGCCACGCCCACCACTTTGGGCAAGGAGATGGGTGTCATTGCCCACCGGTTGGACCGGCAGCTGCGCCGGATCATGGCGGGCGAGTACCTCGGCAAGATGAGCGGCGCCAC
>JAIRRT010000077.1 GCA_031255835.1 Bifidobacteriaceae bacterium | reverse complement strand
ATGGTCGCTTTGCCGGCATCGGCAGCCATCTGCAACACGCGGATGTCCTGCTCACTCAACGGTTGGGCCGAATCCACCAACACCACCGCAACCTCGGCCCGCTCGATGGCCGCCTGGGTGCGCAAAGAGGCGTAGTAGTCGGCTCCGCTGGCCTGGTGGATGCGGCGGCGAATCCCGGCGGTGTCCACAAATCGCCACGTCCGCCCGTCCAGTTCGATGTCCTCATCCACTGGGTCTCGGGTTGTTCCCGCCAGCGAATCCACCACGGCTCGCTGTGAACCCGCCAACCGGTTGAGCAGGGAAGACTTGCCGACGTTGGGCCGGCCCACCAACGCAACCCGCCGGACGGCATCGGCGGTGGGACGGGACTGGGGGGGAGGAAGCTCTGCCACCACTGCGTCGAGGAGGTCACCGATCCCCCTGCCGTGCAGCGCTGAGATGGCCATCGGTTGGCCTATCCCGAGGTTCCACAATGTGGCGGCGTCGGATTCGCTGGACGGGCCGTCCACCTTGTTGGCCGCCAGCACCACCGGTTTGCCGGCGCGGCGCAACAGACGGACAACCTCCTCATCGGCGTCGGTCACCCCGACGGTTGCATCGACAACAAGGACAACCACATCCGCCATCGCCACAGCGATCTCGGCCTGCTCGGCCACGCGTGCTGCCAGCCCGTCCACCCCGACATCCCATCCGCCGGTATCGATCACCTTGAAGTCGCTGCCCGCCCAACTTGCCGGATAGGTGACCCTGTCACGCGTGACACCCGGGGTGTCCAACACGACTGCCTCGCGGCGCCCCAGAATCCGGTTGACCAGCGTTGATTTGCCAACGTTGGGCCTGCCAACTATGGCCACACTGCCCCGGTCCTGCGTGGTGGGCGGCCACTGGTCACCATCACCAGCCGCCTCAAGGAGTTGACGGTCCGCCTCATCCAGCTCGAATCCGTCCAGCCCGACGGTTGGGTCTTGAGTCACCGGGCTATTGTTCCCCACCGCAGGTTGCCGCGCGGTCAGGCATCAGGCAGGACGATGCCGGTGGCGACCTCTGTGGAGGCGACATGGCTGGCCAGTGCGGCGCCCACCAGGTCTATCGCCAGGCTGACGGCTTCGCGGCTTTTGCCCAGTCTGCGGACGGGAGCCAGGTCCACTTGCTCTGCGAAGGAGATGACCACCGGGCGGCGCAGTTTGGGGATCGTGTTGACCGGTTCGCCAGTCAGGCGGGTGCCCAGGCACGCCACCGGAATGACTGGGGCGCCGGAGTGGACTGCCAGCCAGCCAACCCCAGCCTGGACGTCAGCCACACGGCCGGCACCGCGGGTACCCTCGGGGAAAATCCCGACCACCCGCTCGCGTTCCAGCAGTTCAAGTGCTGTTTCTAGGGCTGTGCGTCCGCTGCCTCGCGCCACGGGCACCTGGCCGGCTGCCAGCAAAATCCTGCCGCCGATGCCGCGCACCAGCTCCTGCTTGATCAAAAAGTGCATCCCGCGGCCGGCCACACCGAGAACAACTGGTCCATCGACCAGGCCTGAGTGGTTCACGGCCAGGATTACTGGACCTCGCTTTGGCACATGTTGCCTTCCGAGTACCCGGGTGGACAGCCAGCCGTGGGCAATCACCCAGGCCACCCAGCGGGCCCAGCCGGGCCCGAACGGGCCTGGCGGTTTGGGCCGGCCGGTCATGCCAGGGCCTCCTCCACCAGCTCCAATACGGCGTTTACTGTCTCGGCGACGGTCAGATCGGAGTTGTCGAGCGTGGCCACACCATCGGCCGCGGTCATGAATTCGGCTACCTGCGAATCTGCCCTGTCGCGGCCAATCACGGCTGGGCGTGTCGCATCGAGAGCCGCCGGATCATCTGAGCCGCAAATCTCTGCTGCCCGGCGGCGCAACCTGGCGTCCTCATCTGCCACTAGCAGCACACGGACCTCGGCTTCTGGGGCCACCACAGTGGTGGTGTCCCGCCCCTCAAGCACAATCCCGCGGCCCTCGGCGTAGCCTCCCGCCCTCTCGGCGCTGACCATCCGCCGTTGGGCTGCGATGAGGATCGGGCGGGCCTGGAGGTTTGTCGCCACCTGGGAAACCACTGCGGAAACGGCAGGGTCACGGATGGCGGTTGTGACGTCATCGTCGGCTAGATAGAAGGCGGGGGCTGTTGGGTCCAGGGAGACACGCAACGGCATTGCGCGGGTCAGTGCGGCTACACGGTCCGTTTCTGAAAGGGACGCGCCGGAGCGCAACGCCCAAACGGTGGCCGCGCGGTACATGGCGCCGGTGTCGAGGTAGGCCAGGCGCAGGTGTGCGGCAACGGCTCGCGCCAGGCTCGACTTTCCAGAGCCGGACGGCCCGTCAATCGCGATGGTCAAAGGTGTTGTACCTGCTGCATCCGCCACTCCCCACGCTCCCATCAGGCCAGTATCCGCCAGCCGGCTCGGGCCAGCGCGGAGGCGAGCCGCGGTCCCGAACCGCGCAGTACCGAGATCGAGGTCAGGCCCACGGGTTTGCCGCCGGCGTGCTCAATCTCGACGTCCTCCAGGTTGACTCCGGCCCGTCCCACCTCGGTGAACAGCCGCCCAAGCTCGCCCGGCGAGTCGGTGACCAGGACTGTCACCACATCCCAGTCGGTCCTGGCGCCGCCATGCTTGCCGGGTATCCGTTCCACCCCAGCGTTCCCCCGCACGATCACGTCATGCAGTCCCGTGATTGCCTTGCCGAAGTTCCCGCTCGCCGCCGCATCCAATGCGCCCAACGTGTCATCCAGGCCGTCGCGGATTGAGCGCAGCTCGCTGGCCACTTGGGGGGCGTTGGCGGCCAGGATTGCCGCCCACAACATCGCGTCGCTGCCGGCTATCCGTGTGACATCGCGCAGCCCTTGACCAGCCAGTTCGACAGCGCCGCCTGGGGCTTCGACAAGCCGGGCAGCCACGAGCGATGCGACAAGTTGGGGCAGGTGGGAGACAACCGCAACGGCCGCATCGTGCCGCTCGGGGTCCATGGAGACCAGCGTTGCGCCGACGTCAATTGCCAGGTCACGTACGGTCCGCACTGCGGTGCGGGAGGACTGGCCTGAATCGGCAATCACCCATGGCCGGCCCACAAACAGGTCAGCCATCGCGGCAGCTGGCCCGCCGCGCTCACGGCCAGCCATCGGGTGGGACCCGACATAGCGGGTCAGGTCAGCGCCGGCTTTGCGCAGGTCATCCAGCACAGCCGCTTTGACTGAGGCCACGTCGGTCACCGACGCGGCCGGATACTCCGCCAGCTGCTGTGCCACAACTTGGCCAGTCACCTCAGGTGGTACGGCGACAACAACGAGGCGAGGGGCGGCATCGTCGGGGGTGCGGGGGCGGCCTGCACTCAACTCGACGGCAACTGCGAGCGCCAGGGGTGAGGAATCCTCCAGGGTGACCTCGACGCCGAGGCGCCGCAGCGCCACACCGATTGACGTGCCGAGCAGCCCGGTGCCGACAATGTGGACCGGACCTTGGGTGGCGGCGGGCAGGGGTTGCGGGTTCACGGGCTTGCTCACAATCCGACGGCTGACATCAGTGAGGAGACTTCGGCTGGGCTCAAAACTCGGGTGCGGCCGGTTTTGAGATCGCCCAGTTTGATCGGTCCGATGCCGGTGCGCACCAACCGATCAATGGGGATGTCCAGGGCGGCGAACATCCGGCGCAGCACCCGGTTGCGGCCCGAGTGGAGCACAACCTCGACAAGGGTGGCGGCTGGCGTGGCGTCCAGGACGTGCACCGAATCGACGTTGGCGGGCCCGTCATCCAGTTCAATCCCATCCTTCAGCCGTCCGATGGCGGACCGCGGCAGGCGGGTGGGCAGTTGCAGCACGTAGGTTTTGGGGACGCCGTAGGTGGGGTGGGTGAGGCGTTTGGCGAGTTCGCCATCGTTGGAAAGCAGGATCAGGCCTTCTGATTCGGCGTCGAGCCGGCCCACATGGAACAGGCGTTCGCGCCGGTGGGCCACATATTCGGCCAGGGTGGGCCGTTCGGCGTCGGGTTTCATGGTGGAGACCACGCCGGCTGGTTTGTGCAGTGCCATGGTCACTGTGGCCGGGTCGGCTTGGATGGGTTCGCCATCGACGGCGATGCGATGTTTGGTGGGGTCCACGCGGGTGCCCAGTTCGCGGATCACCTGGCCGTCTACGGTCACCCGGCCGGCCGTGATCAGCTCTTCGCAGCTGCGGCGCGAGCCGACGCCGGCTCTGGCGAGGACCTTTTGTAGGCGTTCTGCGTCAGGGTCGTGGATCGATGTCGGGGTCATCGGGCGGGGTGCTCCTCAATCTCATCCAGGGCCTCGACACCGGGTAGGCGCGGGGCGAGCGGTTCCAGCGCGTCAAGGCTAGTCAGCCCGAGGCGTTCCAAGAAAAGCTGGGTTGTGGCGTACAGGCGCGCGCCGGAGGTTTCATCTGTGCCGACCTCGTCTATCAGTCCGCGGCTGATCAGGGTGCGGACAGCCGAATCTGCGCTGACCCCACGGATCGCGCCAATCCGTCCACGTGAAATCGGTCCGCGATAGGCGACGATGGCGAGCGTCTCCAATGCTGCCTGCGTCAACCTGGCTGTGTGCCCCTCCTGGCAGAACCGTTCAACAACGTCAGCGAATGCCGGCGCGGAGTAGATCCGCCATCCACCGCCAACACTGCGCAACTCAAAGCCCCGCGGGAGGTGGGCCTCGGACTCGCCGCGGTACTCGGTGGCCAGGTCTTGGCAGATCGTCTCAACCTGGTCTACGGGCAGGTCCAGGGCGGCGGCCAGGTCTGTTGGTGCAACCGGTTCATCCGCAACCATCAGGACAGCCTCGATTGCACCGCGGTACCAAGCAGTGTCATGGGGAGGTTCTGTCGGCTCGGTGGGGTGCGTCATCGTGGGTCTCCTTCGGGGCGGTCAAACTCGTCACCAATTTCGATTTGGTCGTCTTGGCCAACCCAGCGGATGGACAGTTCGGCCAGGCAGGCTACCTGGGTGAAGGCGACGGCGCCTGCCCGGTACAGCTCAAGCAGGGCCAAGAATCTGGCGACTATCACGCTCATGGTTCCGGCGGCATCGGCGACGAGTGCACGGAAGGTGGCCTCACCGCGTTGGGCGAGCCGGCTTGCCACGATCTGGGCTTGCTCGGCCACGGACACCGGCGAGGCGTGCAGGTGGGCTGTGGGGACCTCGGCCGGTTTGGGTGGGCGGGTCAGGACCGCGGCGGCGATGTTGGCCAGGTCGTTTGGGGTCAGGTTCCACACCAGTTCAGGCAGCAGGCCAGCGAACTGCGGCTCAAGCGGGACACGGCGCGGGTAGTAGCCGCGGTTGGCTTCATCGAGGGCTGCAAACTCTGTGGCCACCTGCTTGAAGGCGCGGTATTGCAGCAGGCGGGCGAACAGCAGATCGCGGGCCTCCAGTGCGGCGACGTCTTGGGAGTCCTCGGTTTCGCCATCGGGCAGCAGGCGGGCGGCTTTGAGGTCTATCAGGGTCGCGGCGATGACAAGGAACTCGCTCGCCCGGTCCAGGTCCCAGTCGTCTTGGCCGGCGATGTAAGCGATGAACTCGTCTGTGACCTGCGCTAACGCAAGCTCGGTGACGTCAAGCTGCCGGCGGGCTATCAGCGAGAGCAGCAGATCGAATGGCCCGTCAAACACCCCAAGATGTACCTCAAACCCGCTTGCAGTGGCGGGCGATGTGTTGGGGCTCACGCTGCGTCGCCGCGGGCTATCAACTCGCGGGCAAGGCGGCGGTAGGCGTTGGCGCCGGCATGGTTCGGGGCGAAGAACAGGATCGGTTCCGCGGCCACGGAGGCGTCGGGGAACTTGACGGTCCTGGCGATCACCGTGTCGAAGACGCTGTTGCCGAAGGCGTCCCGCACGCGTTCGAGGACCTCGCGGGAGTGCAGCGTGCGGGCGTCATACATGGTCGCCAAAATGCCGTCGATTTTGAGCTTCGGGTTGAGGCGGTCTGCCACCTTGGAGATGGTCTCGACCAGCAGGGCGACGCCGCGCAGGGCAAAGTATTCGGTTTCCAGCGGGATGATGACGCCGTGGGCTGCGGTCAGGGCGTTGACGGTCAGCAGTCCGAGCGATGGTTGGCAGTCGATCAGGATCGAATCGTAGTCTTCGGCAACGTCGCGCAACGCTCTGGCCAGGGCGGATTCCCGCGCAACCTCGCCAACCAGCTGGACTTCCGCAGCGGAAAGATCGATGTTGGCTGGCGCGACGTCGATCCCGTCCCACGCTGTGCGGACGATGACGTCTTTCAGTGCCGTGGCCGGTGACATCAGTGCGTCATACACGGTCTTGTCAGATTCGCGTGCGGGGATGCCCAACGCGACCGATGCGGCACCTTGCGGATCGAAGTCGACTATCAGCACACGCCTGCCGTATTCAGCCAGCGCAGCGGCCACATTGACAGTGGTTGTTGTCTTGCCGACGCCGCCCTTCTGGTTGCACAACGCCACAATTCGGGCCGGCCCGTGATCGGTCAGGGGCGGCGGTACCGGGAAGTCGGCTGATTCGTCAATGGGCTGGTTCCCCTCGGCGGCGCTCACCGCCCCATTATGGCGCCCACCCTCCAACCAGCCGCCGCCCCACGCCGATCCTGTGGCTGGGGTTTGGTTACTCGGTAGTGGTGTCGGTGGTGGTGTCGGTGGACCTTATGGCTCGGACCAGGCGGGATGCTGTGCGTTGGTCTATGACTAGGTCGGTCATGGCGCCACAGCGCAAAGCCGCTATCAGGATGTCGACTTTGGCGTCACCAGCCACAGCGCACAGGCGGCGCGGGATGGACTGGAGTTGGTCTGGAGTCGGGCCGGACGCACGTCTGTTCATACCGATGGCGGAGTGATCGCCATCGGCGGGGAGGAAGACTGAACACACATCGCCAACTGCACCGTTGTCGCGAAGGTGCTGGAAATCAGCTGCCTCCAGATACCCGGCCGAGTACAGATAGGACGGCACCGACCCGGCCGGCGCACCAACCGAGAACACGGCGATATCGGCGTGCGCCTGGGCGTCCAGCACACGCGAAATCGAGCGTTCGCGCCACATGGCCTGCTTGGTTTGCAGGTGGTCAAAGTAGGCCGGCACCGGGAAGTCAACAACCGTCGCGTTGAACGCCTCGGCAAACCGTGACAGCACCCCGCCAGCAAACGCGATGCCAAAACTGCGGGTGTTGGCCGCCCCCGCCATTTGGACCACCGTCGCCCCGCGAATCGGTTTGGGCGCAAGCTCGCGGGAGATGACGTTCGTGGTGGTTCCGCACGCCACGCCCAGCACCATCGAGGAATCCATCCAGCCGCTCAGAATCCTCGCGGCGGCTGTGGCGACCTGGTTGAGACGTTCGGCATCGGACGCATCATCAGGTAGCGGGACCACGCGGGCGTCAACGCCAAAACGCTCGGCCACCAGCTCCGATGCCCCCAAACGGTTTGTCTGCGGATCACGGATGGAGATGGTGACAATCCCCTCCTCGCGGGCCGCTTTGAGCAGCCGGCTGACAGTGGAACGCGACGTGCCAAGGCGGCGGGCTACGGCGTCCATCGTGTAATCGTGCGAGTAGTACAACGACGCCGCCAACAGGACATCTCGCTCTCTTGCGCCATGCACGCCCAGCATTGTTGCACGTTTGTGCACGAGCCAAGTGGCCGATGCGACCCAACCGGTCACCCGAGCGGCAAACCTCGGCTCTATCCTCACTGGGGAGTCCGCACGCGCCCCTGGCGTCCCGACACATCGCGAAAGGACTGGCCCACCATGGCCGAATACATCCTGTCCATCGACCAAGGAACCACCACCACCCGGGCGATGGTGTTTGACCACGCCGGCAGGATCATCTCCTCCGGCTACGTGGAGCACCACCAGTACCAGCCGCGCGCCGGCTGGGTGGAGCATGATCCGTTGGAGATCTGGGACAACACCCGCGACGCCGTCGGCCTAGCCCTGGCCAGGGCAAACATCACTCGCCACGAGGTGGCTGCCGTCGGCATCACCAACCAGCGCGAGACCACCATCATCTGGGACCGCCACACTGGCGAGCCGGTGCACAACGCCATCGTCTGGCTGGATACCAGGACAGGACCCATTGCGGAACGGTTTGCCGCCGATGGCGGAGTGGACCGGTTCCGAGACACGGTCGGTTTGCCGATCAACACCTACTTTTCCGGCACCAAGATCGCTTGGATTCTGGAGAACGTGCCTGGTGTGCGCGCCCGCGCTGAGGCTGGGGATCTGCTGTTTGGCACGCCGGACACGTGGGTCACCTGGAATCTGACCGGCGGGGTGAACGGCGGGCTTCACATCACCGATGTCACCAACGCCTCGCGCACGCTGTTCATGAACCTGCGCACTTTGGATTGGGATGATTCGATCCTGGCAACGTTTGGGGTGCCGCGCTCGATGATGCCAACAATCCGATCGTCATCGGAGGTGTATGGGAAGGCGTCGAGCGAATCGCTGCTGCGTGAGACTCCCGTTGCCGGGATCCTCGGAGACCAGCAGGCGGCCACGTTTGGCCAGGTCGCTTTCAACCCCGGCGAGGCCAAGAGCACGTACGGCACCGGAGGATTTCTGCTGTTCAACACCGGGTCTGACATCGTCGTGTCGAAGAACGGTCTGCTCACCACGGTTGCCTATCAGCTGGGCGATTCCGCACCGGTTTACGCGTTGGAGGGTTCGATTGCTGTCACCGGTGCGCTGGTCCAGTGGATGCGGGACAATCTCGGCTTCTTCAAGCGGACCGGGGACATTGAGGACCTGGCCGCGAGCGTGCCGGACAACGGCGGGGCGTACATAGTTCCTGCATTCTCCGGGATGTTCGCGCCATACTGGCGTCAGGATGCCCGCGGCGTTTTCACCGGTCTGACCAGGTATGTCACCAAAGCGCACCTGGCCCGCGCCGCGCTGGAAGCGACCGCCTACCAGGCGCGGGACGTCTTCGATGCAGTAGGCGCCGATGCCGGAGTCCCCCTGACCGAGCTGAAGGTGGATGGCGGAATGGTCGCCAACAAACTGCTAATGCAGTTCCAGGCCGACATGCTGGGCGTGCCTGTCATCCGTCCAGTGGTCCCCGAGACCACCTCACTCGGTGCCGCCTATGCGGCCGGCCTGGCCGTCGGCTACTGGTCCGGCCTCGATGAGCTCCGCGCCAACTGGGCCGAGGACCGCCGCTGGAACCCCGAGATGTCCCCCTCCCAGCGCGACCACCTATACGCCGGCTGGAAAAAAGCAGTAACCAAATCCTTCGCCTGGACCGAAGACGAGCCCGTCGAAGCTGGGTCAGGTTTCTAGGGTGGCTTTGGCTTCGGCGGCTATGTTCTCTGGGGTGAAGCCGAAGTGGTTTAGGACTAGTTGGCCGTCGCCTGGGAGACCGAACGTGTCGATGGCGACGGACCGGCCGGTACGCCGTAGGCGACCGCAACTGCCCAAGTCACCCTTCAACTCGGGGCGCTATTTCCAGTTTTGGGCACTTTCGGTCGTCCGCCCAGCCCCGGCTGCACCCCCCTGAGCACGAGTCCGCCCCCATCCCACAACACCCCACAACCCCAACTGTCCAAAACCCAACTCCATCTTCGGTTTTCCACCCCGTTCTGAGCAGTTGCGGCTGTCGCCGCCACCCGTCCGCCGATGGCGTTCAAACGTTGGGTGTTCGCGTTGTAGCGCGTGCGTTGCGTAGGGGTTCGATGCCGCT
>JAIRRT010000030.1 GCA_031255835.1 Bifidobacteriaceae bacterium | reverse complement strand
GGGCCCGTTGTCAGTGGGGTGCGTGGAGAGACCACGCAGTGCCATGTTGGGCGTTTGGCCAGGCAATACGAGGGCAACAGTCTTTCCGGAAGATGCTGGCAATTGCGGCCCTTGCCGATTCTCATAGGGTCCACGCCTCGAACCTCGAGTTCAAACACCGCAGGGTCCGGCATGAACCCACAAGTGGTTGCCGCACGCGCCGACCAAGGCCGTGTCCCGATCACTCCATTTGGCCGTTTCGGAGTCGCGTTCTTTGCGGATGACCGCTTCAGAGTGAAGAGAATCCACGACCAGTCACGACCGTGGGCGGTCCAGCATCAACCCTGGCCATGATCATCTTCCGCTGGTATCTCTGTGAGGTGCTCGTCAGCCTCGCCGCCGCGGTCACCGACAAACAACGCTAGCGCGTGGTTGCCAAACAACGTACGCGGTAACAGGCCGGTCCAATCAAACCTATCGCCTAGACCGATCCCAGTGTTGCTGACGACCGCGCTCGGGCTCTGGCTGCACCTACCGCGAGGCATCCAAGGCTGCGGCTTCTCGGTTCAAGTTCAAGATAGAACCGATCACCGCCTTGATCGCAACCGGCACCGGGATGTTGCTAGGCGAAGCGGCTACTACCTGTCCCTCTGCCGGTGTAGAGGGCCCAGATAGCGAGCGCGAAATGTCGCCAAGCATCGGTCAGTCTTGCGACTTAGGCAAACGCTGCTGCCAGTAATGCCCCTGGCACACCACGCCAAGAAAGGCGAGGCAACGAGTTCCACAACCAACAACAGGAAACACTACGCTGGCGGCCGAGAGGCGAGAATTCGCGCAGCGTTTTCCGCAAGCCGGTCGTTCTCCCGCTGAAGCTCTTCGATCAGGGGCCTCTGGGAATCCAATACTGTCTGGGCGGCTTCGTCCTCTGCGACAGCGATCAGGTCCCAGAAGCTCGTTTCGGCCTTGCATTGAGCATCCGCTACTGCGATCCTTATTTCCTCCTGGGTTGGGGCGGTCGTATTCCAAGCGATGCCGTCTCTTCCGTCAGGATTGCCGACCGTCGACGTAAACTGGGAAAGCGCATCGTGCGGTTCCGCGTATGAGTAGCCCTCGTCAGCCATGCACGTGCTCCATTTTGCGACTGCCGTCACCGCTGCGTCGCGTCGCCGTGATTCTTCGCTAAACTGTGTACGAAGCTGAGAGACCGCGTCCTGCATCTCAGTGCTTGTCATGGAAACGCCCGCGTAGGCTTCCTCGTCCCACCGCCCCACACAACCGCCTGGTTGGTCTGTCTCACCTGCCATGAACGCCGCGCCCACTTGAGCTTCCATCATCTCACTGGAGGGCGTCTCACTCGCGGACCACACCTCAAGGAAATCCTCCACTGGCGGTTCGTGGTAGCCGTACTTTCTTGCGTATTCAGGAAGGGAAACACCCCACCAGTAGTCGAGTTCTGCCTCCCGCATCTTTTCGTAGTCCTCCTCAGAACCGCTTGAGCCGTTGGAGTACTCGGGGCCGTTGCTAAACCCCTGCTCGGCGAGACAACCATCCATAAACGCAGCAGCAGCACTACCGAGAAGACCAGCATCCTCCGGTTCCCCGCCGAGAGCTTCTTCAAGCTGCTGGACAGCTACGAGACCAGAGCGATCGTCTCCTCCAGAGGACAAAACGGCTCCAGTCCCGCCGCCGCACCCTGTTGCCACCAGGCAAGACGCCACTGCAAGACCAAGCGAGGCAGCTCGCCAAATGCGCTGAGACAAGCGGCGAGGGACAACACCAGCCAGCAGCGCCCTCTTGGCGGGCCGAGTCACCGTCCCCACCCCGCCTGTCCCAGCGATGGCTGCCGAAGCGTCGGCAATACAACTACCAAGCCCCACCGCGTGAATAGATCGTACCTGGACCCGCCTGGGCTTGGGTGTCGGCGTGGGTGACCCGTGCAGACGTGGTGCTGTACTCGGTCGCGGAAGAGCTGCTGTTGTAGAAGTACACCCTAGCGCCGTACCCCACGTTGCACGCGTTACCGCTAACCCAGATAGTGTACCGCGCGGGCTTCGTGGCAGAGCCATACGGGGACCAGCTGCAGCTCCCGCCGGCCGCCTCAGCCGGTGCCGAAGCCACGAAGCCAACACACGTCAGGGCGAGGGCCGAAACAAACGCGAAAACCTTGCTCTTCATTGAAATGCGGCTTCCTTTCACTTGCGTTCTCGACATTGATGGGCGCCACCGAAACCGGGTACTGCTGCGCCCGGTTCCAACAGTTCGTTGGACTGTAGCACGTCCGTCAAGCTGGGCCCGCCAGCGACGAGACTCAGGGTCATGGCCCGCGTAGTGGGGGTCCGTGCCTCAGAGTTTCTTGCCCGCGTGGGACGGAGTGTCGCTGGGGTGTGGCGCTGCCCGCCACGGTTGTCGGGTGGCTAGAAACGAGCTGTCGATGAAGTCCCGAGCGGAGATCACCAGGAGGTACGCGACCGGGTACGCCAAGGCGTCCAGGAAAGGGAAGTCACTGATCCTTGACCAGGTGGTCGACATCACTGGCTGGTCGAGAGACAGCGCGAGGCGCAGGCTCACGGCCCGGGCCGCGGATCCGCCCGGAGGGCATCAGGGCAAGTCCGATCCCAAGCCGGGCTCTCGCCACTACTCCCACGACACGTTGAAGGTGTTGCAGCAGGTGTGGGCCGCTTCTGGCGGCCAGTGCGGAAAGTATCTCGCCGCAGCGATGCCCGATGCGCTGGCGAACCTTGAGGCCCACGGGCACCTGGCCGTCGGCGAGGGCAGGTGCACCGTCGAAGTCAAGGACGAGCGTCAGGATGAGCGCGGCGACAAACGACCGGTACCTGGCGCCCACGCGCGGCCAGGTGCCTATCCGGGGCAAGACCGCCACCAAACCCGCAAGCCTGCTCAGGACATCGATCAGCGTGCGTCGGGCCGGGGACCAGGCCGAAGACGAACCAGGGTTCTTCGAGGTTGACACCGTCGCTCACTGCGGGCCCACACTCAAAGGCGAGTTCGCTCGGTCGGTGGACTTCACCGACGTCAACACCGGATGGGTCTTCGTCATCACGATCCGCAACAACGCTCACAAACGCATGCTCGCCGCACTGGCCGCAGCCGAGCAGGCGATCCCGTTCCCTATTGCGGGCCTGGACTGCGACTACCCCGCAGTTTTTCCTATGCCGTGATTTTGGGGTGTCGCCGCTGGTGGGGGTCGGTTCCCGGACGGGTTCCGCTGCATAGTTCTCGGGGCGCTGGTTGGCTTCTTGTGGATGACATTCACTGACAGGAAGGAACTCATGATGGAGTCGTCGTCGAAGCCGGTCGTGGAGGTCGCGGCAGCGATCACAGCAGCGATGCGCCGGGAGTCGTACTCGGAATTGACGGTGCGGTTGGCGGATCGCTGTTTGACCCATTTGAAGCGTTTGTGCCATTCCCGGGGCGGGGGTTACACGCGGGCGTTGGGCGCGGAGGTCGCGGCTGACACTGTGAGCCCGAAGACCGGCCGCCACTCCGAGCAGCGCCGCCGCTTGCGGGGGCGGTTGGCGAGGTTGGCCGATTCGTACATAGAGACGGGCGAGGTAGACCTGTCGATGGTCCGCAGGCCGAAGGCGCAGCCCGCGTCGGCCTCGTTCGCGGCGCTGCTGGCCGGTTGGGGCGTCCACATGGCGGTATCCGGGTGGGCGGCAGAAACGGTCGACCAGCACGCGGGCTACGCCCGCCGCTACCTGCTGTACCTTGAGGCCGCCGGGGTTGGGCGGATCGAGGAGGCGGTGGCGGGCAGCTTGGCGGGTTTCCTCGACTCGTTGAAACCGGCCGTGGCCGCGCGCAGCGTGCGCGCGGTGCCGGCGGTCCTGCGGGCGTTCCTGGGGTTCGCCGGGCGCCACGACTTGGCGTTGGCGGCAGGCCAGGCCAGGTGCGAGCGGGCAAGGGTGCCGCTGGCGGTGCTGTCAGACCGGGATACGGAGGCCGTCGCGGCCGGCGGGGACGGCCCGGTGTGCCTCCAGGACCGGGCGATCACCGTGTTGGCACTGACCACGGGCCTGCGCGCCTGCGACATCTGCGGGCTCGTGTTGGGGTACATCGACTGGCGGGCCGGGAGGGTCAGCCTGGTCCAGCAGAAGACCGGCTCCCCGTTGACGTTGCCGCTGCCACGTCTTTGGAGGAGTGATGAGTTGTCGCAGCGGGCGATCACTCGGCGGCTGGGTGTTGAGGTCGGTGGCGGCGCCGTGCAGGTCACCATCCTCCGTGTCTGGGCTCACGGGTTGATCAGGTGTTTGTGGGGTGGGGCCGGGTGGGTGTGGGTTGTTGTGGTGCAGTCTTCTAGGCTTTACCCGCCCGCACGTTCCCGGGCCGAGACCGCCCTGTGTGCAGCAAAGGCTGGGGTGCGAGTGTTTCCCGTGTCGCTCCAGACCGGCAAACCACTCAACCCACGCGGACTGTCAGGCGCCTCAGCAGATCCTGACACGGTGTGGCAATGGTGGCAAGACAGCCCCAACGCAAACATCGGTGTGCCAACCGGTCCTGGTGAGCCGGGTCAAGTCACCTATGACGTGGTGACCATCGCAGCACACGGCGAGGTAGCCGGGTTCGCAACCGCTGCGGAACTGAATGACCAAGGAGCACTGTCAGGGTGGGTGATGGTCGCTGAGCGTCCCGATGGTGGGATCGATGTGTACTATCCCGCCAACCCTTTGGGTCAACAAACACAGGTCCTGGCTGGCGGTATGAAAATCAACGGCGTTGGATCATGGGTCCTGGCGCCATCATCGGTGATGTTTGGCGCTAGAGGCGTCGAACCCATCCGGGTCACCCATACCGCATCTGCTGTCAACGCCAGACCCGTGGATGGCCGGCGCTTGGCAGGCCGGATAGTTGCCTGGGCGGCACACCATTCCAGTCAGCATGATGGGATCCTGGCTGTTATGGCCGATGCTTGGCAGCATTGGCGCACCAACATGCCTGGGAGTTGGGCCGAGACCTATCTTGAGCAGCGGGGAATCGCCTTGGAAGCCGGGGTCGCGTTGGATGGTCCACGCGATGGGCTGTTGCACCATCTGGCGGGCAAGGGATGGACCATCGCACAAATGGAGTCCGCTGGCCTGGTCCATATGGCCGGACGCACCGGTGCTTGGCAAGACCGGTTCCGGGACCGTGTTCTGTTTCCAATCGTGGATGATTCTGGACGCGTCATAGCGGTGACTGGGCGTCTGAACCCTGCCTCACCCCATAGTGACTTTGCCCCAAAGTATTTGAACAACCCTCGCACCGCGATATTCGACAAGGGACGATCCTTCCTGGGGTGGGGACCCGAAACAATCAGCAACCTCAAAGCCGGTGCAACACCAGTTCTTGTGGAAGGACCAGCAGATTTGGCGGCCGTCAATACTGCTTTGGACCAGTATCCGCGTGGGTTTGGTCGCGATCCGGATGTGGTGGTCTTGGCCACCTGCGGTACTGCGGTCACCCACCATCACATCGCGATACTTCGCGATGTGTGCCCTGGGTCCTGGCGGGTTGATGGGATAAATGAGCTGACCTTAGCGTTTGACCCCGATCAAGCAGGTCATGGATGCCACGTTGCGGACCCTGGACCTGCTCACACCCTCAGAACAAGGCTCCGCGCTGGTCGCCTGGTTGACCAAAGACCCCGGCAGCTATCTCGACCAACCCGAGGGAATGAAGGACCTGTCCATGCGGGTCACCGTCGCGTTACCCGCCCCGACATGGCTAGTCGCAGACGCCTGCACCGGTGCCAAGGACCGTGACTGGATTGCAGGCCGCCTCCCAGCGTGGCGCGAGGCGGTCCGGCGAGCCACGGCCCTGGACATGTTCGGCAAAGACCTCGCCCGGTCAGAACTGGTCCGCCAACTAGACGGCGTACC
>JAIRRT010000182.1 GCA_031255835.1 Bifidobacteriaceae bacterium | reverse complement strand
GCCGCGAGCCGTGGCGCGGCACATGCCAGGAGGACGATGACGCCGCGACCTGTGCGTGGGCAATGCGGGTTTGCGCTGTGGACACCTTGGCCTCGCGGCGCTATCCGACGTTGTCAGGCGGGGAAAAGGGCCGGGTGGCGCTGGCCCGAGCTTTGGCGCAGACCCCGGTGGCCTATCTGCTGGACGAGCCGACCGCAGCCCTTGACATCCACCACCAAGAACGCGCATTAGCGCAGGTCAGAGCGCTGGCGGGCGGTGGGGCCGGCGTTGGGATTGTGGTCCATGATCTGACGCTCGCCGCGGCGTATGCCGACAGGGTCGCTGTGCTGGATTCGGGGCGCCTGGTGTGCGTGGACAGCCCAGAGCGCGCCTTGACGCGCGAGCTGCTCAGCGCGGTCTACCAACATCCCATCGACGTCATCACCCATCCCCGCACCGGCGCGCTCGTTGTGCTGCCCGAGCGGGATGGGGTGCGAGGAGCCGAGGTGCTGACATGACTGGACGGTGGCGGCGGTTGGCCGGGCGCGGTGTTGGTGCGGCTGTTGCGGCGGGGTTGGCGGCGGCAGGGTTGGTTGCGGCCGGGCTGGGTGGCGCGCTGCTGGGGGGTGCGTTCTTGGGCAGTGCCCCAGCCTGGGCGGATGCGCGGGTCAACGTGGAGGGACCGGAGGGTGGAGCGCGCGCCGACCTGTCCCACGCGAGCACCCTGAAACTCACCGGCTCCGGTTTCCAGTCCATAGCCGGCGGGTTTGGCGGGATCTACGTCCTGTTCGGATGGGTGAGCGATCCGGCATCGGGCGCCTGGAAGCCCAGCCAAGGCGGCACCACGGGCACGTCATACCGCTACATCCCCGACGTCCAGGACCGCGACAACGCCGGGTATGAGAAGTTTGTGGCGTTCCCAGGATCGGAGACTGCTGCCTCGGCAAATGGCGGTCTGATCAGCGCTGATGGTTCGTGGTCAACCACTCTGAACGTGCCTGGGCCCACATTCCAATCCACCGACGCTAACGGCGCTGTCATCACCACCGATTGCCGGCGCGTGACCTGCGGTGTGATCACGATTGGCGCCCACGGCGTGGTCAATCCCACCAATGAGACGTTCACCCCGGTGGAGTTCACCGACCTCGCGGCGGGTGCGGGCGAGGCTCCGGCTGCCCCTGCCACCGCCTCCGCACCGTCCGCGAGCACCACCCCCCGGTCCGCCAAACGCGCACCCGCGGCGAGCAAGGCGACCGGGCCGGCTGCGGGGAATGCGGCTGGGGGTGCGGCCGGGCAGGCGTCCGGTTCCGCAACAGGGCAAACCTCCCCGCAAGCGACCCCATCAGGTTCCCTCCCCGCCGATGCCGCACCCTCCTCCCCGGACCCAGCCGCCACCCGCGCGCCCGCAACCCTGGGAATCGACCCGACAACCGCGGTGGCCGGCCATGCGATGACATTCACCGCACAGGGCCTGAACCCAGGCGAACAGGCCGTTGCCGTGCTGGATGACGGCCTGCTCGCAACCGGACCAATCCCGGTGGGCGAGTACGGCGAGGTAGCCGGGGTCATGGAGCTGCCTGAGGATTTGAGAGTCGGCACGCACATGTTGCGGGTCACCGGGGCGGCATCCGGCCTCCAACCCACCGTCGAGATCACAGTCCGCAAGGACCCAGCCGCCGTCGAGGCCGCCGAGATTCTCGCCGCAGCTGCCGAGGCACCCTCCGGCACGGCGGTCCGGTGGGAGGACCTGGCCATCGGCATCCCCCTGGCCGCCTTGGTGGCCGCAATCGCACTCGGCCTCGCAACCTCTGTGAGGCGCAGGCGAGCACGCAAACCGCGCCGAAAGACGGTGAGCAAACGATGAGGGGAGCAGCGCGCGGGGAGGTCAGGAGGGGCGGCATCGTCGGCAAGAGGTTTGGTGGGAGGATGCGTTTGGCCTGGTGGGCGGCGGGATTGGTTGGGATGGTGGCGCTCGCGGGTGCGGGTGGCGCGGCGGGGATGGCCAACCCGCCGGCGGATGATGAATCGATCCCCATCACGGTGACGGTTCCTGAGCGCGGCGCCGCATCTCCCACGCCAAGCGCGCCTGCGGGGCCCACGGTGATCGATGACGCTGTGCTGACCTGGGGTGTCAACCTGGAATCGACCGGCGGGGCGTACTTTGGCGGCTGCAACTTCCTGATGGCGGGCAGGCCCGGGGTGGACGGAAACGCCGGCTCCTCCCACGTGTGGACATCCGGGGAGGCGGGGCTGTACCACGAGGTGGCCGGGAACGTGGAGGTGGTGCGTCCCGCCGCCGATGGCGCGCTGAAGCGGGTGGGGTGGGAGCAGCGGTGCGTTGGGGCGGACGGGAAGCCCGTGGTGGTGGATGGGACGGGCAGTGGGACGTTGCTGCGGCTGGGGCGGGGGAGCGGCGAGTTGGACCGCGAGGCCGGGACGGCGACGGTGCGATGGTCCGGGACGTTCAGCGTTGTTTTCTACGGCGGGATGACGTACTGGTGGGCTGCTGATCCGGTGTTGGAGATCACTCCGGCGGGGGCGCGGCTGACGGCGAAGGCCGGGGGGTTTGGCGCCTCGCGGGATGATCCTGACCACTGGGGCGCCCTGCCTGAAACCCCGGTCACGTTGCTTTCCTTTGGGCGTGTGGGGCTGGATGCGGCGGTTGGGTTCACTGCGACGCCGCGCTATTTGGGTGAGACGGTGACTCCGCCGGCTGGGTCTGCGGCCCAGGAGCGCACCGGGCAGTGGTGGGGGTCTTTCCCGGGGGATCTGATTGCATTCCTCGATGGGCCGGGGCAGGCGTCGTATTGGTATTCCTCGGGGCATCAGGATTACCGCAAACCGCCATTTCCGGTGTCGGTTACCTGGTCCTCGCGTGATCGGTTGGACCCGCCTGCCGGCGGTGCGCCTGGTGGGGGAGGTGGGCCGGGGCAGGATGTGCCGGTAAATGATCCGGGTGCGCCCTATCAGCGCACGGCGAGTCCGTCGCCTTCGGGTTCGGGGGGTGCGAGGGCGTCGGGGTCGCCTTCGCCGTCTAGCTCCGCGGGTGCGGCGCAGGTGAACCCCCGTTCTGGTGGTGGGGCCGGGAGTGGGGGCGGGGCCGGCCCGGGAGCTGGTTTGGGTGACGGTTTGGGGGGCGGGGTTGGTGCGGCATCGGACGCTATTGGGTTGGGGCGATTGGTGGCGAATTGGGATGTGCCGGTGTATGGCGCGCGGGGTGATGCGCTGATTCAAGGTGGCCCGGGCGCCGATTTGCGCGCGCGGCACCGATGGCTGATTTGGGGGGTGGCCGCGAATCTTGCGCTTGGCGCTTTGGCCGTGACCGGATTCGCGCGCGGATGGCTTATATGGCCTTGGCGGCGGAAATCCAGGGCTGTGAAAACGTCCCCTGACGGGGTCGATCCATCGGGCGTACAAACGCCCTGAAATTGAAAGGAAAACTATGGCAAGGAGAAAGCAAGCTGGCCTCGCGGCTTTGAGCGTGGCAGTGCTTGCCGCCGGATTGGCGGCTGGTGCACCGGCTCAGGCTGCGTCGAGTGATATTGACGGCGCGACATTGACCTGGGCCGTCAATGATGAATCAGGCGGCGGCGCATACTTTGGCGGCTGCAACTTCCTCTCGGCCGGTGCGGCCGGAGATACGGGACGCTCTCGGGTGTGGACTGAAGCCGATGGCTTCTATGCCGCAAGCGCCGGGAATGTTTCCCTGAGCAAGCCGGTGGACGGGGTTGGACAGGTTGCGCCCACCTGGGCGACAAAGTGCCAAAACCCCGCAGGCCAGGCAGTTGGAACTGGCCCCGGGTCCACCACCGGGACGTCGGCGACATTTGCGCAGGGCGCCGGTGAGGTTGACCTCGACGCCGGAACCGCTGAGGTTGAATGGAACGGATCGGTCACAGTTGTCTTCTACGGCGGGATGACCTATTGGACATTCTCTGACCCGCGCTTGTCTGTTGCCGGTGGCCAGGGAACCGTGACCGCCACCGCGTCGGGATTCGGTGCGTCTATGGATGATCCTGATGTGTGGACTGCGATCACACCGCAGACCGTGACGCTGGCAACGCTGTCCTCCGTCACCTTGAGCGCTGACGGTTTCCAAGCGCAGCCAGACTACCTCGGGGTTGAAGTCACACCAGCGAGTGGGGCACAGACCCGAACGGGTGAGTACTGGGGTTCGTTCCCCCAGGATTTTGTTACCTTCCAGGCATTGACCGGTCAGTCATCCTATTGGTATTCCTCGGGTGGAGCTGCCGACCCAAAGAAGGTCGCCAAGCCCATCTCCGTGGAATGGCAACTCTCCGCGCCGCCCGAGCCTGCGCCAGCGATCACCGTATCCCACCCGACAGTTCCGAGCACAGGGGCGACATCCCTGACCGTGTCTGGGTCCGGGTTTGACCCTGCGTCCTCCATCGCCACCCGCCCGCCGCTGGCTGGGCAGCCCGGTGGGGTGTACGTGGCATTCGGCAAATTCGCCTCCGTGTGGAAGCCGTCTGAGGGCGCCGGCGCCGCGACGCGGCCCAACGCCGGTGTGAAATGGGCGGTCTTGGCCGAGCATGTGGCGACCATTGGCGGGGAAGGTGCTGGCGGCATCGTCCTCAATCCTGATGGTACTTTCACGGCAACACTGGAAATATCAAAGGAAGCTGCCGATTCTGCTGGCGTTGATGGTGGGGTCTATGGGATCTACACATATGCCGGCGGCGGGGCCGTAACACCGAGTTTCGAGACATTCACTCCGGTGACATTCTTGAACGATGGCGATATTCCAATTGAAGTTACCGTTCCAGAGGAGGAACCACCGCTTCCGCCGGAAGGGGAATTCACGTGGACCATTCCTGGATCGGCGGCAGTGATTATGGGAACGGCAGTCCAAGACGGTGACGTTTTTGCCGCGACAGGGAATCTTCCGGTAATCAACGTCACCGACACCCGCACCACAGCCCCAGCATGGACGATGTCGGGGCAGGTCTCTGACTTTGTGGGCGGCGGGAAGTCATTTGGCGGCCAGGCGTTGGGCTGGGTGCCGGCAATTGGCGCCAACACCGTTGACGCTGTGGCCGGAGCTGCAGTGGCGCCGGGCGCCGGCGGAACCGGGCTGACCAGCTCGCGCACGCTGGCCGGATCCGCCCTTGGGCACGCGCTGGGTAGCGCCCAGGTGACCGCGGGTCTCTCGCTGGCAATTCCCCTGGCCACCGATGCAGGCGACTACACGGGCGTCCTGACCCTGACAGCCATCGGATGACCATGCGTTTACGCACCGTGGCGGCGGTTGGCGCGATGGGAGTGCTCCTAGCCCTCCCCTCCGCGCCGACCCCCGCCACGGCGGACGCACCGGAGGTTGGTGTTGCGTGGGGTGCGGCTGGTGGGGCCGCCGCATTGAGTCTTTCCCCCGCACCCCGCAGCGGCGCGGGTATGGGGGCTGGGCTGAGCGTGGATGAGGACTTGGGTGGGGATGGGGATGGGAGTGGGGGTGGAGGCGCAGGTGCCGGCGGGAGTGGGGGTGCCGGAGCGGATCCGGAGTCCATCACTTGGGGGCTGTCCCCCGCACCTCAGGAGGGGGTGGAGCGGGCGAACTTCGCGTACACGCTGGACGCTGGGGATTTGGTGAGGGACGGCATCGTCCTCAAGAACCGATCTGCGCAACCGCTTGACCTGGAGGTTTATGCGCGCGACGCGCTCACCACCATTGAGGGGAACCTCGATTTGCAAGGCGCGGATGAGGAGCCGGCGGGGTTGGGCGCGTGGATCAGTGTGGAGACTCCGGCGGTGCAGCTGGCGCCGGGGGAGTCCGCGACGGTGAACTTCACGGTTGGCGTTCCTGCTGGTACGCCGCCTGGGGACTATGGCGCGGGCATCATCACGTCGATGCCGCGCGGGGAGGGTGACGGGGCGGTCAGGGTGGACCGGCGTTTGGCGCTGCGGGTGTTTGCCCGGGTGCCTGGGGAGCTGGTCCCTGCGGTCGAGGTGAGCGATGTCTCCCTCACAGCGGGCGCGGCGCTCAACCCGTTCGCAACGTCCACGGCCGGTGTGCGGCTGCGGATTGCGAACACGGGGAACGTCCGGATTGTCCCGCGAATCGCCGCGGACGTGGCCGGCCCGTTCGGGTGGTTCGGCGTCGGGGCGGTGCTGGAGGGCGAGGAGGAGATACTGCCCGGAAGCGTGGTTGAGCGGGAGATATCCATCCCCGGCCTGCGCCCCCTGGGGCGCGTGACCGCGCGCGTCGAGGTCACCGCAGTGGCAGTAGGCGGCGGTGCCGGCCAATCCGCGCAAACCGGCGCGTCAGCCTCCGCCTGGGCAATCCCCTGGACAGCAATAGCCGCGCTGCTAGCCATAGCTTTCCTGGCGTGGCGCGTCGCCCGAGCGGGGCGGGGCGCACGCAGCGAAGGGCGAGGCACCCCTCCACCGAGCCCGGCGGAGTGAATGGTGCAGGCGCTGGCGGGGCGGGGAGCGTGTGTGCGCGGGGGTGGGGTGCGGGGTGAAGGTGCGGGTGCGCGCCGCGGTGGGGTGTGTGGTGAAGGTGGGGTGTCGCCGCGGTGAGGTGCGGGGTGAAGGTGGGGTGCGGCATCGGCGGCGAGGTGCGGTGTGTGGTGAAGGTGCGGGTGTGCGCCGCGGTGGGGTGCGTGGTGAAGGTGCGGTGCGCCATCGGCGGCGAGATGCGGGGCGACGTGGGTGGGACTGGGAGCCGACGCGGCGGGGGCGGCAATTGGGACTAGGCTCGTGGACCGATGAATAGCGACCGAACAGCGATGTTCCCTGGGCAGCGACCCCGGGTGGCGGTGCTGTTTGGTGGGCGGTCGGGTGAGCACCCGATCTCCTGCGTGACGGCATCGACGGTGTTGGGCGCGATTGACCGGGAGCGCTTCGACGTGGTGGCCATTGGGGTGACGCGGGACGGCTCGTGGACCCTGGTCAGCGACAACCCGGCCGATTGGCAGGTGAGCCCGGACGGCACCTTCCCCGAGGTGCGCCAGACCGACACGGAGGTGCTCCTTCCGCGCAGCACCGCCTCCCGCCGCCTGCGCTTGATCCGCAACGGGACCGTGCACGATGGCGGCCCAATCGACCTGATCTTCCCGCTGCTCCACGGCACATGGGGCGAGGACGGCACGGTCCAAGGCGAGTTCGAGCTGATCGATCTGCCGTACGTGGGCGCTGGGGTGCTGGCTTCCGCGAGCGCCATGGACAAGACGGCCGCGAAGCTGCGCCTGCTTGCCGCGGGTCTGCCGGTCGCGCCGTATCTGGAGGTCGATTCCCGCACGTGGCGCCCCACCCCCCAGGCGTTGGACGATGTCGCCACTCACCTTGGCTGGCCGGTGTTCGTCAAACCGGCGCGGGCTGGGTCCTCGCTCGGGATAGCCAGGGTGGCCGAGCCGTCGGGGCTGGGCGAGGCGGTGGCGCAGGCCGGTCAGCACGATCCGCGCGTGCTGCTTGAGGCGGAGATGCCGGGCCGCGAGATCGAGTGCGGCGTGTTGGGTGGCCGTGATGGCTCGGGGCCGCGCGCCGCGGGACCTGGCGAGATAGTGGTGCAGGGCAACCACGAGTTCTACGACTTCGACGCCAAGTACACCGACCCGGACGGCGTCCGCCTAGTTTGCCCCGCTGACCTGCCAGAACACATAGCCGAGGCAGCCCGCACTATGTCGGTTCAATCCTTCGAGGCACTGGGCTGCGAGGGCCTGGCGCGAGTCGACTTCTTCTACAACCCCGATGCCCCCGCCGGCGCCCAACTGACAGTCAACGAGATCAACACCATGCCCGGCCTGACCCAGTTCTCGATGTTCCCCCTGGTATGGCAAGCAGCAGGAATGCCCTACGCCACCCTGGTAGAAGACCTAATCCACCAAGCCCAAACCCGCCCCCCCGGCCCGCGCCCCCCCCCCGGGCTGCGCGGGCGCGTCTGCGTATTAGGCGCCCTGCCATGCCTGGGGGGGTGAGGGAGCCGTGGTGGCCTAGCATTCCTAGGGCTGCGGGGGCGGCGGTTCGCGAATCGACCACCGCGCCGCGGCCGGCCAGCGCCACTATTACGTCGCCCAGCATTGGCGCCACGCGCGGCTCCACGTCGCCAAATAGCCCCAGCACAATCGCCTCGCCCTTTGTCAAGACCCAGGCCGCCTCGCCAAGCGCCTCGCGCCATCGGCGGACGATGCCGGACGGGTCCTTGCCGTACAGGTGCACCGCACGCGGCTCGCCGGCCACCATGTCCACGCCGGCCGCAAGTTCGGGGCGAGTTGCGACATCGGCGGTGGCTTCTTGGTCG
>JAIRRT010000179.1 GCA_031255835.1 Bifidobacteriaceae bacterium | reverse complement strand
GTGTGGGAAGTGACGGGACAGACCTAGGAGGATGCCATGCCGTATGCGGGTGAGGTCGGTTAGCGGGTCTTGAAGTAGCGGAAGAGGTGTTTCTCGCGAGTTAGAGCTAGGGCTATGGTGGCGCCCCCGATGGTTCCCAGGCAGGTGGCAATGATTGCGCGCCAGGCTGGGATGCTGGCCTCCCACACGATGCTTGAATCGGCCTGGCAGGCGATCAGCCATGTTCCCAGACAGGTCAGGCCGCCTGCGAGTATCAGGCTGAGGCCGGTTTCAAAGAGGACTTGCCATGCCAGAGTGGCCTTGTCGATGCCAGCGTGCAGGACGTCAGCCATTTCTAGGCGGCGACTCCTGACCCAGACCCAGCCAATGATCAGGCCGAACGCCAGTCCGCCGACCACAAGGTGCCGGGAAGGGCGGGCCGCGAATTCCCCTGGGCCATCGAAACTGATACCAAGTGTTCGATTGAGTTGGTCCACGCCCGATGGCTCAATGGCTCGGCCGTTTTCATCGCGCCATGCCGGATCAAGGGCCAACATCAGGGTGGCGGCTGAAGACGAATCAGGCCACAATTCCGCCCAACAGGTGTCGAAACGGCCGACCGGCGCCACCGGCGCAATGATCGAATAGGCCAACCCGGCGTCGCGACCGTCCGAAGGATAGTTCACGATCCCGGCAACCTGAAGACTGCGCCCATCGACGAGCGCAAGTACTGCTCCCACGTCGCGCACACCGAGGGTGTGGGCGACATCTTGTGTCAGCCACACTCCAGACCCGTTGCCGGGCTCCGCTCCCAGGACTGTTGCCAAGCCTGGGGTTGCCTCCCAGACGGGCAACTCTCGGCCCGGGAGGTTGGCGGCTCGCACCGGCACGCCCTGGCGGACCGCGCCAGCCGCCTTGATTCCCTTGGCCGTACCCAGCGCCTCACACTTGGTTCCGCCGATCATCCCGGTTGCGGTCACCTTGTAGATCGAGGCACCGGCCTCTCGATACGCCTCGGCTCTTGCCACCAGCGACAACACGGTCCCTGCCTGGACACCAGCCAGCAAGGTAGCCACCAAGACCACTACTGCCCCCAGCAGCCAGCCCCGTGACGCCCCCGAAACGAAGTTACGCCACGCCTCAACCCATGCGTCCCGAACTCTCATGGCGTCAACACCCGCTTACCTGCGTCCTAAGTCGACAACTGTCGGGCAAACCGCCGCTGTCTGCGAATCGTGAGTCGCGACGACCACGATCGTCTCAGGCGTTGCCGTGTTCGCCAATACCGCGTTGACCGTCCCGGCAGCCGTCCGATCTAGCTGGGCTGTTGGTTCGTCGACCAACAACAGATCCGGTGCCTTAGCCAGGGCCCGCGCCAGCATCAACCGTTGTGCCTCCCCACCGGACAGGGCTGAAAACGGACGCGAAGCGACCGAAACCAGATCGAAGCGGTCCAAAATGCCCCGCGCCGCACTGTCGGCATCTCGGCGGCTCAATCCTCGTCCCAACAGTGGCAACACCACATGATCCAGTGCTGTGCGACGCCCCGACCCATGCGGATTCTGAAAGACCCAACCCACCCGGGCGATCCCGTCCCACACGACCTCGCCCCGTTTGGGAGTCTCCCAGCGAGCCAACAACGACAACAATGTCGACTTGCCCGAACCGGAGGGCCCAGTCAACGCCACCAAATCGCCGCCAACGGCCACGAAATCCAGACCCGCGAACAATGTGCCAGTCCCAGGGAAACTATGCACCAACCCCAAGGCCGTTAGCCGCACGACTTGGCACCCTCTGGGGCGGGAGCCACCACCTGGGAGAAAACATCGTCCCCTGCTGGCACCACGAACGTCTCACCTAGTTGGGACGTCACCACCCGCACCGCTATCGGTCCATTCGGTGTGGTCACGCACCCGCTGTCTCCGTTCAGTTCATACACCGCCGATGGTGGTACCCCCACAACGTCAATCGGTGTCGCCAACTCCGTCTCGACCGTCAGCGTTGACAGGCCCTCCTCAGCTACCCACCGCTTGTATATGCCCGACCCACCTAGCGCGTTCAAGAAACCCGCATCCTCAATCACCCCATCAGCAGGCATTTCGACCGCGAAGCCGTCAACGCGCGCGAGGCGCGCACCTGACACGGCCACCCGCTCTGTGTCCACCTCGACCCGGTCGAGACCTCCACCGGTCACCACGGCCGCCTCCCCATCCGATGCGTGAGAGCCCAACCGCAATGGGCACTCGCTCGCGGTCAATCCCTCCTCAGGCAACCAAGCGATGTCCGACATCGCGACCGACTCGACCCGTTCACGCCCCCGGTCCTGCCAAAATGCCCGAATCGCTTGAACGGTTGTGTAGTCCACCACGCCCGTAGCGGGGGCTTCATAGCCCAGGTGGCGCAGCTCCCGCTGCAGTGACCGGACATCACGTCCCTTGGCACCTCGGACGATGTCCCGCCATGGTGGAACTCGCAGCCTCAACCCAACCACGGGGGAATCGTCCAACCACACCACGACCTCACCCGAAGTGACTGCACCTCCCACCACACACGTTTCCTTCGTCACCACACCCGCCTTCGCCAACAACACGGCCCCGGCCGGCAGGACCACCGGCTCCACCGGCAACGAGATCTCATCAGCGAAAACTGATGTCCGAACCTCTACCAAATCGGGCCCCACGGCTTCGCTAACTACCTCCGGCACAAGGTCGCGCATTACCACCACTCCGGCACCAACCCCGGCGATCAGACAGAGCATGCACCCGAACGCCACTGCCCGCCACCTAGTGTTACTTGCCAATGCCAGCCTCCAAGGGCCGCATCCAGCACTCCTCGGCGGCCCCGCCATGGACGGGCTCGCCACCCGGGAGCCTCGGGTCGGGATTCGTGGGGGCCTTCACTACATCCTCAACGAGATTCCCCTGATCATCTTCGCTCGCAGCCATCCTGTAGGCCCCCGAATCCTCCAACTCTCGCAACTCATCCGTCGTGAATCCCTCTGGCGCCAGTCCCACTCGGATTAGACACTCAGCTGTTAAGACATATCGATCCTCATTGTTCGGATTCGACAGAATCTGCTCGTACAAACTACCTAACCCTCCGTCCCAAAGCGTCCAGCACTCGTTGAAGACCTCCTGTTTGGCAGCTTCATCACCCGTTTCGAGATGGTAGTTGATGAACTTGCTGCCATTTCCATTACTCTGCAGGTCCGCCTCGACCCCACGCTCAATCATGCACGCCAACTGCTTGTCCAGCACCTCCGAATACTCCTCCTCCGTGATCGAGTAGTCAGAGAGTACAGACGCGACAAATTCACTATCCGTATTGGCCACTAGCATATCGATCTGGTCCCGATAGGCCTCGCCGTTAGGTTCTCCCGGTCCGCCCGGCTCAGCTCCACCACCGGCCTCTGAGCACCCGCCACCATCCCAAGACAGCCAACGACAGCCCCAGCCATTAGTACCAACCAGCGACGACCGAACTCAGGCATAGTTGTCACTCCCTAAGGCTCGTACAACCTGGCGGAGACGACGACTCGCCGCCCCGTCTTGTGCAGGGTTACGGCGCCTGTTGACGCTGGGGAAGAGCGTACTCCCACCTTGGGGGACTCGTGTCCACCGCAGGGTTCGTAACGGGCGTAGATTGGCTGGTATGCCGTTGGACCCTGCCATCAAAGCTGTGTATGTCAGTGCTTCGCGTCGACGCCCTCATGCCTCCCAGGACCCGGCCACGGAGCGGCGCGACGCCCTAGAACTTGACCGTCAGGTGGTTGCAGATTTCACGGTCCCGGTTCGGGCCATAGAAACCCGCGATGTGACGGTGCCCGTTCCGGGCTATCCGGATGTGCGCCTCAGGCTGTTCATCCCACCGGTGGCGGGTCCCTTGCCGGCGTACTTGGCGTTCTTCGGTGGGTCGTTCCGGCGGGGCGGAGTCGAATGGCCCTCGGCGAGTTCCGCATTCGCATTCCGCGCACTTCGCACCCCGGCGATCACCGTCGCCGTCGACTACGCCCTCGCGCCGGAACACCCCTACCCGGCGGCCGTCCACCAAGGGATGGCAGGACTGGAATGGGTGGCGCGCGAAGGCGCGGGACACGGTATCGACCCGGCGCGGATCGCCATCGGCGGCATGTCCTCGGGAGGCAACCTTGCCG
>JAIRRT010000155.1 GCA_031255835.1 Bifidobacteriaceae bacterium | reverse complement strand
GGGGCAGCTCTCCGGGTAGGGGAACGCGGCCCTCGAACCCGGGGCCGTCCGTGGTGGTGGCGGCCTGGGCTGGGGCGGATTCGGGGCCACCCTGAGGCGATTCGGTGCCGGGCGGGCGGACGGGCCCGGCCGCCCCGGCGCCCGTCCCGGCGCGCGCAGCGCCGGGAGCCGGGACGCCGGGGTCAGCCGGGCCAGCAGTGCTACTGGGCTCGATGCCGGGCATCAGCTAGCCGCCCGGGCGGCGGCGAAGCCGAGTTCCAGATCAGCCAAGATGTCATCGATTCCCTCGATCCCAACGGCCAAGCGGACCAACCCGGGAGTCACCCCAGAAGCCAACTGATCAGCCGGGCTGAGCTGGGAATGGGTTGTCGATGCCGGATGGATCACCAGCGAGCGAACATCACCGATGTTGGCCACATTGGAATGCAACTTCAGCGCCGAGACAAATGCCCTCCCGGCCGCTTCACCGCCGCTGATCTCAAACGCCAACACCGCGCCAGGCCTCCCGCCGGTGTATTTCTGGGCCGCCTGGTGCCACGGGCTGGAAGGCAACCCGGCATACGCCACGGAAGTGACGGCATCGTGCGCATGGAGCCAGGCGGCAACTTTGGCGGCGTTGGTGACGTGGCGGTCAAGGCGCAGGGACAGCGTTTCCAGCCCCTGGGCAATCAGGAAGGCGTTGAACGGGGAAATGGCCGGCCCCAGATCACGCAGCAACTGCACGCGCGCCTTGAGGAGGTAGGAAAGGTTGACGCCAAACGCGCCATCGGCGCCCAGATCACGCCCGTAGACCAAACCGTTGTATGACGGATCTGGCTCGGTGAATCCGGGATAGCGCCCCGGTGTGGCTGTGAAGTCGAACTTCCCAGCATCGACAATCGCGCCGCCGATGGCGGACCCGTGGCCTCCCAGATACTTGGTGGCCGAGTGAATCACCACGTCAGCGCCCCATTCGATGGGCCGCAGCAGGTACGGAGTCGGCACGGTGTTGTCGACAATCAGCGGCAGCCCTGCATTGTGGGCAACCTTTGCGATCGCCTCAATGTCGAGAACTGAACCCTGCGGATTGGGCACGGTCTCACCGAACAATGCCTTGGTGTTGGGAGTGATGGCGGCCTGCCAGGAGTCCGGATCATCCGGGCGCTCGACAAAGGCGACCTCAATGCCGATCTTCGGCAAAGTGACGGCGAGCAGGTTGTACGTGCCGCCATACAGCCAAGGTGAGGCGACAATCCGATCTCCGGCGCCTGCCAGATTCAGAATTGCCAAAGTGGCGGCGGCCTGACCGGACGCCGTGAACAGACAGCCCACTCCACCTTCGAGTGAGGCCAGGCGGTTCTCGACAACCTCGGTGGTCGGGTTGGTGATTCGGGTGTAAATGGGCCCGAGTTCCTTGAGGGCAAACCTATCGGCGGCCTGCTCAGCGGAGTCGAAGACGTAGGACGTGGTCTGGTAGATGGGTAGGGCACGCGCGGCAGTGACAGCGTCAGGGGTTTGGCCGGCGTGGATTTGACGAGTCTCGAAAGACCATTGATTGCTCATTGTTGTTCCTTGCATGGATGGGTGGGTTGGCGGCTGGCAGGCGCACGCCACGACCGGGCGGCAAGTCACATGGCCGGACACTCAACGGCTACGAAGCCGGAGGGGTCGAACGTGCGCAAAAGGGCTAGGCGCACATTCGACGGGTCTGCATGGCAGCGGAGTCTATGTGCACCGCGCCCAAAGAGTGAACAGGTGTCCAAATAGTGAGACGATGCCGTGCATGAGGCAACACGGGCCTTGTGACCTATGTGACAGGTGTGGCTAGAGTGAATACTGTTGCGGGTGTTGTTTGATAGAGGTGGGTTGGCCGACCCGCTGGATGAGTGGAGGATGGATTGACGCGCGTGGGTAACAAGGCGACGCCAGGCAAGCCCCGGAACTGGCTAGTCACAGCGGCGAGTTGCGCCTTGGTGGCGTGCATGGTGGCAGCGCCGGCCGGAGCCGATCCGGTGCCGCCAAGCGATTCCGAGCTGGCCGCCGCCCGTGAGGCTGAGCAGTTGGCCGCAGCCTCGGTGGCCCAGGTCGAGGCAATGCTGGATGATCTGCGCGCAGCCTCCCAGGCCGCCGCCGAATCTGCCGGTCTAGCAGCTGAGGCCTACAACCAGGCCGCACAGGACAAAGATGCAGCTGAGGCCACCGCCATCATCGCCAACGAGGCAGCCCAGGCCGCCCAAGAGGCCCTGGAACTGGCCCGCGGCGTGCTTGCCCGCGTGGCGATCTCCGCGGAGGACGCCGATGGCGCGTTCGCGGTCTTCGAGCCCTTCCTGCGTGCCGACGCGATTGACGAGGCGCTTGCAAAGGCTGAACTGATCCAACTGGCCGGCACCAGCTCAGGGCGGGCCACCGAGCAGTTCGCCGTGGCTGACCAGGCAGCTCGCGCAGCACAGGCCCGCGCTGATGATGCCACCGAGCTGCACGCCGAGGCCGTGGCAGAAGCCGAGCGTGCCGCCACCCGGGCCGAGCGGGCCGCCAAGGCCGCCGCAAAACAGCAGGCCGATGGCGAGGCCCAACACGCCACGCTCCTGGCCGTCTTGGCTGATAAGCGCGGCACCACTGCCGCCCTTGAGGCCCAAGCCGAGCAGGCCCGCATAGCCGAGGAAAACGAGCGCGCCCGCAAGGCCGCCCAGGAGGCCCAAGCCAGCTCCCAAGCAACAGAGCAAACCGAACCCGATCAGCCCTCCTCAGCGCCGTCATCGTCGGCAGAGGCTGGGCAGGGTGACCCGTCGTCTTCACCAGACCCCGAATCCTCGCAGCCGTCCGATGGCGAAACGTCCCCGTCCGCGCCACCGGAGTCTCCCGATGAGTCAGAGGCATCCACCCCGCCAACCGAACCGTCCGCACCACCAGCTCCGCCAGCCGCGCCGATATCCGACGCCTCGGCCGGTGAGGGGGCGGTGGCCTGGGCGCGGGCTCAGATCGGCAAACCGTACAAGTGGGGTGGGTCCGGGCCAGACGGCTTCGACTGCTCCGGCTTGACGTCCCAGGCCTGGCTGAACGGCGGCGGCAAAGCCATACCGCGCACGGCAGCTGGCCAATACGCCGCAGCCACCAAGGTCCCGTTCGATTCGATGCGGCCCGGTGACCTCATCTTCTGGGGCTCCTCGGCCACATCGATCTACCACGTGGCCATCTACGCCGGTGGCGGTGCGATGGTTGAGGCGCCGCGCGCAGGGGAGTCGGTAACCGAGATTCCGGTCCGTTGGGCTGGCGTCTACGGCTACGCCGGCAGGTTCTGACCCCGGCCGCGACCCAGCGCGCCCGCCG
>JAIRRT010000118.1 GCA_031255835.1 Bifidobacteriaceae bacterium | reverse complement strand
GAGTTGGTGTAGTACGGGTTGTCCGGCGTGCCGGCCTGGAGGATGTCGGGGTAGCGCCGCTTGTCCTCCTTGGCAAACCGGTAGGTGGTGCCTTCTGCCGGGGTGGCCTCCAGGTTGTACAGGTGACCGGTGGCCTCCTGGAACTCGACCATCCGTGCCCGTACGTGATCGAGAAGCTGGACCGCGAGGTCGTGGCCTTCTGGGGTGGCCAGGCCGGCCTGGCGGATGGATGGGTCGGTGGCGAAGTTGCGCACCATCTCGTGGATGCCGTTGACGCCGATGGTGGAGAAGTGGTTCCGCAGCGTGCCGAGGTAGCGCTTTGTGTAGGGGAACAGGCCTTGATCGATCAGCCGCTGGATGACCTTGCGCTTGACTTCGAGGGAATCGCGGGCCAGGTCAAGCAGCCTGTCCAGGGCGGCCAGCAGGCCAGGGAAGTCGCCTGAGTGCAGGTAGCCGAGGCGGGCACAGTTGATGGTCACCACACCGAGGGAGCCGGTCTGTTCAGCGGACCCGAACAGGCCGTTGCCCCGCTTGAGCAGTTCACGCAGGTCGAGTTGCAGCCGGCAGCACATTGAGCGGATCTGGTTTGGCTTGAGTTCGGAGTTGATGAAGTTCTGGAAGTAGGGCAGGCCGTACTTGGCGGTCATCTCAAACAGGCGCTCAGCGTTGGGGGACTCCCAGGGGAAGTCCGGGCCGATGTTGTAGGTCGGGATGGGGAACGTGAACACCCGGCCGGTGGCATCGCCCTTTGTCATCACCTCGATGTAGGCCTGGTTGATCAGGTCCATCTCCTCGCCCAGGTCGCCGTAGCAGAAGTCCTGGACCACCCCGCCGATTGTCGGGTGCTCGTTGCGCAGATCTTCCGGGCAAGTCCAATCGAATGTCAGGTTGGTGAACGGTGTCTGGGTGCCCCAACGCGATGGCACGTTCAGGTTGTAGACCAGCTCTTGGATGCCCTGCAGCACCTGGGAGTAGGTCAGTTTGTCCAGCCGAACAAACGGCGCCATGTAGGTGTCGAACGAGCTGAACGCCTGCGCGCCAGCCCATTCGTTTTGCAGTGTGCCCAAGAAGTTCACAATCTGCCCGATGGCGGAGGAAAAGTGCTTTGGTGGCGATGCGTCGATCTTGCCGGGGATGCCGCCCAGACCTTCGGTCAACAGTGTCCGCAACGACCATCCCGCGCAGTAGCCCGAGAGCATGTCCAGGTCATGAATGTGCAGGTCACCGCGGCGATGCGCCGCCCCAACCTCGGGTGCGTACACGTGGGAAAGCCAATAGTTGGCGATGATCTTGCCTGAGGTGTTCAGGATCAGCCCGCCCAGCGAATAGCCCTGGTTGGCGTTGGCGTTGACCCGCCAATCGGACCGGTCCAGGTACTCGTTGATCGAGGATTCGACATCGACAACCACGCGGGTGTCCTGGCGCAGCAGGGAGTGGCGCTCGCGGTAGACGATGTACGCGCGGGCGGTGGCGTGGTAGCCAGCGTTGATCAGCGTCGATTCGACAAGGTCCTGAATCTGCTCAACGGTTGGCAGGACTCCTGCCGGAAGCTTGCGGACCACAAACCGCGCCAGCATGGTGGCCTCTTCGGTGCCAAACTCGCCGGTGGCAGCGCCGGCTTTGCCTATGGCTTCTGCGATTCTGCGCAGATCAAACTCGGCTTGGGAGCCATCGCGTTTGACAACGAGTTCAGGGATCATCGCCCCAGGGTTGGTGGTGGGCGGTGCTGGCGGCAGGGCAGTCAGGTGGTTCATGCAGGGTCTCCTAGTGGGTCCGGATCGGGTGCCAACCGCCGTTCCCAGCGACCAACACGAGGAGACACACTACAACATATAGCCCCCAACCACGCCCAACCCCCCAGATATTGTGTCTGGTGTCGCCCCCGCCGGGTGCGGACTGCCAGGTAGGGCTAGCGGTCTACCTCGCCTCGGATGAACTTTTCCACCAGTTCCCGGCCCTCTCGGTCCTCGTGTTGGACGGGTGGGGACTTCATGAAGTAGGTGGCTGCGGAGAGGATTGGTCCGCCGATGCCGCGGTCTCGGGCAATCTTCACCGCGCGCAGTGCGTCGATGATGATCCCGGCGGAGTTGGGTGAATCCCACACCTCAAGCTTGTATTCCAGGTTGAGTGGAACCTCACCGAATGCCCGGCCTTCCAGGCGGACAAACGCCCACTTGCGGTCATCGAGCCATTCGACATAGTCCGATGGGCCGATGTGAATGTTGCGCGGCGCCAGGTGGTGGTCGATGTTCGATGTGACCGATTGGGTCTTGGAGATCTTCTTCGACTCCAGCCGCTCGCGCTCCAACATGTTCTTGAAATCCATGTTGCCGCCAACGTTGAGCTGGTACGTCCTGTCCAGGATCACCCCGCGGTCCTCGAACAGCCGGGCCAGCACCCGGTGGGTGATGGTCGCGCCGACCTGGGATTTGATGTCGTCACCAACAATTGGAACCCCGGCTTCAGTGAACTTGGCCGCCCATTGCGGGTCTGAAGCGATGAACACCGGCAGGGCGTTGACAAAGGCAACCTTGGCGTCGATGGCGCACTGGGCGTAGAACTTGTCTGCCTCTTCAGAGCCGACGGGCAGGTAGGAGATCAGGACATCGACCTTGCGTTCCCGCAGCACCTGGACAACATCGACAGGCTCGCCGTCCGATTCGGCAATGGTTTGCCGGTAGTACTTGCCCAGCCCGTCAAAAGTGGGGCCGCGCTGCACCGTCACCCCGAGCGGCGGCACAGAGCAGATGCGAATCGTGTTGTTTTGCGAGGCATCGATTGCCTCAGCCAAATCGAGGCCAACCTTGGCGGCATCGACATCGAACGCGGCAACGAACTCAATGTCGCTGATGTGATACGGCCCGAACCGCACGTGCATCAAACCCGGAACCGTCTGGGTGTCTGCGGCGTCGCGGTAGTAATGGACGCCCTGGACAAGTGACGATGCGCAGTTTCCGACGCCGGCAATGGCGACTCGGATCGGGCTCATGGGGGTTCTCCTTCAGTGTTATGTGGTGGGGCGGCAAGCCGGTGGGCCGGCCGTTGATCTAGGTTGTGGCGGCCCGGCGGGTCCGCTTTGTTCGGGCAGTGCGTTCCGATTCGATCAGCCCATCGAGCCAATCGACCTCCCGCTGCAGCTGATCCATGCCGTGACGTTGCAGCTCAGCGGCATATTGGTCCTCGGTCCGGCTGGTTGTCAGATTCGAGCGCAGCGCATCAAGCCGCTCCGCCATGCGCAGCCGCCGCCCCTCCAACACCCGCAGCCGCGTCTCGACATCGGTTTGGGCAAAGAACGCGAACCTGACATCGAAGCTCTCGTCCTCCCAAGACGCCGGACCGGCCTCACCCAACATGGCTTCGAGCGCGATGTTGCCGGCCTTCGTTAGCCGGTACACGATCCGCGCCCGCTTGCCTCCCAAGGTGCGTGCGTCATCGTCGGTGGACGATGACGTGATCAGACCTTTGGCGGACAAGGTGCGCAAACAGGGGTAGAGGGTTCCGTAGGAGAACGCGCGCAGCGGTCCAAGCAGTGCATTCAGCCGTTTGCGCAGCTCATAGCCGTGCATTGGGCTGGCGTGGAGCAGACCCAGGATGGCCAGCTCCAGCACTGAGGATCGTGATCGCATGGGGTGTTCTTGGACCTCGTGACGGTGTCAGGCGACCGGATTGGCCGCGATGTATCCGAACGATACATCCAAAAACTAGATTGAGCAACTAGATCGACAAGACAGGTGGAGTCGATACCTCACCTCACCCACCTAGACGGGGTACGGCATCGGACGGCCCTGGAGGGAAGCCAGGATGTTGTCCACGGCGCGGTCCGCCATCGCTTGGCGGGCTTGGCGGGTGGCCGAGCCGATGTGCGGCGCCAAGGTGACGCGGGGGGCCTGCAAGATGGGATGGTCCAGCGGCGCGGGTTCTGGATCGGTGACGTCCAGGCCCGCCCCGCCCAGCCGCCCAGCCTGGAGCGCCTCAGCCAAGGCGACCAGGTCAACCAGTGGGCCGCGGGCGGTGTTGATCAAGATCGCATCCGGTTTCATCAGGCTCAACGCCCGGGCATCGATCAGGCCGGCGGTCTGAGGGGTCAGCGGGCAGTGCAGCGAGACAAAGTCGCTGGAGCGCAGCAACGCGTCCAGGGCGCCAGGCGGGTCGGCTTGGTCAAACGTGATGACTTCCATGCCGTAGCCGCTGGCGCGTTGGGCGACGGCCCGGCCAATCCGCCCCGGTCCGATGATCCCAAGCGTGGCGCCTTTGAGCGGTGCCCCCAGGAACAGGCCGGGCTGCCAGGTGGTCCAGCGGCCCTGGCGGACATACCGGTCGGCTTCAGCCAACTGCCGGGCGGTCGCTGCCAGCAGGGCAAACGCGAGATCGGCCGTCGCGTCGGTCAGGACGTCCGGCGTGTTGCCGACGGCGATGCCCCGGGCTTTTGTTGCCGCCAGGTCGATGTTGTCGAACCCAACCGCATAGTTGGCCACCGCCCGCAACTTGGGGCACGCCGCGAGCAAGGCGGCGTCAACCTTGTCGGTCAGCAGGCAGATCAGCCCGTCCGCAGGGCCGGCCAGTTCCGCCAGCTCCCCCGCCGATGGCGGCCCATCCCCAGGCCACAGTCTCACCTGGTGGACGGCCGCGAGTCGCTTCAAAGCCCCGCCGGGTAGGTCCCGTGTGACAGCACAAATCCCCATGGCTTGATACTCCCCTCACCTGAGCGAACGGGCCCCTGGACGCCGCCAATGCTAGTGGCGCCGGATGTGGTGGAGGTGAGGGAAACCTGTGTTGGGGACGCACCTTGGGCCCGAATCGTCTTGCATACAGCGATACTGGGCTTTGGCGCCCGCGGGCGTGTGTGCGGGGCTATGGGCGCGGTGAACCAAATCTAGGAGAAGCAGCGGTGACACAAACGCCAGGAGGTTGGGGGCAGGGCGGCCAGCCACCTGGTGATGCGCGCACTTCCTGGCGGGCGGTGCCGACTGCCCGGCCGCCTTCCAAGACGCCACCTCCACCGCGCAAGCGCCGGTTCTGGAACTATCCGCGCAGCCAATACACCGGGCTGCGCCGCTGGCTGCCGTCATGGAAGTTTGTTGGAGCATGCGTGCTGCTCGGCATCGCTGCGGTGGTTGGACTGTTTGTGTGGGCCTATGCCGCCACCAGCCTGCCTCCGCCTGCCGAGCAGGCGTTTGCCCAGACCACAAAGGTGTACTACGCCGATGGACAACACCTGATGGGAGAGTTCTCCGTCCAAGACCGCACGATAGTTCCGATTGAGGAACTGCCGGCCTACGTGGGTGACGCGGTGGTTGCGGCGGAGGACAGGACGTTCTGGAACAACGCTGGGGTGGACCCGGTGGCGCTTGGCCGGGCGTTCTACGTCAACCTGCGCGGCGGGGCCAGGCAGGGTGGATCGACCATCACCCAGCAGTACATCGAGCGGTATTACGTGGGTAAGACCACCACGGACATGATGGGCAAGTTCCGTGAGGCGATCTTGGCGGTCAAGGTGACTCGCGAGAAGGACAAAGCCGAGATTTTGTCCGATTACATCAACACGATCTACTTTGGCCGGGGCGCCTACGGCATCGAAACCGCAGCTGAGGCCTACTTCGGCAAGCACGCCAAGGACCTGGACGTATCCCAGGCTGCGTTGCTGGCCGGGGTGATCCCGGCGCCGTCCAACTACGACCCGGCGGTGGATTTGGAGGCCGCTGAGACCAGGTGGCGGTACGTCATCGACGGCATGGTCAAGACGGGGGCGCTCACGCAGGCCGAGCACGATTCGCTGGTGTTCCCCGAGGTGGTGGAGCACGAGGTGTCCAACGTGTACGGCGGCGTGCGCGGCCACCTGCTCCAGATGGTGCGCAGCGAGATGACCACCGCGGGCGGGCTGACCGAGAACGAGCTGGATGAAGGTGGGCTGACCATCATCACCACGATTGACCGTGACCAGCAGCGCGCCGCGGTCCGGGCGGTCCGTGACTTGCCGAAGGACCGGCCCGATGCCTTGCAGGTTGCCGTGGTGTCGGTTGAGCCAGACACCGGCGGGATCCGTGCGTTGTACGGCGGGGCGGACTACATCGAACGGCAGCAAAATGCTGTCACTCAGGACATTGCGCAGGCTGGCTCGACGTTCAAACCGATCACGTTGGCGGCCGCGCTGGCCACGGGCGAGCATTCGCTTGAGGACTGGTATTCGGGGCGCTCGCCGCTGGAGTTGGGGGACTGGAAGGTTGAGAACCTGGGCGGCACCTCTTACGGCAACATGACCGTCCTGAAGGCGACCCAGAACTCGGTCAACACGGTGTATGCCCAGCTCAACGAAGAGATTGGTGGGCCGGCCACCCGGCAAACCGCCATCGACCTCGGGATCCCAGCTGACACCGTCGGCCTGGATGATGACCTGACAAACGTGCTGGGCACGGCCTCTCCGCATCCGCTGGACATGGCCAACGTCTACGCCACGTTGGCGGCGCAGGGGGTGCGGCACACGCCTCACATCGTTGCGAGCGCCATCGACCCTGATCAGCGCCCGGTTTACACCGGACCTACCGAGGGTGAGCGGGTGTTGGACGCCGATGTCGCGGCCGAGGTGACCTACGCGTTGACCCAGGTGGTGGAGTGGGGCACCGGCACCAAGGCGCGCGAGCTGGAGCGGCCGTGTGCCGCCAAGACCGGCACCTCGGAGGAGCACCGCTCGGCCTGGTTTGTCGGGTACACCCCGCAGATGGCCACGGCGGTTGCGTTCTACCAGGAAGGCCCGGATGGTTCGGTTGCCGAGTTGACGCCGTTTGGTGGGCAGGAGGAGATCAACGGCGGCGCATTGCCGGCCCAGATTTGGGTGGATTTGATGAAGGCCGAGCACAAGGGTCTCGAGGTGGTTGACTTCCCAGAGCGCCCTGATGACCTTGGGCAATCCAAAGGACAGTGGCGCGGTGAGGTTGCCCGGTCCACTGCTCCAGAGCCCTCTGAAACCGAATCCGACGATGCCGATCCAGACCCTTCTCCCACCCGCACACCTACCCATACTCCTGGCAATACCCCTGGTCACACGGCTGGTCAGCCTGAAACCCAGGCGCCTGTTCCACCAGTGAATCCCCCGC
This sequence comes from Bifidobacteriaceae bacterium, assembly GCA_031255835.1. Lineage (GTDB taxonomy): Bacteria > Actinomycetota > Actinomycetes > Actinomycetales > WQXJ01 > JAIRRT01. Next base: position 2,736 of record JAIRRT010000118.1, on the reverse strand, counting down.
CGGTTGACGATCCAGCCACCCAGCCACCCGCCCCGCCTCCGGAGGAGCCGACACCGGTGCTGCCGCCGGTCCCACCGGCCCCACCGGACACTGATCCGCCTACGCCAGGCGGGCCAGCCACACAAGTTACGGACATCCCTACCGACCGGGCCACACCCGGTTAGCATGACCGAGTCCGCCGCAATCGCCCTTGGAGGATTCCTGTGCGTCGATCTCCCTCGCCCCGAGTGTCTTGCCGTTCCACCTTCGGTTTTGCCCTTGGGGCGGCGCTTGTTTTGCCGCTTGGCCTGACCGCCACGGCCAGCGCGGCTAGTGCCGCTGGCGGCGCTGCTGGCGGGCTTGGGTACCCTGCGGCGGCCATGCCGGCTGCCATTGCGCCCGCCGCCAAGAAGGATCCGATGCGCCTGAAGGTGGTCGGGACCAAAACGGCCAGGGTCCAAGTCCAGTGGAAGAACACCAAACGGACCAAGAAGTACCTGGTCGAGGCGTTTTCTGACGCCCGCCTGAAGAAGAAGGTCGCCTCGAAGCGCACCAAGAAGAACACCGCCTGGATCGGTGGCGGCAAGATCAAGGAGAACCAGAAGCTCTGGATCCGGATCACCACCATCGACCGCCCCAAGCAGCTCAAGTCCGCCAAACTTCGGGTCTACACCGGTGTGCGCAACCCCTCAGCTCCCAGCTCAGTTAGCGCCCGGCCCATGTCCCCCACCACCCTGCGGGTCTCCTGGTCAAAGGCTAAGTACGCCACCGCATACATCGTCCAGCTGGCCCCGGCCGTTGGAGCCACCCCTGTGTGGAGCGCCCGAGTCGAATCGCCCACCACCACACTGGACGCAAATGACCTGGTTCCCGCCCAGCTCGGGTTGCCGGCCCAGTTTGTTGTCACGGTGAAGTCGGACCGAATGGGCAAGACGTATGCGACATCGTCGGCCATCCCTGCCTCCCTACCCTTCCCCGCCCCACCAACCCCACCCACAATGACCATAGGAGTCGGCTCGTTCAACGTCTTAGGTGTTACGTACGATGACGCCAAGGGCCGCTCCTACTGGGACCGGGTGCCGTTGTTGGCTGGGCAGATCCAGGCAATGGGTGCTGACCTGATCGGAATCCAGGAGTCCTCGTGGTCGCTGCGGGCCGGCTATCCGGCGCGTCCGATCTTGGCGCTGGGCGCGGCAGTCGGCATGTCAGTCGCGGCCGATCCAGCGACGGGCGCCGAGTGTTCAACCATGTCAGACCATGTTTTGTACACCCCCGGGCTCTACGCGGTAGAGACATGTGGTGAGGAGTATCTCGGGATAGACGCGGGCTTTAGGCGCTATGTCACCTGGGTCCAGTTCCGCCATCTGCCAACCGGGCAGGGGTTGCTGTTCGGATCAACGCACCTGTCGGTCGGCTCATCCACCGCGGTCAACAACCTGCGCCTGACAGAGACAAACCTGATCCTGGAATCGCTCAACGTCCACAACCCGCAAGGCCTGCCCGTCATCTTGACCGGCGATTTCAACTCCACAGCCCTGCAGTTCGCCAACACCCCGGCAATGGTCCTTGCCGCCCACGGCCTGCTCTCAGCAGATCTGACCGCGCCCGACGCAGTCAACGCCCAGTACGGCACAGTCCACAACTTCACCGGCACCAACACCCGCGGAGCCCGCATCGACTACATCTTCGCCTCCCCAAAGGTGCAGGTCCACCAGTTCTCAGTCCAATACTCCGCCCCAGCCAGCGACCAACCCTCAGACCACTACCCAGTCCGAGCCACAGTCTCCATCTACCCCTAACCCAAGCCCCACCCCACCCCACCCCGGGAGGCACCCCACCCGGGAGGCACCCCCCCGGAGGCACCCCCCCTGGAGGCACCCCACCCCGGTCGCCGATGGCGTTCAAGCGTTGGGTGTTCGTGTCGTGGTGCGGGCGTTGCGTAGGGGTTTGATGCCGCTGGCGGCATGCCTTTTGGAGGCGGTCACCGAATTCTTCTGGGGATGATGCGTGTGGTCCGGGGGTTCGTGAATTCGGTGGGTTTGGTGGTGGTCGGGCTACGTGACGCTCTTTCGCACCTGCTGCCCAGGGTCACCGGTTCCGCCACTGTCGGGTGGTCGGTTCAGTGGTGCTGGCGGCAAGACCGGCACCGGTGGTCACCTTGGATTGTCTGGGGATGATGCATGTGGTCCAGTAGTTCGCAGGTTCGTTCAGTCTTGCTGTGGTTCAGTACGTTGGCCCCACCCCAACCTGGCGAGGCATCCCACCAAGCCCGGCCCCCCTTCTTCGACCGTCGCTGCCGGCCGGCTACCTCCGTCCGTCCGTCCTCCTCCAGTCACCCAATCCAATTCCCCTGATCAAACCGACCCCTTCTCCAGTTCGAGGCCCGTCTCCCCCAAGAAGTGGTCACATCCGGCCACCCCCAGTTCAGGGCTGAGCAAGGCCGGCCTAGCGCGGGGGCTGGCAAGGTGACGGAAGTGACCACTTCTGCGGTGGTGGGGCTCGCTCCCGGGAAAGATGGTCAGTTTCGGCCACGCCGGACCCGCTGAACAGTCGCGTCCACCGGACCAGAGGTGCGTAAGTGACCAAATCGCCGGGACCGGAGCTCAATTGGTCAGTTAAGCACCCCCGACCAGGCCGTTCGCCTGCCTTCTTGTGCTCAGGCCCGTCGGGGTGGATGTGCTTAAGTGACCAAATGACGAGGAAGACGGCTCAATTGGTCAGTTAAGCACCTCCGACCAGGCCGCCCACACACCCTGT
>JAIRRT010000055.1 GCA_031255835.1 Bifidobacteriaceae bacterium | reverse complement strand
AACCGTGGCAACGCATCGGCGAGGGATATTCGAGACTTGGGCGACGTCATCGTCGGCAAAGTCCGCGATGCTTTCGGCGTGACCCTGACCCCAGAACCGGTCTATTTGCCCTAGCGCTGCGGATTCTTGGGGGCGGACCGGGAGGCGTCTCCCCCAAGAAGCCTCCCGGCCCTGCTCGGGATACCCCGGTCCCGAGCCGACCGGCGCGCGCTGCGGTGTCAGGAACGCGCCCGGTCCGTCTTCACAGGGAATCGGCGGCAGATCCATGACACCTCATAGGCGCTCTGGGGCCGCGCGAACGAGCAAAGGGTCTCGGTTTTTGGACTTCAGTCCGGTCGTTTTTTATTGTAAGGGTTATCGGCGGAACCACCCTAGGATCGCGTCGCTCAACGGCGCGTACCGGGATCCGCCATGTAGACCTTATCGTGCTAACAGGCCAATAATCCGCGAAACGCCCTCCATAAGGTCCTCATCGCTCAGTGCATAAGACAATCTGAGGTATCCAGAGGACCCAAACGCCTCACCTGGCACCACCGCAACCTCCACCTTGTCCAAGATGGTGGCGGCCAGTTCCGCAGAAGTCATCGGCCGGATGCCGCCGATGTCGCGCCCAAGTACCCCGGTCACGTCCGGGTAGGCGTAGAACGCGCCTTGCGGTGTGGGCAGAATCACTCCGTCTATCTGCCGCAGTATCGACACGATGGTCCGCCGGCGCGCATCGAACGCGGCCCGCATGGTCGCCACCGCGCTCAGATCGCCCGAGACCGCCGCCAAGGCAGCCCGCTGCGACACGTTGGCCACGTTGGAGGTGAGGTGGGACTGCAGGTTGGTGGCCGCTTTGACCACATCTTTCGGCCCAATCAGCCAGCCCACACGCCAGCCGGTCATGGCATAGGTCTTGGCCACGCCATTGAGAACAATTGCTCGCTCAGCCAGCTCCGGAACGGCCGCAACAATGGAGGTAAACGTGGAGTCGCCGTACACCAAATGCTCGTAGATCTCATCCGTCACCACCCAAATGCCGGCATCGGCTGCCCACCGTCCTATGGCGGCCGTCTCTTCAGGGGTGTAGACCGTGCCGGTCGGATTGGACGGTGAGACGAACAGCAAAGCCTTGGTCCGCCCGGTCAACGCCGCATCGAGTTGCTCGACGCTCACTTTGTAACCGGCCTCTGCGCCAGCGAAAACGTCGATTGGCACACCGCCGGCCAGCCGAATAGCCTCCGGATAGGTGGTCCAATATGGAGTGGGGACAAGGATTTCGTCCCCAGGATCGACGATGCTCGCGAATGCTTCATAGACAGCCTGTTTGCCCCCATTGGTCACCAGCACATTCCCCCCGCCGATGCCGTACCCGCTGTCCCTTAACGTCTTGGCGGCTATCGCCTCGCGCAGTTCGGGAAGACCCCCCGCCGGTGTGTAGCGGTGGTTGCGGGGATCACGGGCGGCCGCGACGGCAGCATCGACGATGTAGTCAGGCGTGGGGAAGTCAGGCTCACCAGCGCCAAATCCGATGACGGGACGCCCCTGAGCGCGCAGTGCCTTGGCCTTGGCATCCACCGCCAAGGTGGCCGATTCGCTGATGGCTGCGATGCGCTGGGACAACCGGCGGCTGCGTGCTTGGCTCATGGTCTGCTATCTTTCCACGCCGCGAGCGCGCCGAGGGGCACAGACTGTGCGGTTCGGGTGCGGTTCGCACCACTGCGATACCTCGCGTACACTATTGCGTCGGTGGTTTGACATCCACCAAGCTGGGCGCTGCCCAAGGCGCTTGGTGGTACACCTAGGGCAGTGGCGCAATTGGTAGCGCACCGGTCTCCAAAACCGGCGGTTGTGGGTTCGAGTCCCGCCTGCCCTGCTCCTGGCGGACCGACTTCCGCCATGGTCGTTTCGGGCCCACCCGGCCCGGTCGAGTACAACGTGAGGATGGCAAGAGACGTGAGCACCGCCGGAACGAAGACGGACAAGCCCAGCATCATCGCGCGGCTTGTGCTGTTCATCCGTCAGATCGTCGCCGAGTTGAAGAAGGTTGTCCGCCCAACGCGCAGCGAGCTGACCACTTACTCCTCGGTCGTGTTGGTCTTTGTCCTGATGGTGATGATCTTCATCGGCCTCATCGACCTTGGCACGGGGGCCCTGGTAACCCGGGTGTTCGGCTGACCAGTCCAGATGCAGGGTGAAAGCGGGTTGAACCAGACGTGAGCGATGAACTGACACCAACAGGTGAGGCACCTAGCGAAGGTGAGGCGCCTGCGGACGGCGCTACCCCCGAGGCAGCCGAGACACCTGCGGCCGAGACACCCAGCGAGACCCCCGAAGGCGAGGCAACTGCTGCCGAGGCGCCTGAGGCCGAGGCACCTGAGGCGTCTGAGGCACCTGGTGAGGACCCTGCGGCCAGCGAGGCAACGCCATCGTCCGCCGATGCCGTTGTTGAGATTTCGCCAGCCGAGCGTCTCAAGGTGGATCTGAAGTACCTGCCAGGTGACTGGTACGTGGTCCACTCCTACGCCGGGTATGAGAACCGGGTCAAGATCAACCTCGAGTCTCGGATTCAGTCCCTCAACATGGAGGACTACATCTTCCAAGTTGAGGTGCCAATTGAAGAGGTCACCGAGTACAAGAACAGTGTCAAGAAGCTCGTCAAGCGGGTCAGAATCCCTGGTTACGTGCTTGTTCGCATGATCCTGACCGATGAATCCTGGGGCGCGGTGCGCCACACCCCCGGCGTCACTGGATTTGTTGGCCACACCCACCAGCCGGTCGCCTTGACCCTGGAGGAGGTCGTGTCCATGCTGGCGCCGACCTTGCCGGAACCCGAGAACCAAGACCAATCCGCCGATGGCGAACCGGAGCGTATCGAAGTCGAGTTCCAGGTTGGCGAGTCCGTCACCGTGACGGACGGGCCGTTCGCCACCATGCCCGCCACCGTTTCAGAGATCAACTCCGAATCCCACAAGCTTCAAGTGCTCGTGTCCATCTTTGGCCGCGAGACACCGGTGGAGCTTGCTTTCACCCAGGTCGCCAAGATCTGACAAGACCTACCCGGCCCCGTCAGGGGCTGGCCAACCCACAACGAACACAAGGACCGAGAAGAAGATGCCTCCTAAGAAGAAGGTCACAGGCCTCATCAAGCTGCAGATTCAGGCTGGCCAAGCCAACCCGGCGCCGCCCATCGGCCCGGCTCTGGGCCAGCACGGCGTGAACATCATGGAGTTCTGCAAGGCGTACAACTCCGCGACAGAGGCCCAACGCGGCAACGTGGTGCCCGTCGAGATCACGGTGTATGAGGACCGCTCCTTCACGTTCATCCTCAAGACCCCGCCAGCGGCTGACCTGATCAAGAAGGCCGCCGGGCTGGCCAAGGGGTCCGCAACCCCGCACACCGTCAAGGTCGGGTCCATCACTCCTGAGCAAGTTCGCGAGATCGCCACCACCAAGATGGCTGATCTAAACGCCAACGATCTTGATCAGGCAGCCAAGATCATCGCCGGTACCGCCCGGTCGATGGGCGTGACGGTAGCCGAGTAGGCTCCAGTCCGTCCGGCCCGCCCGGCGCCGTCCTGGCACCTGGCGGGTGAAGTGGTAGGGCCGGCGCGGCCCGTTTCCCACAACTGCAACGTCATTCATCCGAGAAAGGGACACAGCAGATGCCAAAGCGCTCAAAGGGCTACCGCAACGCGGCAGCCAAAATCTCCGCTGGCGAGGTCTACCAACCGCTCGAAGCCATCCGGCTCGCCCAGAAGACCTCTCCCGCCAAGTTCGATGCCACAGTCGAGGTGGCACTGCGCCTCGGGGTGGATCCCCGCAAGGCTGACCAGATGGTCCGCGGCACCGTCAACCTGCCTCACGGCACCGGCAAGACCGCCCGCGTCATTGTGTTCGCTGTTGGCGACCGCGCCAACCAGGCCATCGAAGCCGGAGCCGATGAGGTTGGCGGCGATGAGCTGATCGCGAAGGTCTCCGGTGGCTACACCGACTTCGATGCTGCCGTCGCCACGCCTGATCTGATGGCCAAGGTGGGCAAGCTCGGACGCATCCTGGGCCCACGCGGTCTGATGCCCAACCCGAAGACTGGCACCGTCACCATGGACGTTGCCTCAGCTGTGAGCGACATCAAGGGCGGTCGCATCGAGTTCCGGGTCGATAAGAACTCCAACCTGCACTTTGTGATCGGCAAGGTCTCCTTCACCGATATGCAGCTGACCGAGAACTACGCGGCCGCGCTGGAGGAGATCCTGCGCCTCAAGCCGACCACCTCCAAGGGCCGCTACCTGATCAAGGCCACCGTTGCCACCACAATGGGTCCCGGTATCCCCATGGACCCAACCCGCACCCGTCGCGTCACCTCTGAGGACTGACCCACCAGGGCGGGACCCCAGGCGTGGAACTGCCCCCCACTGAGCTGGGCCCCCCGGTTGGCGGGGGGCCGGGGTGGGGGTGTAGGGTTTGCGGAGCCAAAGACCGCTGGTGCTTTGAGGGAGACCTCGGAGCCTAAGGTGCCGTTTCGGCAGGCCGGCGCAGGCGATGCGAGAGCTGTTGAGTTTGTCAGTGGCCCCGTGCGTCTGCGCGGGGCTTTTGTTTGCCCCGAGCCAGCCAGCCAATCCGGCGGATGGTCGGCGGCCATCACCACAAGGAAAGGAGTGACATGGCGAGACCGGACAAGGTCGCGGCGGTCGCTGAGCTGGTGGAACAGTTCAACGCATCGGACGCCGCAGTCCTCACCGAATACCGCGGGCTGACCGTGGCGCAGCTCAAGGAGTTGCGCAACGCCCTGCGGGCTAATGCCACCTATGCAGTGGTGAAGAACACGCTGGCCAAGATCGCTGTCCGCGAGGCAGGGATCGAGGGAATCGCTGACGCCCTGGAAGGGCCCACCGCGATCGCGTTCGTCACTGGCGATCCAGTCGCCGTGGCCAAGCAACTGCGTGACTTCGCCAAGGCTCACCGTAACCTCGTGCTCAAGGCCGGCGTCCTTGAGGGCAAAGCCCTCGGCAAGGATGAAGTGGTCAAGCTTGCGGACATGGATTCGCGCGAGGTCACACTGGCCAAGGTTGCCGGCGTGCTCAAGGCGTCGATGTACAAGGCCGCTTACATGTTCACTGCATCGCCCGTCAAGGCGGTGCGCACCATTGATGCACTGCGGGAGAAGCAAGCGGCCTGACCGGCCGATCATCCGCACCAAACCCGGCCGGTCACAGGCCAAACACGAAAGGACATGCCACTATGGCAAAGCTCACTATCGACGATCTGATCGATGCTTTCAAGGAACTGACCCTGATCGAGCTCACTGAGTTCGTCTCCAAGTTCGAAGAGGTCTTCGGCGTTGAAGCGACCGCTCCGGTTGCCGTTGCCGCCGCTGCTCCCGCTGCTGCTGCCGCTGAGGAAGCCGAAGAGCAGACCGAGTTCGACGTCATTCTCGAATCCTTCGGCGACAAGAAGATCCAGGTCATCAAGGAGGTCCGCGCTCTGACCTCACTCGGCCTGGCCGAGGCCAAGACCCTGGTCGAGGAAGCACCCAAGGCTGTCCTCGAGAAGGTCAACAAGGACGCCGCTGACAAGGCCAAGGCTGCCCTCGAGGGCGCCGGCGGCACTGTCACCCTCAAGTAGCACCCCAGACGCCAACCGACGATGGCGGTCCCCCCATGGGCCGTCATCGTCGGTGCACGTCTGTGCAGGTCACAGGGCCCTTGCGGTGCGGGGCTGGATAGGGTAAGCTAACGCTTTGCGCCGGTTTGTGCCCAAAGACCACTCCACGACTCTTGGTACACCTGTGCGCTGCGTGTTTTCCGATTTCCAGGGAAGGATCCCCCTTGGCTGCCTCGCGCATCCCACGGACAACAGTAGATGCCAACGCCCCACTGATGGGCTCCAGACGGATCTCCTTCGCGAAGATACACGAACCCCTTGAGGTACCCGACCTCCTCGGTCTCCAGCTTGACTCCTTCGATTGGCTCCTCGGTGGGGAGCGGTGGAAGACGCAGGTTGCAGCAGCTGAGGCGTCCGGGACGGGCGGTGTGCCCACCACATCGGGGTTGGAAGAGATCCTCGCAGAGATTTCACCGATCGAGGACTTTGGGCAAACCATGTCCTTGTCCTTCTCCAACCACCGCTTTGAGCAGCCCAAATGGACTGCCGAAGAGTGCAAAGAGAAGGATTTCACCTTCGCCGCACCACTGTTCGTAACCGCTGAGTTCGTCAACTACACCACTGGTGAGATCAAGTCTCAGACGGTCTTCATGGGTGACTTCCCCTTGATGACTGAGCGCGGCACGTTCATCATCAACGGCACCGAGCGTGTTGTCGTGTCCCAGCTGGTGCGCTCTCCTGGGGTGTACTTCGAGCGGACTGCCGACAAAACCTCTGACAAGGACATCTTCTCGGCCAAGATCATCCCCTCACGCGGCGCTTGGCTCGAGTTCGAGATCGACAAGCGCGATGCAGTGGGCGTGCGCGTGGACCGCAAGCGCAAGCAGTCGGTCACCGTGTTCCTCAAGGCTCTGGGCATGACAACCGAGGAGATCGCGGACGAGTTCGCCGATTTCCCCGTGGTGCTCGAGACGCTGGAAAAAGACCACGTCATGAGCCAAGACGATGCCCTGCTCGACATCTACCGCAAGATCAGGCCGGGCGAGCCCCCCACGGCTGAAGCTGGCCGGAACCTGCTGGACAACTTCTACTTCTCCTCCAAGCGCTACGACCTCGCCAAGGTTGGACGCTACAAGGTGGGCAAGAAGCTGGGCCTGGAGTGCCCGCTGTCCGCCTCGGTGCTGCGGGTTGAAGACATCGTCGCCACTGTGAAGTATCTGGCCGCGCTGCACGCAGGCGAGGAGCAGGTCATGGCCGGCGCCGCCCCGGTGCGCGTCGAGACAGATGACATTGACCACTTCGGCAACCGGCGCATCAGGGCCGTGGGTGAGCTGATCCAGAACCAGGTCCGCACAGGCCTGTCGCGTATGGAGCGGGTTGTGCGTGAGCGCATGACAACCCAGGATGTCGAGGCGATCACGCCTCAGACCCTGATCAACATCCGCCCGGTTGTGGCCTCGATCAAGGAGTTCTTCGGAACATCCCAGCTGTCGCAGTTCATGGATCAGAACAACCCGCTGGCCGGGCTGACCCACAAGCGGCGCCTGTCAGCTCTGGGCCCGGGCGGTTTGTCCCGCGACAGGGCCGGCATGGAAGTGCGCGATGTCCACCCGTCCCACTACGGCCGGATGTGCCCCATCGAGACCCCTGAAGGACCAAACATCGGTCTGATCGGCTCGCTGGCCACCTACGGGCGGATCAACCCGTTCGGCTTCATCGAGACGCCTTACCGGCGGGTGGAAGCAGGTGTGGTCACCGATGAGGTCCACTACCTGACCGCCGATGACGAGGACCAGCACATCATCGCCCAAGCCAACGCGCTTTTGACCGAGGATGGCCACTTCGCTGAGGACCACGTCCTTGCCCGCACACGCGGCGGCGAGGTCGAGTTCATCCGCGCCGAGGAAATCTCCTACATGGACGTTTCACCTCGCCAGATGGTCTCGGTGGCAACCGCCATGATCCCGTTCCTCGAGCACGATGACGCTAACCGGGCCCTGATGGGCGCCAACATGCAGCGTCAAGCCGTGCCGCTGGTGCGCTCGGAGACACCGCTTGTCGGTACCGGCATGGAGTTGCGTGCCGCCATCGACGCTGGTGACGTGATTGTGGCCGAGAAATCCGGCGTGGTCATGGAAGTCTCAGCTGACGCCATAGTGGTGGCCGCCGATGACGGAACAAACCGGGTCTATCGGGTCGCCAAGTTCCAGCGCTCCAACCAGGGCACCAGCTACAACCAGCGAGTGGTTGTAGATGAGGGTGACCGCGTCGAAGCCGGCATGGTCCTGGCCGATGGCGCTGCTACCGATGCCGGAGAACTCGCCCTGGGACGCAACCTGCTGGTCGCGTTCATGAGCTGGGAAGGCCACAACTACGAAGACGCCATCATCTTGTCCCAGCGCCTAGTCCAAGATGACGTGCTGTCCTCAATCCACATCGAAGAGCATGAGATTGACGCTCGCGATACAAAGCTCGGCCCAGAAGAGATCACCCGCGACATCCCGAATGTCTCCGAGGAAGTCCTCGCTGACCTGGACGAACGCGGCATCATCCGGATCGGAGCGGAAGTCGCCGCAGGCGATGTCCTGGTCGGCAAGGTCACCCCGAAGGGTGAGACTGAGCTGACCCCAGAGGAGCGTTTGCTGCGAGCGATCTTCGGTGAGAAGGCCCGCGAGGTGCGCGATACCTCACTGAAGGTGCCGCACGGTGAGTCCGGGACCGTCATCGGCGTTCGGGAGTTCAACCGGGAAGACGGCGATGAGCTGAGCCCGGGTGTCAACCAGGTTGTCCGGGTTTACATTGCCCAGCGCCGCAAGATCACCGACGGTGACAAGCTGGCTGGCCGCCACGGCAACAAGGGCGTCATCTCCAAGATCCTGCCGGCTGAGGACATGCCGTTCCTCGAAGACGGCACGCCCGTGGACGTCATCCTCAACCCGCTCGGTGTGCCTGGCCGTATGAACGTTGGCCAGGTCCTGGAGCTGCACCTTGGCTGGATTGCCCAGCAAGGCTGGAAGGTCGATGACGCAACGGCCCAGTGGGCCAAGACCCTTGCGGAAGACTGCCTGGAAGCCGAACCTGGCACCACCGTCGCCACACCGGTGTTCGATGGCGTCAAGGAGTCCGAGCTGATCGGGCTGCTGGGCTCGACCACCCCCAACAGGGATGGGCAGCGCCTGGTGGACCAAACCGGCAAGGCACGCCTTTATGACGGCCGCTCCGGTGAGCCGTTCCCGGACCCAGTGGCAGTGGGCTACATGTACATCCTCAAGCTTCACCACCTGGTGGATGACAAGATCCATGCCCGGTCCACCGGCCCGTACTCGATGATCACCCAACAGCCTTTGGGCGGCAAAGCCCAGTTTGGCGGTCAGCGGTTTGGCGAGATGGAGGTGTGGGCCCTCGAAGCCTACGGTGCCTCCTACGCTCTGCAAGAGCTGCTGACAATCAAGTCCGATGACGTGGTTGGTCGCGTCAAGGTCTATGAGGCGATTGTCAAGGGCGAGAACATCCCTGAGCCGGGGATCCCGGAGTCCTTCAAGGTGCTCATCAAGGAGATGCAGTCGCTCTGCTTGAACGTCGAGGTGCTGTCAACCGACGGCTCACCGATCGAAATGCGCGATACAGACGACGAGGTATACAGGGCGGCCGAGGAACTCGGCATCGACCTGGCCCGCCGGCCTGACGCTTCAAGCGTCGACGAGATCTGACCCTGCGAACCAACTGCGATCCACCACCACTGAGGTAGGAGCCACCACCTTGCTTGATGTCAACTTCTTTGACGGACTGAAAATCGGCTTGGCGACCGCTGAAGACATCCGCCAGTGGTCCCACGGGGAGGTCAAGAAGCCGGAGACCATCAACTACCGCACCCTCAAGCCGGAGAAGGACGGGCTGTTCTGCGAGAAGATCTTCGGCCCAACCCGGGACTGGGAGTGCTACTGCGGCAAGTACAAGCGTGTCCGGTTCAAGGGCATCATCTGCGAACGCTGCGGTGTGGAGGTCACGCGGTCCTCAGTTCGCCGTGAGCGGATGGGCCACATCGAGCTTGCTGCCCCCGTCACCCACATCTGGTACTTCAAGGGCGTGCCGTCACGCCTGGGCTACCTGCTGGATCTGGCACCGAAGGACCTGGAGAAGGTCATTTACTTCGCCGCCTACATGATCACCGACGTCGATGAGGAAGGCCGCCACGAGGATCTGCCGTCCCTCCAGGCTGAACTGGACGTGGAGCGCTCCAACATCGAAGCCAAGAAGAACGCCGACATCGAGGCAAGGGCTCAGCGCCTCGAAGCGGACTTGGGCACGTTGGAAGCTGAGGGAGCCAAAGCTGACGCCCGCCGCAAGGTGCGCGATTCCGCTGAACGCGAAATGAACCAGATCCGCAAGCGGGCCGATGCCGAGCTGGAACGCCTCGAAGCGGTCTGGGACCGGTTCAAGGGCCTCCAGGTGGCAGACCTGGAAGGCGATGAGTCTCTCTACCGCCAGCTGGCTGACCGCTACGGCAACTACTTCAAAGGCTCCATGGGTGCCGCCGCCATCCAGCGCCGGCTCGAGACGTTCGATCTTGAGGCTGAAGCCGAGACGCTGCGCGAGGTCATCAAGGTTGGCAAAGGCCAGCGCAAGACCCGCGCCCTGAAGCGCCTGAAGGTTGTCAACGCGTTCTTGACCACCAACAACTCCCCGCAGGGCATGGTGTTGGACTGCATCCCGGTCATCCCGCCGGATCTGCGCCCGATGGTCCAGCTGGACGGTGGCCGCTTCGCCACCTCGGACTTGAACGATCTGTACCGCCGCGTCATCAACCGGAACAACCGCCTCAAGCGTCTGCTGGACCTTGGTGCGCCGGAGATCATCGTCAACAACGAGAAGCGGATGCTGCAAGAAGCAGTCGATTCGCTGTTCGACAACGGCCGGCGCGGCCGCCCGGTCACAGGCCCTGGCAACCGGCCCCTGAAGTCCATCTCGGACATGCTCAAGGGCAAGCAGGGCCGGTTCCGCCAGAACCTTTTGGGCAAGCGGGTCGACTACTCAGGCCGGTCCGTGATCGTCGTTGGGCCCCAGCTGAAGCTGCACCAGTGCGGACTGCCCAAGGCGATGGCTCTGGAACTGTTCAAGCCGTTCGTTATGAAGCGGCTGGTTGACCTGAACCACGCCCAGAACATCAAGAGCGCCAAGCGGATGGTTGAACGTCAGCGCGGCGAGGTGTGGGACGTCCTCGAAGAGGTCATCACCGAACACCCCGTGCTGCTCAACCGCGCACCTACGTTGCACCGGCTCGGCATCCAGGCCTTCGAGCCGCAACTGGTGGAAGGCAAAGCCATCCAGCTGCACCCACTGGTGTGCGGCGCGTTCAACGCGGACTTCGATGGCGACCAGATGGCTGTCCACCTGCCGCTGTCCGCTGAGGCCCAAGCCGAAGCCAGGATCTTGATGCTGTCCAGCAACAACATCCTCAAGCCCTCAGATGGCCGCCCAGTCACCCTGCCCACCCAGGACATGGTGATCGGTCTGAACCACCTGACCGTTGGGCGCGATGACGTTCCCGGCGCCGGCCGGTCCTTCTCCTCAGTGGCAGAAGCCATCATGGCCCACGATGCCGGTGAGCTGGACCTGGGTGCTCGGGTCTCGATTCGTATGTATGACCTGGTGCCGCCAGCTGAGTTCACAGTCCCTGAGGGCTGGACCGCCGACGAGCCGATCAACCTTGCCACCACCCTTGGCCGTGCCTTGTTCAACGAGGCACTTCCGGCCGACTACCCCTATGTCAACGAGGTTGTCGATAAGAAGCGGCTTTCCGGCATCGTCAATGATCTGGCTGAGAAGTATCCGAAGGTTGAGGTGGCGGCTTCACTCGACGCCCTGAAGGATGCAGGGTTCTATTGGGCAACCCGCTCTGGGGTGACAATCTCCATCTCCGACGTGGTGACTCCGGCAGACAAGCCGAAGATCCTCGAGGAGTATGAGGCCAAAGCCGGCAAGGTGCAGGACCAGTTTGATCGCGGTCTGATCACCGATGACGAGCGCCGCCAGGAACTGATCGAGATCTGGACCAGGGCAACCGATGACGTCGATAGGGCCATGCGCGAGAACTTCCCCGAGCGCAACACCGTCTACCGGATGGTCGGCTCGGGCGCGCGCGGCAACTGGATGCAGGTGCGGCAGATCGCCGGTATGCGCGGTCTTGTGGCTGATCCAAAGGGCGAGATCATCCCTCGGCCCATCAAGTCGAACTACCGCGAGGGTCTGTCGGTGGTCGAGTACTTCATCGCCACCCACGGCGCTCGCAAGGGCTTGGCCGATACCGCCCTGCGTACGGCGGACTCGGGCTATCTGACCCGGCGGTTGGTCGATGTGTCCCAGGACGTCATCGTGCGCGAGGCTGACTGCGGGACTGAACGCGGGCTACGGCTGCCGATTGCTGAGGAACGTCCGGACGGCACCATGGGACGCCATCCCAAGGTGGAGACTTCGGTATTCGCGCGCACGGTGGCGCGCAACGTCGAGGACGCCGACGGCAACGTGCTTGCCGAGGCGGGGATCGACGCTGGCGATGTGCTGATTGACAGGCTGATCGAGGCGGGCATCAGCGAGATTGTTGTCCGCTCGGTGCTGACTTGCGAATCACGGGTCGGCACGTGCGCCATGTGCTACGGGCGCTCGCTGGCCACAGGCAAGCTGGTGGACATTGGTGAGGCCGTCGGGATCATCGCGGCCCAGTCGATTGGTGAACCGGGCACCCAGCTGACCATGCGCACGTTCCACACCGGCGGTGTGGCATCTGCGGATGACATCACCCAGGGTCTGCCACGTGTGCAGGAGCTGTTCGAGGCACGCACCCCGAAGGGCGAGGCACCCATTGCTGAGGCGACTGGCCGGGTCTCGATCACCGAGGCAGACCGCGCCAGGCGGATTGTGATCACGCCCGATGACGGATCGGAAGAGTTGGGCTATCCGCTAACCAAACGTCAACGCCTGTTGGTGGCCGATGGCGACCGGGTCGAGGTTGGCGCAAAGCTGACCGTCGGCGCGGTTGACCCGAAGAAGGTTCTGCGCATCCTTGGTCCAAGGGCCGCCCAGAAACACCTGGTGGATGAGGTCCAGGCGGTCTACCGCTCCCAGGGCGTGGACATCCACGATAAGCACATCGAGGTGATTGTTCGCCAGATGCTGCGGCGGGTGACTGTGCTCGATTCTGGCGATTCTTCGCTGCTGCCAGGTGAGTTGACGGCACGCGAACGCTTCGAGGATGAGTCGCGGCGCGTTGTGGCCGAGGGCGGGCAGCCGGCAACCGGACGCCCCGAGCTGATGGGCATCACGAAGGCCTCTTTGGCCACTGATTCGTGGCTGTCTGCGGCATCGTTCCAGGAGACCACGCGGGTGTTGACCGAGGCGGCCATGTCCGGCCGGTCTGATCCGCTGCTTGGGCTGAAAGAGAACGTCATCATCGGCAAGCTGATTCCTGCCGGGACGGGTCTGCCGCGGTACCGCAACGTGGTTGTCGAGCCGACTGAGGAGGCCAAAGCCGAGCTTTATCCGGCGTTTGGCTATGAAGAAGTCGAGTTCGGTCCAGTCGGTGCAGTGGCAGGAGATCCCCTGATCCTGGACGATTTCGGGTTCGACGACTTCCACTGATCCAAGGATTCGTGACCCAACTGTGACAGCGCACTTTGACCCGACCCGCCAGCGGCGATATGCTCTGCCCTTGTGCGCCCGGCGGGGAGTCGGGCGTGCTGTCTTGTCCGCACCCAGCCTTGGGTACGTGTGCGGCCTTCCGATCCACCCGCCTCGCGGGGTTTCGGTGTGCCGTGGTCGGTCGCTCCAGCGGCCGATAACCGAGTAGAGAAAGATGGAAAAGTAGTGCCCACGATCCAGCAGTTGGTCCGCAAGGGGCGGTCCGCCAAGGCCGGGAAAACCAACACCCCGGCGCTCAAGGGGAGCCCGCAGCGCCGTGGTGTGTGTACGCGTGTGTACACCACGACGCCCAAGAAGCCCAATTCGGCCCTGCGGAAGGTCGCTCGCGTCAAGCTGTCCAGCGGCGTTGAAGTGACCGCCTACATCCCTGGTGTGGGCCACAACCTTCAGGAGCACTCCATCGTGTTGGTGCGTGGTGGGCGTGTGAAGGACCTGCCCGGCGTGCGCTACAAGATCGTGCGCGGTTCGCTTGACGCACAGGGCGTCAAGGACCGCCGTCAGGCCCGCAGCCGCTACGGCGCCAAGAAGGAGAAGAGCTGATGCCACGCAAGGGTCCGGCACCGAAACGTCCCCTCGTCTCCGATCCTGTCTACACCTCCACCCTGGTCACCCAGCTGGTCAACAAGGTGCTGCTGGACGGTAAGAAGACAATTGCTGAGAGCATCGTGTACGGCGCGTTGGATGGGGCCGCGGAGAAGACAGGAACAGACGCTGTCACCTTGCTGAAGCGCGCCCTGGACAACATCCGCCCGTCCCTTGAGGTCAAGTCCCGCCGGGTGGGCGGCGCTACCTATCAGGTTCCGGTGGACGTCAAGCCGGGCCGCGCCACCACTTTGTCGCTGCGCTGGCTGGTGGGCTATTCGCGTCAACGGCGCGAGAAGACCATGACGGCGCGGCTCATGAACGAGATCATCGACGCATCCAATGGCCTGGGGGCTGCGGTCAAGCGTCGCGAAGACACCCACAAGATGGCTGAGGCTAACCGGGCGTTTGCCCACTACCGCTGGTAGGCGGTGGCTCACCATCTGGTGGTCCGACGAGTATTGAGGTGAGGTAACAACAACGTGGCACTGGACGTGCTGACTGACCTGAGACAGGTTCGCAACATCGGCATCATGGCGCATATCGACGCCGGCAAGACAACGGTGACCGAGCGGATCCTTTTCTACACGGGCATCAATTACAAGATCGGCGAGACGCATGATGGCGCCTCGACGATGGACTGGATGGCCCAAGAGCAAGAACGCGGCATCACGATCACATCCGCCGCAACCACCTGCTTCTGGAAAGACCACCAGGTCAACATCATTGACACCCCTGGACACGTCGATTTCACCGTTGAGGTGGAACGCGCGTTGCGTGTGCTGGATGGGGCTGTTGCCGTCTTCGACGGCAAAGAAGGGGTCGAGCCGCAATCGGAGACCGTCTGGCGTCAGGCCGACAAATACAACGTGCCAAGGATTTGCTTTGTCAATAAGATGGACAAACTTGGCGCTGACTTCTTCTTTACTGTCAAGACGATTGTTGACCGCCTTGGAGCCAAGCCGCTAGTCATCCAGTTGCCGATCGGCGCGGAAAAAGAGTTCACAGGTGTTGTCGATCTGATCGAGATGCAGGCCTACACCTGGGCCGGCGATGTCGGCAAAGGCGAAGACTTCGAAGTCGGGCCGATCCCAGCTGACATGCAGGAGCTGGCTGAGGAGTACCGGGCTGCTTTGGTGGAGACCGTAGCCGAGATCGATGAAGCCCTCGAGGTGAAGTTCGTTGAGGGTGAAGAGATCACCGTGCCGGAGATCAAGGCGGTCATCCGGGCAGCCACAGTTCGGGGCGACCTTTTCCCGGTGCTGTGTGGCTCGGCCTTCAAGAACAAGGCCGTCCAGCCGATGCTCGATGCCGTAATCGACTATCTGCCATCGCCGCTGGACATTCCGGCCATCAAGGGTTGCGATCCGCGCCATCAATCGCGCGAGTTGGAGCGCGGCGCCAGCGCTGATGACCCGTTCGCCGCTCTGGCGTTCAAGGTTGTGGCGCACCCGTTCTACGGCAAGCTGACCTATGTCCGGGTCTACTCCGGTCATATTGCATCAGGCACTCAAACACTCAACTCGACCAAGGGACGCAAGGAGCGCATCGGCAAGCTGTTCCAGATGCACTCCAACAAGGAGAACCCTGTCGAGGAGATCACTGCCGGCCATATCTACGCGGTTATCGGCCTGAAGGACACCACTACGGGCGATACGTTGTGCGCCATCGACCACCCCATCTTGTTGGAGTCGATGACGTTCCCCGAGCCCGTCCTCGAGGTTGCCATCGAGCCGAACTCGCGTTCCGATCAGGAAAAGTTGTCCACGGCGATCCAAAAGCTCGCCGAGGAAGACCCGACCTTCCGGATCTCCCACAACCATGACACCGGTCAAACCATCATTTCGGGGATGGGTGAACTGCACCTCGACATTTTGGTGGACCGGATGCGGCGGGAGTACAAGGTCGAGGCCAATGTCGGTAAGCCCCAGGTGGCCTACCGCGAGACCATCCGCCGCACCGTCGCGAAGGTCGACTACACCCACAAGAAGCAGACCGGTGGTTCGGGCCAATATGCCAAGGTCCAAATCACGTTCGAGCCGCTGGATCTGTCAGGGGATGTCACCTTCGAGTTCGAGAACAAGGTGACTGGCGGGCGGATCCCGCGGGAGTTCATACCGTCAGTCGAGGTTGGCATCCTCGACGCGATGACTTCTGGGGTGTTGGCCGGCTATCCCATGGTGGGTGTCAAAGCGATTCTGCTGGATGGCGCCTATCATGATGTGGACTCCTCGGAGATGGCCTTCAAGATCGCTGGATCGATGGCTCTGCGGGCTGGCGCTCGCAAGGCGGATCCGGCGCTCCTCGAACCGGTCATGGACGTTGAGGTCCGCACCCCAGAGGAGTACATGGGGGACGTCATCGGCGACCTGAATTCCCGCCGTGGGCAGATTCAGGCCATGGAGGATGCGAGCGGTATCAAAGTGGTCCGCGCGCTGGTGCCGTTGTCGACGATGTTCGGATACGTGGGCGACCTGCGCAGCAAGACGCAGGGCCGCGCAGTGTATACGATGCAGTTCGACAGCTACGCCGAGGTTCCCCGGAGCGTGGCCGAGGAAATCATCAAGAAGACCCGGGGCGAGTGAGTCCCCCCAGGGCAAAGAACAACAGCAAACGAACACATCTATCAGTCCTAGGAGGACCCAGTGGCGAAGGCGAAGTTCGAGCGGACTAAGCCGCACGTAAACATAGGCACGATCGGTCACGTCGACCACGGGAAGACGACCCTGACGGCCGCTATCACCAGGGTGTTGCACGACGAATTCCCTGAGCTCAACCCCTTCACCCCGTTCGACGCCATCGACAAGGCGCCGGAGGAGAAGGAGCGCGGCATCACCATCAACATCGCTCACGTCGAGTATCAGACCGCCAAGCGTCACTACGCGCATGTCGATGCCCCAGGCCACGCTGACTACATCAAGAACATGATCACCGGTGCTGCCCAGATGGACGGCGCGATTCTGGTGGTCGGCGCGGATGACGGCCCCATGGCCCAGACCCGCGAGCACGTTCTGCTGGCCCGCCAGGTTGGCGTGCCGAGCCTGCTTGTCGCCCTGAACAAGGTCGACATGGTGGAAGACGAGGAGATCCTCGACCTGGTGGAGCTTGAGGTCCGCGAACTGCTGACCTCGCAGGGCTTCGATGGCGACAACGCGCCGGTCATCCGTGTCTCGGCGCTCAAGGCGCTTGAAGGCGATCCGGAGTGGACCCCGCGCGTCACCGAGCTGATGGAAGCAGTCGATGACTACATCCCCGAGCCCGTGCGTGACATGGACAAGCCGTTCTTGATGCCGATTGAGGACGTCTTCACCATCACCGGCCGCGGCACCGTTGTGACCGGCAAGGTGGACCGCGGCAAGCTGCCCATCAACTCTCAGGTTGAGATCCTGGGCATCCGCGAGACCCAGACCACTGTGGTCACGGGCATCGAGATGTTCCACAAGTCGATGGATGAGGCATGGGCCGGTGAGAACTGCGGCCTGCTGCTGCGCGGCATCAAGCGTGACGAGGTTGAGCGTGGCCAGGTTGTGGCCAAGCCCGGCACCATCACCCCGCACACCGAGTTTGAGGCTCAGGTCTACATCCTGACCAAGTCCGAGGGTGGGCGCCACAACCCGTTCTACTCGAACTACCGCCCCCAGTTCTATTTCCGCACCACGGACGTGACCGGTGTCATCACCCTTCCAGAGGGTACGGAAATGGTCATGCCGGGCGACAACACCGAGATGACTGTCAAGCTGATCCAGCCCATCGCTATGGAGCAGGGCCTCGGCTTCGCCATCCGCGAGGGTGGCCGTACGGTCGGATCGGGCAGGGTCACAGCGATCATCGCCTGATCCCGAACGGTTCTACGCGCCGGAGGTTCGCCTCCGCCAACGCATCAGGGGAGCGGTCCCGCAAGGGGCCGCTCCCCCTTCTTTAACGCCGTACTCCTTGTCTTGCTCCGTCCTCTAGGATGGCATAGGCAATAGGTTCGCCGTCCAAAGTTGGACGGCGGGCCAGAACCGACCGCCAAGGGTGGCGGGCAAGCTCCTCCCGACACCGCTAACCCGTCAGCGCTCGCTGCAATCGATCCTAGTTTGCACTTACCCCACGGAAGGAACCACGATGTTTGAATCGCAACACGAAAGCGGGACAGGCGGGGTGCACCGCCGCTCCCGGCGCTTCACGTCCCTGATTGCTTTGTCGCTGGGCACAGCCTTGGCGGCAGCAGGCCTGTCTGTGCCAGCCGACGTTGGCGGCACCCCAGCTCACGCTGCCGATGCACTGCTTCCCTACCAGGACGCCACACTTCCCCCCTCAGTGCGTGCCGCGGACCTGGTCTCACGCATGACCCTTTCAGAAAAGAACCTCCAGCTGCGGGCCACCTCCCAGGACAAGAACGCGACTGGCAACTCTGCGCCCGCCATCGCGCGCCTGGGCGTGAAGGTCTACAACTACTGGAACGAGGGGATGCACGGTGTTGCCCGCGCTGGCAACACCCCTCCGCAAAACTGGGGCGGCATCGCCGCTAACAACCCCGGCATCGCGACAGAGTTCCCCACAGCCATCGGCATGGCATCCACCTGGGATCCGGACATCATCTACCAGGAGGGCGAGATCATTGGCGATGAAGCTCGTGCCTACTACAACCATTCGGGCAAGGGGCTGACGTACTGGAGCCCCACCATCAACCTGAGCCGCGACCCGCGTTGGGGCCGCGCGGAGGAGAGTTACGGTGAAGACCCTGTCCTGACGGCCGCCATCGGCGGGCAGTTTGTTGAGGGTCTGCAAGGTGACCATCCCACCTATGTCAAAGCGGTGGCGACCCCCAAGCACTATCTGGCCAACAACGTAGATGAGTCCCGCTCCTCGCAGAACTCGGTCCTGACTGAGCGTGCGCTGCGCGAGTACTACACCCCGGCGTTCGCGGAGCTGGCTGGTCCCAAGTACGGCGCCAGGTCTTTGATGAGCGGCTACCACGCCGTCAATGGCGTGCCACTTCCCGCCCACTACTACGCCCTGGAGACGCTGCTGCGGCGCACCTGGGGATTTGACGGCTTCACGACATCGGACTGCTCGGCAATCCAGGGTGTCTACGGCGCTGGGCACAACTGGCGTCCCGAAACCCTGGGCGGCGCACGCATCACCCGTGTCCAGGCTATGGCGTGGTCGCTCAAGGCCGGCACGGACGTTGACTGCGAGGGCGGCACCTATGCGAGCACAACCCAGGGCGTCCTGGCTGCCGTCAACCAGGGATTCATGACCGAATCCGACATCGACATCGCGTTGACCAGGGCCTTCAAGATCCGCATGGAGCTGGGCGAGTTTGATAACCAGGCCAACGTGCCGTGGAGCGGCAGTGCCTATTCGCTGGCCAACCAGATCTCCAACCCAGATCACCTGGCCGTCGCGGCGAAGATGTCAGATGAGGCGCCGGTCTTGCTGAAGAACGAGGCCACAGACCCCGAAGGCCCGCCAATCCTGCCCCTCGGCGAGGATGATGCCCGCAACTTGGTGGTGGTAGGAGAGTTTGGGCCCAGGCTGGTCCACGGCGATTACTCCCCGACAGCAACCACAAACCAGACCACCCAGCTGGAGGGAATCGAGGCCGCCGCTGCTGATCTGGTTGGCCCAGACGCCTCGGTCACCTACATCACCGGGCAGTCCACCACGTCTGGGACTATGCCGATCCTCGGTTCGGTCCGGTTCCTCGACGCTTCTGATGCGGTTCTGTCCGAGGTCATGCCCTCGACGTTCTTCGCCAACAGCTCAGGGTGGGCAAACCTGCGCACCGTCCAGGGCAACACCTGGCCGCGTGAGGTCCTGTCCAATCCCTCCAACATGGCTGGCCAGGTGTTCTTGGACGATGTCGCCATTCCGGCTGGCACCGTCAAGATCGCCATTGGCACTGGCGGAATTCCTACAACGACCATGCCTGGTGGGCACTTCTCGGTGCGCCTTGACAGTGCTGACGGCCCGCCGGTGACGTTGCCGATCCTGGCCGAAGGGGCCGGGCCCGCCGAGTTTGCGGCCAATTCCAACGGCCGCATTCCGACCTACCGGTCCGAGGCAATCACCTACACCCTGCCCAACGGGGACACCCTGCCCGGAACAACCCAAGACCTGTACTTGCAGTACAGCTACGAATACAACTTGTCCGATGCCGACAAGGCCGCCATCCAGCAGGCCGATGCGGTTATCGCGGTGATCGGAACCCTCGAGTCCGATTCGCGTGAGAACAACGACCGTCCCAACATCGACTTCCCGCGCGGTCAGGCCGAGATGGTCAGTGGGGTTGTGGATCTCAACCCCAGGACTGTGGTGTGGATCCAGTCGGTGTCGGATATGAACATCGAACCGTTCAATGCTCAGGTCCCCGCCATCGTCTGGTCCTCCTACAACGGCGAGTTCCAAGGCAACGCCACAGGCCGGCTGCTGTTTGGTCAGGCCAACCCTTCAGGCAAACTGCCAATCACGTTCTACAGCGACATCGAGCAGCTGGGACCCAAGACGGACTACACGCTGACCCCGACAGGGGGCCGGTTTGGCCGCACGTACCAGTACTTCACTGGCGATGTCACCTATCCGTTTGGCCACGGGCTGTCCTACTCCTCGTTCGAGTACTCCAACCTGCGGCTGAGCAGGGAAACGGCCACCCCGAATGACACGATCACAGCGACCGTGAACGTCCGCAACGCCTCGAGCGTGCCGGGCAAGGAAGTTGTGCAGCTGTACGCCGTCTCGCCGCTGGCCGCGGATCCGATGTACCCGGACCAGCAGCTCAAGGGCTTCAAGAAGGTTGCCATTGGCGCAGGTCAGACAGTGTCAGTGTCCATCCCGATCGATGTTCGCGATCTGTGGTTCTGGAACGAGGCCGGCGCACGCCGGACCTACGCGACAGGCCAGTGGACGTTCCGCGTTGGTGGGTCATCCCAGGGCGGGCTGTCCGCCAACTGGACCATGAACGGCTCGCTGACCCCCGGCATCGACCAGGTTGTTGCGCTGCCCGATGGCGTGGTGCTGAACACTGGCGTGCCCAACAACGTGATTCACGCCAACCTGTCCGCTACCCGCACCGACCAGTCCTTCTACGATCTGCGGAACGTCCGGGTTGTGTACACCTCATCTGATACGTCCGTTGCCACGGTCAATTCAGCTGGAGTGGTCAAGCCTGTTGGCGCCGGATATGCACAGATCACCGCCACGGTGACGGCTGACGGGATGTCCAAGTCCACCGACTTCCCGGTGGTGGTCCATGCCGGTGAGCTGACCACTGACTATCAGGGGACAGACACCACGCTGTTCGCTCAGCAAGTCTCCTTCGCAGATCAGCGCGTTGCCCTTTCCGACGCCTCCGATGGCGTAATGCTCAATGCTTTGGCGTTGCCTCAAGATCCTGCCGCCACTTACCGGTTTGTGATCTCTCCGATGGACGAGAACACCGCCCGGGCCACTGTCACCACAGGTGGCGAGTTGACTGCGGCATCTGCTGGCCGTGTCAAGGTGCATGTTGTGTCCGGGGTTGGCGGCACCAACTACGTCCGCTCCGCGATGATCACCGTGCAGACGGCGCCGGTTGCACAGACTGCCGCTTTGACGCAGGAGATCGAGGCCGCCCTTGCGCAGGATTACAGCTCCGGTGAGTTCACCGTCTCAACCTGGACGGCCTATGAGACTGCGTTGACCACTGCTCAGGGCGTTCTGAGCGATCCGGCTGCAACTGCGGCTCGGGTTACTAGTGCGACCTCAGCGTTGGCCACTGCTCAGGCCAACCTGGCTGTGCGTGCCAACCTGTCCGGCGTCAACGATGCGATGGCGTTGGTTCAGGCCCTTTTGCCGGCCAAGGATGACTACACCCATGCGAGCTGGGTCATGCTGAACACCGCGTACGTTGCAGCCCAGGCTGCGATGGCTACTCCGGACGATACCTCCCAGCCGCGAGCTGACGCGGTCGCGATCAATCTGCGGGCAGCCGCAACCAACCTTGAGCTTGACCCGAACCGGTTGGCGCCCACTTCGCTGGCCCAGCTGACCGATGCTCTGACCCGGGCTGGTCTGGTTGCCGCGGACTTCACGGCGTCATCGTGGTCGGCGTACCGTGCGGCGCTGTCCAGGGCAAACTCGGTGCTGGCGCAAAACCCGGTCAACCGGGCCGATGCGTCCGCGGCACTGACCTCCCTGGACAACGCGTACAGGGGATTGATCCGGCGGGTTTCCACCGCTGACCTGGCGGTTAAGGTTGCCGCAGCTGAAGCTCTGCCGATTACTGACTACACCTCGGCATCTGCGGCGGCGTTCAACCTGGCGCTGGCCGCCGCATCTGCGGTTGTTACTGGCAACCCAGACGCGGTCACCCAGCGCGAGATCGATGCGGTCACTGCGGGATTGCAGGCGGCCATTGCTGGGCTGGTGCTCGATCCAAACCGGAACGCGGCGGAATCATTGGGGCAGTTGGTTGATGCCCTGACCCGCGCCGATCCGGTTGGAGCGGACTTCACCACTGCGTCTTGGGCCGTCTACCGGGCAGCGTTGACCCATGCCAACACTGTGCTGAGCCAAAGCCCGGTCAGCCGGGCTGACGCCGCCGCTACTGCGATTGCGCTGGACGGCGCGTACCGGGGACTGGTCCGGCGCGTGTCCACTGTCGATCTAGCTGCCAAGGTTGCTGCGGCCGAGGCGAT
>JAIRRT010000050.1 GCA_031255835.1 Bifidobacteriaceae bacterium | reverse complement strand
GGTGGAGATCCTGGGAGAGATGCCGTTCACGGTGACCGACTTCTTGGTGGAGGCCAGTTCCGATCCGTCAATGGTGGGCTCGACAATCACCATCCGCCAGACCGGCAGGGTTGACTTTTTGGTTGAGGGGTTGACGGACCGGTTGGTGGAGGGCAAGGAATACTTGCTCATGGTGTACGTCTTCCGGATGGAACCGGACGGTCCCCAGATAGGGAATCAGTATTGCATCAGCGGCGAGCGGGCAGCGTGGGAGTTTACCAGTGGCGAAACGGCCGTGGCGATCTTCCCGGACGACAGTGAGGGAATCCCGCTGGAACTGGGCCCGGACCAGGCAGCGCAGGTCTTGACCGTAAGCTAATTGCCGCGACTAATGTTGCGTGGGTCCGCGCCATGCGCGCGCAGGAAGATGAACAGCGCCCTGGAGATCTCGCCCAACGCGGTCCACCGCATGTTGACCAACCCCTATTTCAAGGGCTCCGTCGTCTCGCAGGGCACCAGCTACAAGGGAGCCCACGCGGCGCTGCTGCTTGCCGATTTCGAGGCGGGGGCGCCCATCCGGGGCCTGGCTCGGAAGCACAAGCTTCATCGCAGCACGGCTATTCGTTCGCTCCGCCGGGCAGGGGTCTCGCCGCAGCGTCCAACCCCGATCACGAAACAGCCCGAGTTGGTGGCGCGGGCCATCCAACTTCGGGAGGAAGGGCTGACCCTGCGCAAGATTGGCAAGGTGATGGGCCTGTCCCATCCGTCGGTCCATCGGCTGTTGAACGCCTGAGGCCCTGCGCGACCACCGGCACTGGCACGGACAGCGAGCTCTACAGCGCCGGGCCGACCCGCGCGGGTATTGCCTGGCGAGCGGATTGGTTCGACGGACTCGATGGACTCGGGTTAGAGCCGGCCGAGTTCATTGAGCACACCCTGGACCCGCGGCGCTCGCCACGGGTGCGCGTCGGCCGAAAAAAATGACCCGGCGCCAAAGACGCCGGGTGGTGTATGCGTCGAGTCTAGCAGGACCAGGCCAGGATGCCTGGGCGAATCGGTGGACTACCACCCGGCGGGCTTGGAGAGCTTTCCGATCCGATCCGGCAACTGAGCTGCGGTCAGGTCTTTCAGAGTGAGCCTGCGGCCCCAGTGCAACCCGATCGGCTTGCCTGGTGCGAGTTTCAACGCGCCAGCGGTCTGCCCGGTGGTCGGGTTGATGACCCCCACGGGGATGATGTCGCGAGCCTTGGCGACCGGCAGCGCGAGATCGGAGTCGTTGCTGATGACAAGTGCCGCTTCGACCGCGCCGCGCAGAGCGTCAACAATAAGGTGGGTGGCCACGTTGACATCGGTTCCTTTTTCCTCGCGTCGGGCCACTGACACCATGAACGTGGCACCTGCGACGTCTTGTTCGGTGCCGTCACGAACCATCAACGGCCAGCTCGCCTCGACCAGCACGGGACGGTGATGCGCGTCCCTGGTCGCCAAAGGCGCGGTGGCGACCCTGGAGACGTAGTGCCCGTACTCGATGTGATCCACGGCGCCGGCCGCCGTCAACGCCCTGAGATAGGTGTCCTGGTCGCGCTGCTGTTGCTTGTGGGCCGTCGCGTGGCCACCTTTGATGCGGGCGGTGCAGTACAAGACTCGGCCAACCGTCGCCCCGGGCCACGCGGAGTGTTGGGCGAGCAGATTGGCTGATAGCTGCCGCAAGTCGAGCCACCGCCAGCCCGGAACACCGTGGCCGCCAGCCAAGGCGACACCTCCGTAGTAGAGGTTGAACCCGTCAACGTAGACGCCAACTATCACGGCGAACAGCCTATCCGCCGCCACCGACGCTGAGCGGTAGCTTTGGGTTCGGCATGCGGCATCCGGGCATCTGGAGAGGAGACGCCGCACTGGGGCTGACCAGTGTTGGCACCTGTTCACCGTAGAGTGGCTCCAGCGCCGTCCCCAACTGGACGGTGCCGTGAACTCTGCCTGGGGATGCGGCGGGCGTGAGCGTCGCCGTTCCCTCCCCGCGCTTCGAGGTGCGTCCACTCACGCATCGTCGCAGTGTCACCCCTTCCTCCGGAGGACGGCGACGTGTCACCCGGCGGACGCACGAGGGTGCGGCCAGCGGAGCAGAAGGTCGCATTAGGAAAAGGAATAACCGCAGGTCGGCTGGAGCGGGAGGGCGACAAGCCTGCCCCAGCAGGCGGCTAGGCAGCCGCCCCCAGGCATTGGGAACGCACCCTTCTGCTCCACAACACCATGCGCCTGACCAGCGGAAACACGCAGAAAAGCACCATTGCTGCCCCACTATCGAAGGGTGGCTAACCGGGCTTGAACCGGCGACCCCCAGAACCACAATCTGGTGCTCTACCAACTGAGCTATAGCCACCATGTCCGCGGGCCAACCGGCTCGGGGACGCGCGCCATCTTATCCCAGTTCGGCCGGCCGTGCCGTCTCAGGCGTCCTTGGTGGCCGATGCCGCGCCCCAACAACCAGCCAACGGTCCGCCAGCAGCAAAGACGGCAAGCGGCCAACCCAACACCACCACAGCCCACCCGTCGGCGCGCCAGCGCCCAAGACAGAAAAGGACTAAGGCCGCGGCGGTTCGTTACGGGCGGAGGTTTCCTGGATGGCGACGGCGGCGGCGCGGGCGGAATCGGCATCGGGCCCCGGTTCGGGGACAAACATGGTGGACCGGTAATAGCGGAGCTCGTCAATGGAATCGTAAATGTCAGCCAAGGCGCGGTGCCCGCCCAGTTTCTCCGGCGCGGCGAAATAGAGCCGGTGGTACCAGCGCCGGGCTAGCTCCTTGATTGAGGACACGTCAATGGTCCGGTAATGCAGGAAGGCGCCCAGTTCAGGCAGGTCGCGGTCAATGAACCCCCGGTCGGTGCTGACCGAATTGCCCGCTAGGGGAGAGCGCGCCGGCACCTCAACATGCGCCCTGACGTAGGCCATCACCTGGGCTTGAGCCTCAGCTAGGGAGACCCCTCCGGGGAGCAGATCCAACAGCCCGGATTCGGTGTGCATTTGCCGGACGTAATCCCCCATCTGCGCCAGGGCGGCGTCTGGCGGCTTGATCACAATGTCAAGCCCTTCACCCAAGGGAACCAGCTGCGAATCGGTCACCACAACCGCTATCTCGATCAACGCGTCGTGCACCAGGTCCAGCCCGGTCATTTCGCAGTCCACCCATATGATCGGCTCGCTGACGCCGTTTTCCGCAAGGCCCATCGCCCAAGCCTACATCTCGCTAAGGCGTACCCTGGGATGGCCCGCCCTCGTAGCTCAGTGGACAGAGCGACTGCCTTCTAAGCAGCTGGTCGCAGGTTCGAATCCTGCCGGGGGCGCCGCCAAATCGCTCCGGTTGCCCCGCTGGCCTTGTGCTTAGTTTGGGCGGGGTGTCTCAGATACTCGTCCCGCGATGGGGCAGAATTGGTCCTGATGCCAAACGTGTTAGAAGGTTAACGGAGTGGAGAATCTGTCGGTCAGCCGCACTGCGCCGCAGTTGGTGCGCGCTGTGCGCAAGGAGTTGGAGGGCATGGCCTTCCCGCTGCCTCAGCCTGCCTCCGGGGATGCGGCGGCCGCCTGCTCCGCTTTGATTCATGATTTGGACGATGCCGTCCTCCCGGC
>JAIRRT010000048.1 GCA_031255835.1 Bifidobacteriaceae bacterium | reverse complement strand
CCTCGGACACGCCACCGACTACTCCTCCGGGGGAGGATACCTGCCCGTCGCTACCGGTCTGATCAGCGGGTTCGCCATCGGACGCCTGGATGTCGGCTGAGCCAGACTCCGTTGCTGCGCCTTTGGGCGGGCGCGTCGACTTGCTCCCAGACGACTTCTTCGAGGACCCGCCGCCTGCCTCGGATTTGCCAGCCGATTTGCCGGAAGTCTTGGTCGATTCGCCCGACTTTCCGCTGCTTGCCTTCCCCGATCCAGAAGCCTTGCCGGAGCCGGCTGGTGAGCCGGCTTGTCCCGCTTGGCTGCCCGTCACGGACTCCTCTGCCTGGCCGGCCGCCGCTCCGCCACTGGTTCCGCCACGCGCCCCGGACTCATTGCCGCCGCGTGATCCGGCGTTGGCGCCAGACCCTCCGCCTCCGCCGCCTGCCGCTGCACCCGAGTTGCCACCCGATCCCGCGTTGGCACCGCCATGACCTGGGGATCCGTCGCCTGCGGCGGCGTGTGTTGAGGGGGCTTGGCGTGGGGCGGGGCCGGTTGAGGTGGAGGGGTCGAGGGCGAATGACCAGCCTTGGGACCCGCCCAGCTTGACTCGGTTGGTCAGCGCGCCGCGCGTGGAGTAGGTCCACTGGCTGTCGCCCGGACCTGCCCACCAATAGGTCCAGCGCGCCGCCGCCGGCGGGGTCTGCTCGCAGGTCTCGACGTAGGCCGAGTTGCCCGGGATCGCGACAGTCTCGCTCGGCCCCGGCCGGCCCTGCAGCCGGCACACAAACCCCGGCCCGTCATGGACCGTGCCCTGGGTGGTCACGCCCGCTGCCGCCAGCACATCCATACCCACAGATGAGCTGGTCAAACCGGTCACGCAGTAGGTCTCGCTCTGCCCGCCGAGCTCCTGGTAGTCGATCACCAGCAGCACGCCCTCCCCGTCCCCAGCCGCACAACTCCCCGCGCTCGCTGACCGCGCCTTCGCGCCCGTGCTCGCCGCCGGCCCCCCAAACCCAGGTGCGAACCCCGGCGCCCCGGGCAAGGCCGACTGCGCCTTCCCACCTGCCTGCGCGCGGGCCAGCCCTGCGTCCCCAACCACCGGCGCCCCAACCGGGAGTGCCTCGCCACCAGCCGCGGCCACCGGCACGCCAACCGCCAGCGCCTCGCCAGAGTCTGCGGCCAGCGGGCCGGCGGCTAGGGCTAGGGCGGCCAGGAGGGTTGCGGCCAGGCGGGCTGCTCGCCTAGGGGTTTGGTTGGCGTTGCCGGCCGCCGGGTGGGCGGGGTGGGGTGGTGTTGTCATGTGATCCTCTTGGTGTTCTTCACCTTGGACCAGGCCGAGACGAACTTGCTGCCCTTCACGGTCTTGTAGGCCCGAATTCGCACCTGGTAGACCTTACCCTTTGTCAGCTTGGCAATTGTCGCTGACTGTTTTGCGGCCCCAGCTTTCACGGTGGACCATTTGCTCTTGCCCTTGATCCGATATTGCAGTTGATAGCCGCTGATGCGCTCAGCCTTCGGAGCGCGTTTCCAGGTTGCCGCAATTCGCCCATTATCGGCCTTTGCGCCGGTGAGTTTCACAGGTTTCGGCACAATTTTGAACGTGACAGTTGCGCTTCCCAGATACTTGCCGCCGATGCCGTCAATGCGCACTGCGCCACGGCCCACCGCTTTGTTGGTTTGCACCGGCGTGGCCTTGTAATCGGTGCCTTCACGCAGGCGGGTTCCGTTTACCCGGACGTTCAGTCCGGAGGCGATTCGCTTGCCGGTCCATTTGGCATCGGCGATGGTGACCTTGACACGTGCGAGGTCCACTGCCCCGACGCCGGACCCGACCCCACCGGGCGCACCGCCAGCCCCACCACCGCCAGTCCCACCACCGCCAGACCCTCCACCACCTGGTGGGGGAGTGCTGCCACCCTGACCGGACGAATCGTCATCCCCGCCGGGCCGACCACCTGCGCCTCCGGACCCGCCGTCCGGACCGTCTTTTCCGTCTCCACCTGGCTTCCCAGGCGGATCAGTCGGCTCGCCAGGCGGATCAGTCGGCTCGCCAGGAGGATCTGTCGGGTTGTCATCCGGTTTCGGTTCCGGCAGGCTGACCTGCGGCGCTGTCAGTTGCCCCAAGCTCCTGCCCGCCCAAGCCAGGATCGCCTGCGCAGTGGCCCGCCGGAACTGGTCAGCGCTGACGTCATCGATCCCAAGGGTGGTCCCATCGGCCAGGCCTTCGGGGTCTAGGGCTATGGCTCCAACATCGCCGGGCTTCAAGGTGTCCGGATGAGCGGCAACCAAAGCCTGGGTCACCTGGAGGCTTGCGACGAAGTCAGCCCCCCGCCGCGCCGCGGCAGCGAAAGAGGAAGCGGATGGGCTGGTGGCGTCATCGTCGGCTAGGTGGCGCAGGGTTTGGGACGCCAGGCCGGTGGTGTTGGCGTTGGGTCCCCCGAAGGAAGAGGCGAAACCGCCACTGGAATCCTGGGCGCCGGCAAGCCAGGTGGCAGCCAGGCTGACCGAGGGATCGGTGGCCGGAACGCCAGCCGCCAACAGGGCCTGGATCACCAGGGCGGTGGTGTCCGGATCAGCCGAAGTGCAGTCATTCGTCCAGCCATACGAGCCCACATCCGCGTGACCCGCCTCGCTGCACTGCCACGATTCCAGCCAGGTGATTGCCCGCGCCGGCGCACCACCCGGCGTGCCTGCCAGAGCCAAGAGCCCAAGTGACCAGGTGAAAGGCGATCCGCCCGGAGCAATCTCACCGGTCGCATCGATCCTGGAACGCAACTCAGCAACCAGGTCACGCGTGCCGCCGGCCGGGGTGGGGAAGGCCGTCGCATCAAGCCCAGCAACCCCCGCGATCCAGACCGTTTTGGCGACGGCCGGCCATGATGCGGCACGGCCCGCCGGACCGATATATGCCTCACCGGAGCCGAACAGCGCCGCGGCCGTCGCGGCGAAGGGCTCCTTGCCAACCCCGGCGGCGCTCAGCGCGGCCAGCGCATCGATTGTCAGCCCCCAGTCAGTCCCAGCAGGTCCAGGAAGCACCCCACCAGCGCTTTCGATCTGACCTGCCAGCCAGCCTGCGGCCAGTTGGGCGGCAGCCGGGCCAGCCACGGCAGCCGGACGGCTCGGCGCCACGGGCCGGGTGTGTCCGCGTAGGTCAGCCAGGCTCACCAGCCGCTCCTCCTTCAGCTCAACCATCGTCTCGGGGTCAAGCGGCATGTACTCCATGAGGTACGCCTGGCCGGCCGATATCGGCCCCGCGCCAAGCCCCACCGAGGCGTACACCCACTCCTCAGCCGGCGCCCCTGCGGGAGTGCCATCCAACGTGGAGGTGTGAACCGACCAATAGGCGGGGGCGT
The DNA here is from genome assembly GCA_031255835.1 of Bifidobacteriaceae bacterium. GTDB lineage: Bacteria > Actinomycetota > Actinomycetes > Actinomycetales > WQXJ01 > JAIRRT01. The sequence goes on along the minus strand of JAIRRT010000048.1, from coordinate 6,294 downwards.
CATCGTCGGCCCAGTCAGCCGCCACGCCGTCCACTGAGGAGGCGAACGATGGCGAATCGAGCACAAAACCGGCGGCCGCAAAGGCCTCCCCGACGCTCTGCCCCGGCGCGGCGCACCGCAGGTCGATGACGTTCAGAACAGGTGTGAAATCCACCGCAAGGCTGACCCCTTGGGCGTCAGGGCAGGCCGCCCCGATGATGCGCGGCTGGGCCTGACCCTCTCCAGGCGCGGCGCCAGCCGGCAGGACAGCCAAAGCGATGGTGGATAGGACGATGGCGGTGGCCGAACCAGCCGCCACCAGGCGTGATGTACGCACAGACTTGCCTTTCAGATGAGCGATCCAGAAGGCACAGGGCCGGCGATCTGCCGCCTCGTTCCTCCGCAGACCTCGACGGAACCGGAAAACGCTCCAACCAGGCGGGCATTCGGACTCATCGGCTCTTGGGCTATCAAGAGCTGATCCACCGTTGCGGGTCAGTGCCGGGTTTCGACCGGCTTCCCCCACCTGGACGGTGTGAAGACTATGGCACTAGCCGCTGCTTGACACAAGACGGCGCCGGCCGGACCGAGCGGAAGGCCGGGGACTATGCTTTTTCCGCTGACGTCCTGCCCGCCGGGCGGACGCCCGTTGCTTGTGGAGCCGAAGCGATGATCGCTCGGCCTTCCGGCATCGACGCAACTATCGAAGAAGGGACATCATGACGTTCACAAAACCTGGCATTATGCGCCGCGCTGTCGGGGTGCTCGCGCTCGGGACACTCGGATTGGCGGGGTGCGCCCCAGGCAGCGATCAGGACCAGGGCGAGCCGGCCGTGACCGGCGATGTCAACACTGACGGGGCATCGATGGGCGATGTCGAATTGATTCTGTGGGACCAAGAGGTGCGGGGCAGCCAAGCCAGCCAATTCACCACACTGATTGATGAGTTTGAAGACACTTACCCCAATATCAAAATCAACCGAGTGGAGCAGTCGTTTGAGGATCTATCGACGACGCTGGCGCTTGCTCTAACCGACCCAAACCCACCTGACATTGTCCAAGCCAACAACGCCCGCAATGATATGGGCGCCTTTGTTGGGGCGGGGCAGCTTCTCTCCCTCGAACCGTATGCCACCGCCTATGACTGGACCGAACGCTTCGGTGAAACCGTGCTGAAAAACTCGCGCTATTCATCTGACGGAAAACTGTTCGGGGAAGGCAACCTGTACGGGCTTCCGCAGGCAGGGGAGATAGTCGGAGTGTTCTACAACAAGGAGAAGCTGGCGGACCTTGGCCTGTCGGTGCCAGCCACCTGGGATGACTTCACCGCCGCCCTCGAAGCCGCCAAAACCGCAGGTGAGACACCGTTGATGCTGGGCGATGTCGAAGGCTGGCCGGCCGTGCATGTGTTCGGACCGATCCAGGGCGCCCACGTTCCACCCGATGAGGTGACAGCTTTGGGAATGGGCAACCCTGGCGCTGATTGGACCACACCGCAGAACGTCGCCGCCGCCCAACAATTGGCCGATTGGGCAACCGGCGGCTACTTCAACCAGGACTTCCTTGGCGGGGACTATGACGCCGTTGTGGAGGAGTTCGCCAACGGAACAGGCGTGTTCTTGATGGCCGGATCATGGGTTGGAGCTGTCATAGATGAGCAGATGGGTTCAAACGCCGGCTTCTTCACCCCGCCCCCAGCCCAGGCCGGTTCACCGAAAGCGACAACCGGCGGAACGTCCCTGCCGTTCTCCGTGACATCGGGCTCAAAGAACCCCGATGCGGCAGCGCTGTTCATCGACTTCATCACGAATCTGCACGCCATGGAAGTGCTGGCCGAGACCGGAAACCTGCCCATCTTGCACACCGCTGAGTTGGCGCCAGCGCAAGGGGTTTGGGCGGACGTCTTCGCCGCGTTCCAGGACGTCTCCGACACCGGCTACCTGCTGCCCTATCTGGACTGGGCAACACCGACTTTCGGCGATGAAGTCCTCAAGCCAGGCCTGCAGGATCTGATGTCAGCCAGGACCACGCCCGAGGAGTTCTGCGCTGCCCTGCAGGAGGACTATGCGGCGTTCACCGCTGGCTAGTACCCGGGCGGCGTCCGGATCCCGGCTGCCCCGCCGGCACCCGGGAGCGCCCCGCCGCTCACATCGGAACCACTCACGGCCAGCCCGCCTGGCCGTGCCATATGTTTTCCTGGCCCCCGCCTTGGTGCTTTACGGCGCGTTCATGCTCTACCCGGTGGGCAGGGCGGTGCACCTGTCGTTGTTCGACTGGGACGGAATGGGGTTGGGAGTCTTTGTCGGGTTGCGTAACTATGCCGACTTGGCCGCCGATGGCGCACTGCGCGCCTCGTTCGTTCATGCTGCGGTGTTGATGATCTTCTATTGCGCAGTGCCGTTGGTGATCGGTGTGATCATCGCGGCCGTGCTCAACCGAGGAAAAGTCAGAGGGTTGGGCTTCTTCCGCACAGTGTTCTTTGTGCCCCAGGTGATTGCGATGGTTGTGGTTGCGACAGCCTGGGCTGGGATCTATGCCTTCAACGGCCCGCTCAATCAGACCCTGCGCTCACTCGGTCTGGGATTCTTGGCGGTCGATTGGCTCGGTTCATACACCTGGGCGCTTCCCGCCATCGGACTGATCGGCACGTGGGTGGAGATTGGCCTGGTGACAGTGCTGATGCTGTCCGGCATGGCCAAAATCAACCCGGAGCTGTATGAGGCCGCCCGGCTGGACGGGGCAGGGGCCATAAGGGAGTTCTTCGCCGTCACATGGCCATGCGTGGTGGGAGAAACGGCCGTCGCTTTGACGTTGACCATTGTGGCCGCACTCAAGACGTTCGATCTTGTCTACATGACAACGTCCGGCGGTCCAGGAAACTCGACCACCGTGCCGTCCTACCAGGTCTACTACCAGGCATTTCGCCTGCACGATGTCGGAATGGCCGCCGCCATCGGAGTGGCACTGACCGCTTTGATCTTCGCGGTGAACCTGGTGGTAAACCGGCTGGCAGACAGGGCTGAAGCATGATCTCCCGGTTCGAGCGGACAGCCAACTACGCGATATTGATCGTGTTCGCCGCCCTGGTGTTGGTGCCCCTGGTGAATGTCGTGGCAACCGCACTTGGAGGGCCGGCTTCAGACCGGACGGGCATCCATTTGGAGAACTTTGCCCAAGCGTGGCAGCAGGCCAGGTTCTCCACCTACATGGCGAATTCGGTGACCGTGACCCTCACGGTCCTGGCGATCTCACTGATTGTCTCGACCCTCGCCGGATATGCCCTGGGGACCATGACGTTCCGTGGGTCAACGGTCATCTTCTACCTGTTCCTGCTGGGCATCATGGTGCCGGGAGAAGCCATCGTCATACCGCTGTTCTTCGACATGCGAGCACTTGGCATGACAGACACCCTGTGGGCGGTTGCCATGCCGCAGGTAGCCCAGTCCATCGCTTTTGGGACGTACTGGATGCGGACCTATTTCCGTGCCTCGAACCGGTCAATCGCCGAGGCCGCCCGAATTGACGGCGCCGGCCCGCTGCGAGCACTTTGGTCTGTCGAGTTGCCGATAGCCCGGCCCGCGTTGGTGACGCTGATCGTGTTGCTGTTCATGTGGACCTGGAACGAGTTCCTCATCCCGCTGGTCATGTCACCCACAGGCAAAATGCGCACAGCGCCGCTCGGTCTAGCGTTTTTCCAGGGGCAACACACAGTGGATGACACTTTGATGGCCGCGGCTGCCGTCATGGTGGCCCTACCGGTGGTGGGCGTATACCTGTTTGCCCAGCGCCACTTCATCAAAGGGATGTTGGAAGGCACGGTCTACGAGTGATAGGTGTCAACACGTGCAAGCCGGCCAGCCATGTCCAAGCGATCTGGCCGCCATCGGCGCGGAGAATTGCCTCCCAACGCCCATGCCTGGGACAGTGGTGCGGTGGGCATTCCAACTGAGCGGGCAGCGCGGTCTGCCGTAGAGGCGTTGCGTGCCGACTTGGGCAACGTTGTGTTGCGCTTTCCGTCTGACCGGGGCCGCGATGCCGCCAAACGCCTAGAGAGGATGGCTCAGCGGCTGGATGACGTTGTCCTGCCACGGCTGAGTCAAAGCACCACGCCGCAAATTGTGGCGATCTATGGCTCCACAGGCTGCGGCAAGTCCGTCATTGTCAACACGTTGACCCGGTCAGAGGCGGCCACGGCAGGGCCTTTGCGCCCCACAACTCGCCGGCCAGTTTTGGTCGCCAACCAGCGAGATCTTGACGCTCTGGCAGGCCATCCGGTACGGACCATGACCACCCCGTTGGCGGCCGCGAATGCGATCCGTGGGCGCGCCATCGTCGAATTGCCTGATACCCAGCTGGCTGAACGCAACGACAGGACGGCCGTTCAGCGGTTGTTGCGTTTGGCGGATCTCCGCATCGCAGTTTCCAGCGGTATCCGATATGGCGACGGCCTGTTGTGGGAGATGCTGCTGGGCCAAGATGACGCCGTCCGCCCGCACGGTTTGATTGTCAACCGGGTTCAACCCAGCGATGCCGGCGCCATTCAACAGGACCTGACCGAGCGTTTGGCGGCACTGCCCTACGAGAATCCGATTGCCGTGATAGTGCAAGAAATGCCTACCCGCGGCCAGAGACTTGCCGACGATGACGGCCCGCAACTTGACGAATGGTTGGCCGAGTTGGTGCCTCCTGCCGCCGATGCCGCAGGGCAGGTTTCGGGGGATTGGTGGACATCCACAGCTGCGGCCATTTGCCAGGACCTGGACGCTTTGGAGCAGGCGGCTCGGTTGGACCGGCAGGAGGCAGAGGCGCTTTCGGACGCTTTGGACGAGGCCTGGCAAGCCATCAAGACCGGTGAGGCCGCTCTGCTTGCCGCCCGCCGCCCAGCCCGCCTGCCCGAAGAACCGGGTGCAGGGGAGCCGGTGGCGCCTAAGGGGGCGAAGAAGACCGAGGGACCGAAGGAGCCTGAGAAGCCGGAGGCGCCGAAGGTAGAGGGTACGGATGGGCCGGGTGAGGCAGCGCCGGCCAAGGACGCCGAGAGCGAAGACGACACAGTGGACAAGGCGACTTATGGTTCTGGCGAGCCCTGCAAGGCCAGCGACGCCGAGCCGGCCAAACCCGAGAGCGATGCCGCCGCGGATTTGGAAAAGGAGCCAGCACCAGACACAAAGCCAGCAAAGCAAGAACCGGCAGCACCAGACTCAGGACCAGCGAAGCCAGAACCGGCAGCACCAGACTCAACGGAACCGGCCGAGCCCAAACCCCGGGAACCAGAACCTGAGTCCAAGAAGCCAGAACCCGAACAACCCGAACCCTCCAAACCCAAACCCTCCAAACCCGAACCCCCCAAGCAAGAGGATCCGGCGGCATCTAAGACGCAGCCTCTGCCGGCGATTGCCCGCGTGGGCGATCCGCGGATTGTCGGGCTGCCGGCCCACATCGAGTTGATCGAGGTCTGCACCCGTGTGCTGGCAGATCCGCTGGCGGGCCTGCTCGAACCGGCGGCCACACCAACCTCGACCGATTGGCGCGAGCGGGCCACCCAGGCCGGAACCGACCTGGTCGAATCAGTCAACTGGTGCGCCGAACAGCTGATTGACCTGGTCAGGGCCCAAACCCGTGACCGCGTGAGGACCGCATGGGACAGCGAGGACGGCTCGCCAGGCGCTGCTCTGGTTGAGGCACTCGACGCCGCCATCCCCTCCGTACCGGCCAGCGAGAAGAAGCCCACCCCTCCCACCGGCCAAGATGCCTCCAGCCCATCGGGCACCGTTCGCTCGACTGTGCGCCAGGTTGCAGTCTGGCTGGGTGACATCGACGCAGCCGTCGTTGCTGGCGGCGACACCACCGCCCTTGAGGCTTTGTCCAGGGCAGTTGGCCGGCCCGGCGTCGGCGCATTGGCGGGCGCGGCGGCCCTGGATTGCCCGGGGGCGGGACAGTATTTGGTGGGCGTTGGCGGCCAGGCGGGGGCCGACATCGTCGAAGCGGCTTATGATGCCTTGTCCGCCGGCCTCCTGACGGCCGCGCGGGACATAGTGGACAAGGCGCGTTCGGTCCTCGAACACGTCACGCCCGGCGATGGCGTTGGGCGGCTCATGTCTGCGCACAGAGCACACTTCGCCGAGGAGGACGAGTGACCGAGGCTGACGCCGAATCTCCGGCAGCCGTGGATGAGGTTGCCCGGTTCCTCAGCGATGTCCGGGCAATCCGCCGCGTGGTGCGGATGGTCTCTCAGCGGATCGGGGATGAATCTACCCAGGAAGCTGAGGCCACGTGCAAGCGGCTTCTCAGGCGCCTCGACTTGGGAACCGACCACAC
>JAIRRT010000206.1 GCA_031255835.1 Bifidobacteriaceae bacterium | reverse complement strand
GCGGTGACCTCTCCGACGGGGCAGGCGACGCTTCCTCCCGGCGCGCCGTCACCAACGGACCCTCCAACGCACGCCCCGACCCCCGCCAGCGGACTCGGCGCCGCTCGTCCTCCTGTCGGCCAGGCCGCTCCTCTGCCCGATGCGGCGCCCGAACCACCGATCGACTGGCCGGACTCGCCCAGTGCACCTGGCGGTTCGCCCGTTCCGGGCATTTCAGCCGGGTCCGGCGTTGCCGCCGTGACGGGACCGTCCGCCGCGTCGGGCAGCGGGCAAAGTGGGGAGGCACCGATTCCGGCCACATCAGCCGAGCCTGATGCCGGCGCGGCGGGTGCTCCGGACGCCGGGGCGCAGCTTGCCGGTGCTTCCGGGAGTGGTGGGGATCATGTTGTTAGTTCGCCTACGGCATCGGCGGCTACTCCTGCTCCTCCACCTCCGGGGACGGCGCCGGCGACTATGGCTTACATCACGCCGCTGGTGCGCAAATTGGCGGCTGAGCTGCAGGTTGACTTGGGCGATGTGTCCGGTAGTGGGGTCGGCGGGAGGATTCGGCGCGAGGACGTGGAGCGCTATGCCGCCGAGCTCGAAATGCGCCGCGCCGAGTTGGCGCAGGCCGAGGCCGCGCGCGTTGAAGCCGAGCGGATCGAGGCCGCGCGCGTTGAAGCCGAGCAGCAGGAAGCCGCGCGAGCTGAGGCGGCACGCATCGAGGCCGAGCGGCAGCAAGCCGAGCGCCAAGAGGCAGAACGCCTGGTAGCAGCCCAATTGGAAGCCCAGCGGCAAGCGGCCCAGCGCACCGAAGCCGCGCACCTCGCCGCGGCCGGCGCGGCTGCTGCGGCGGCGGCAGCTGCCGCTGCGCCCGGTGGGGCGCCCGAGGGCGGCGCCGGCGGGCCCGGTGCGGCAACCGGGGCCGGCGTCCCGACCGCCCAAGCCCCAGGCGGTGCCGCCGCATCGAGTGCGGCACCAGCCCAACCTCCCGTTGGCGCACCAGGTGCGGCACCGGCGGGCGGGCTGCCAGCCACGCCGCAAACCCAAGCCGCCGCGGCCACCGCAGGAACCGCATCGTCGGCTGGCATCCCAACCACCTCACCAACTCAAGCAGGCGCGGCCACCGCAAGACCGGCATCGTCCGCTGGCATCCCAACCACCTCACCAACCCAGGCCGCCGCGGCTGCCCCGGGTCCGGCATCGTCCGCTGGGGTCCCAACCACCTCGCCAGCCCAAGTTGGCGCGCCTGCCGCAGGTCCGGCATCGTCGGCTGGAATACCTTCGCATCCTCGGTCGGCTGCTTTGCCTGGTGGACCGGCATTTTCGCCTGCTCGGCCGCCGGCGCCTGAGGTTGATGCTGCGGCTCGGCGGGGGTCGGTTGAGCCGTTGACGTGGCAGCGGTCCGCGATGGCCGAGCGCGTTGTCTCCTCGCTGCACGCGACTGCGCAGGTCACAGCGACGGCGGAGGTTGACGTGACGCGCGTCGCCGCGCTGATCGAATCGGTGGCCCCGACGGTCCGCGAGCGCGACGGGGTGGAGCTCACGCTGCTGCCGTTCTTTGTGCTGGCGATTGTCGAGGCGCTGCGGGCCAACCCCTCGCTCAACGCGACGCTGGAGGGTGACCGCGTGCGCTACCACGCCGTGGAGAACATCGCGTTCACCGTGGACACGCGGCTGGGCCCGGTCACGCCCGTGATCAAGAACGCCGGCGCGATGCGGCTGGTGGACTTGGCGCGCACCATCGATGACCTGGCCAGCCGGATTGGGCAGAACGCGATCATGCCGGACGAGCTGGCCGGCGGGACGTTCACCATCACGCACCCTGGATCCCCGGACGCGCTGTTCGAGACGCCGATTGTGCACGAGCCGCAGGTCGCCATCCTGTCCGTGGGAGGCGTGGTCAAGCGCCCGGTGGTGGTCAGCGACCCCCACTCCGGCGACGCCATAGCCATGCGGTCGATGACGTACCTCGCCCTCTCCTATGACCACCGCCTGGTGGATGGCCCCGATGCCGGCAGCTTCCTGAACATGGTCCGCACCCGAATAGAGTCCGGCGCGTTTGCCGAGTCGTTGGAGCCGCCACCCGCCGTGTAGGTGCGGCGAGCGCAGGTGCGGGGAGCGTAGGTGCGGGGAGCGTAGGTGCGGGGAGCGCCTCGCGGCGGTGCCGGACAGCGGTGCCGGACTGGCTGACTGTCAATCCGTAGGTTCCTGGTTTCGAGGATTCCAAGGAGTTGTGGTCACTTTGGGTCGCCGCATAGCCGGCGATGGCGCCGGTAGGATTGGGGGTCATGGCTTCCGACCCGTCCCGCGGCTCCAAACCCGCCCGCACCAAGTCCGGCACGCAACCCCCCGGCAAGTCCGGCGCGCCAGCTCCCGACCAACCCCCCGCCCCGACCAAGAGCCAGGCCAAGCGCGCTGCTCGGGCGGAGGCTCGCGCTGCCAAACGCGCCGCCAAGCGGGGCGGCAAGCCCGCCAAGACCCGGTGGTACAAGCAGATCTGGCAGGTCTTCCAGATGACCCGCAAGGTCGAGCCGCTCATCTGGCTGTGGCTGCTGCTGGTGTTCCTCGGCGTCATCGCGATCGCGGTCGCCATCGGACTGTTCGCGTGGAAGGGGCACGCCGTCTACATGGGCGCCTTGGGCACCCCGCTGGGCCTGCTCGCCGCGATGTACCTGCTGATGAACAGGGCCGAGCGCGCCGCTTACCAGAACATCGAAGGCAAGGAGGGTGCGTCATCGGCGGCGTTGGGGCAGATCAGACGGGGATGGACGTTCCACGAGGAACCCGTGGCGATTGACCCGAAAACTCGCGCGATGGTGTTCCGCGGGGTGGGGCGCGCGGGCGTGGTGCTGGTGGCCGAGGGCGGGCCGCCCACGCGTCTGACCAGGCTAATCGATGCCGAGAAGCGCAAGGTCGCGCGGGTTGCGCCGGACATTCCGGTGGTGGTGATGACCGTCGGCAACGAGCCCGGCCAGGTCCCGCTGCGCAAACTCTCGCGCAAAATCCAGCGCCAACGCGCCCGCCTCTCGCGCGCCGAGGTCGCCGTGGTGCAGAACCGCCTCAAGGCGATTGGCGGCCTCAAAGCCCCAATCCCCAAAGGCGTAGACCCCCTCCGAGCCCGCCCCGACCGCAAAGCCCTCCGCGGACGATGACGCCCCCCACCCAACCGCACTGGGTGACCGGCGCTGAGATGCTCGCCTCCCCGCTTTGGGCACGGCTGCTCGATCCCGATGCAGCAACCGACCTGCTGGCCTTCGTAGAAGCAGGCCGCGACGCCGCCGGCACCCCCTAACCACCCACCCCACCCCCCGCCCGATGGCGACAGCCGTGAGTGTGGCGCTAGCGGTGCCGTGACGTGTCCCCTGGGAGTGCCGTGAATGGTGTGGTAGGCCCTCGGTGCTGCTGCATAGAACCTCGGGCGGGCAACGACGCGGTTCGCGCTCTCGCGTCTCCGTGCTTTTGTGCGTACAATGGGACCAATGCGTCTCGGGGAGGGAGCCAGCGGTGGGTCAGACGAAGACTGAGCGCATCAACGCGCGGATCGATGGCGAGTTGAAGCGGGACTCAGAGGCTGTCTTGGAAGCCTTGGGAATCAACTTGAGCGAGGCGATCACAGTTTTTCTGCGCCGGGTGGTGGCTGTGCGCGGCATACCGTTCCCGCTGGTGGTCGAGCGGAGCGAGATGCTGGGAGACAGCGGCCAGGCACTGGAGTCAAGGGCGCAGGCGGCGGTCCAGGCCGCCATCGACGCACGGACAGCGCAAGGTTTGCCAGTAGCCCGTTGGGACCCCGACAAAGGCCAACCATTCCTGGAGATGGCGGACGGGACGAGGGAGTACTAGGGTGCCTGACCGGCCAAGCGTGCTGGTGGTCGCCGGGCCGAACGGCGCGGGCAAGAGCACCATCACCGCCGCGCTCGACATTGTCGGCGTGTACGTCAACGCTGACGACATCAAAGCGGCGGCAGGGCTATCCGATCTTGAGGCGGCACAGGAAGCCGAGCGGATCCGTGAAGGTTGCCTGGCCGCGGGGCTCGATTTCAGCTTCGAGACCGTGCTCTCGACCGACCGCAACCTGGCATTGCTCAGGCGAGCAAAGCAGGCGGGCTATCGCATCGAGGCTGTCATAGTGGTGACGCGAGACCCCGAACTGTGCGTGCTTCGTGTGGCGGGCCGAGTTCGCGGCGGCGGCCACAACGTGCCGGCCAACAAAGTGAGGCTGCGGTTCCGCCGATCCCTGGCCAACGTGGCGGAGCTTGTCTCCCTCAGCGACTCCTGCGCTGTGTTCGACAACTCCGGCGATCTCCCCGTGGTGATCTACCGCAAGACTGCCACCCAGAACACAACCCTCGCGGCGCCAGGATGGACAGCCCCGCAGATCAGCGCACTCGTCGAGTCCACACCCGAACCACTCACCCACAGCTCATAGCAAGAACCCTCCAACGGCCAGCCGCACCCGACCCCCAGGCGGGCGGCCCTCCCCGCCACCGATGCCGGACAGCCACCCTGGGATCTGCGGCTTCCCGTCCTGATTTGAGCACTTGCGGTTGTCGCAGGACCCCACCGCCGATGGCGT
>JAIRRT010000167.1 GCA_031255835.1 Bifidobacteriaceae bacterium | reverse complement strand
CGTGACAGTCCTCATCATGCCGGCGATGGCGGGCAGCAGCAGTGTGAGGGTGTCCACCGCATCGAATACCGGTTCTTTGTCCTCTTGGAGGTCGCGGTTATAGGCCAGCGGCAGACCCTTCAAAGTGGCCAGCAAACCGGTCAGATCGCCTATCAGCCGGCCGGCTTTGCCGCGGGTTAGCTCAGCGATGTCGGGATTCTTTTTTTGCGGCATGATGCTGGAGCCAGTCGAATAGGCATCATCCAGGGTGATGAATCCGAATTCGGCTGTTGCCCAAATGATCACCTCTTCAGCCAGGCGGGATAGATCGATCCCGATCATGGCCGTTACGAAGGCAAATTCCGCTGTGACGTCGCGTGATGCTGTTCCGTCGATTGAGTTCTCGACAGGCCCGTCAAATCCGAGTTCAGCTGCGACTCCGGCTGGATCGGCACCCAAAGATGTGCCAGCCAACGCCCCGGCACCATATGGTGAACGGGCCGCCCGGACATCCCAATCCTTCAGGCGGTCAATATCGCGTAAAAGCGGCCAAACATGGGCCAACAAATGGTGGGCCAATAGCACAGGTTGCGCGTGCTGCATATGGGTGCGGCCTGGCATTGCGGCGGTTGGGTGGGCCGCAGCCTGCCCAATCAGCGCTTCAATAACCCCACCCACACCGCGCACGATGTCGCGTCCCGCCTGGCGTAGGTACATCCGCACCAGCGTGGCGATCTGGTCATTGCGGGAGCGTCCGGCCCGCAGTTTGCCGCCCAGCTCTGGTCCCAGGATCTCCAGTAGTCCCCGCTCCAAAGCTGTGTGGACATCCTCATCGGCCGGGTCTGGGGTGAAAGCCCCGGATGCGACTGCCTCATCGAGCCGGTCCAGGCCGGCCAGCATTCCGGCAAGCTCGGCACCGGTCAGCAGACCGGCGCGGCGCAGCACCCTGGCATGGGCCCGTGAGCCTGCAATGTCAGCCCTGGCCAGGCGCCAATCGAAATGGGTTGAGACTGAAAGCGCCGCCAGTTCAGGTGCTGGCCCACCAGCAAAACGCCCGCCCCACAGTGCCACACCGGGCGCGCCGGCAGGCTCGTCAGGTGACATGGCGCCAGGTGTCGGGTTGGCGGCAGGCGGGTGGTGCGGCATCGGACGGCTCACTATCTTTGGGCGGCCACTCAGGGGCGGCGGGGCGAATCGATTCGGGTCCAGTATTCCCGATGAACCCGGCCCCGCCGCGGCGGGCTCGCCAGGGCCTGTGGACCCATGTTCTGTTGGTGCTTGCGCGTGTAGGCTCAGGCGGTGTTTCGCCCGGCAAGAATGCCGCCCCCACCACCATGAAGGAGTAGCCGTGACCTACGCCACCATTGATCCCCAACGCATCGCTGAATTGACCGCCCGCGAGACTGAGCGGCTCAACAACCGAACTGTCGCCTCACGCCAGACCTACCAGCGGGCCCACACCCATCTGAGCGGTGGCGTGGCATCCTCCTACCAGCTGCGCGATCCTTGGCCCATCTACCTTGAGGGTGGCGAGGGGCCCAAGGTTTGGGACGTTGATGGCAACGAGTACTACGACTTCCACAACGGTTTCGGGTCGATGGTTCAGGGACATGCCCATCCCGCCATCGGACGCGCCATTGCTGAGCGGTACCCGCGCGGGACGCACTTTGCTGCGCCAACGGAGGACGTGATCGTGGTGGCCGATGAGCTGGCCAGGCGTTTCGGTCTGCCGAAGTGGCGCTACGTCAACTCAGGGTCCGAGGCCACGATGGACGCCATCCGGGTGGCCCGCGGCTACACCGGCCGCGACACCGTGGTGAAGATCTTCGGCTCCTACCACGGGCACCATGACACTGTCATGGTCTCGATTGGTGTGCCCTACTCCGAGATTGGCGACCGCGAGAACCTCGCTTCGCTTGCGTATGGCGCGGGCATCCCCGCAGCCACCACCGCCATGACCATCGCGGTGCCGTTCAACGATGCCGGAGCTATGGAGCGGCGGATCGACAGGCTGATAGCCGAGGGCAACAAGCCGGCTTGCGTGATCATGGAAGCCGCCATGATGAACCTCGGGGTTGTTCTGCCCGAGCCCGGGTACCTGGAGGCGGTCCGCGAGATCACCCAGCGCCACGGCATTGTGTTGATCTTTGACGAGGTCAAGACCGGGTTGACGATTGCTCCGGGCGGTGCCACCGAGTACTTCGGGGTCAAGCCGGACATGGTGACGCTGGCAAAGGCGATGGGGGGCGGCTTGCCTACTGGCGCCATCGCCGGCACTGAAGAGGTGATGAGCGCGGTGGAGGACCGCCGTGTGCGCCAAGTTGGGACGTACAACGGCAACCCGCTGGTGATGGCTGCGGTGCGCGCCAACCTGTTTGAGGTGCTGACCGATGACGCCTACGCCTGGCTGAACCACCTGTCGGATCGGATTCTGGCCGGCTGCGAAGACGTGATCAAGCGGTACAACCTGCCCGGATACACCGTGGGGCTGGCCGCCAAGGGGTGCGTCACGTTCTCGCCCACCAAGATCGTTGACTACGAGAGCTATCTGGCCAACCAGAACGCGCCGCTGACCGACCTTGCGTGGCTGTTCAACATGAACCGCGGCATCTACATGACGCCGGGCCGCGAGGAGGAGTGGACGCTGTCTGTGACGCACACCGACGAGGCCATCGACGCCTACATCGCATGCTTCGACGAGATGGCGCGGGAGCTGACCGCCTGAGGGTTGGGGCGCTAGCGCGGTGGCGAGCCTCCCCGCCGATGCCGGCTCTGGTGGTGAGCCTCCCCGCCGATGCCGGCACTGCGCCATCGGCGGGGGGACAGGAATGCGGACGCTTACGGCACGTCGTAGCCGGCGGCGCGGTACAACGCGTACCACTCGGCTCGGGTCAGCCGCAGGTCCGCCCCGGCGCAAGCACCGGTGATTCGACCTGGGTTGGTGGTGCCTGTCACCACTTGGATGTTGGCCGGATGGCGGGTGATCCAGGCGGTCGCGATGCCGATGGGGGGCACCGCGTATTTGCTGGCCAGAGCGTCAAGCACGTCATTCAGCTCGGGGTACTTGTCCCTGTCGCCAATGAACGTCCCGGTGAAGAACCCAGCCTGGTACGGCGACCACGCCTGCACCGTGATGCCGTGCAGCCGGCAGTAGTCCAGGATTCCGGCGCCGCGATCAATTGACTGCGGCAGGGCCTGCATGTTTGTCGCCACACCCTCGGCAATCATGGGCGCGTGGGTGATGGATAGCTGCAGCTGGTTGGCCACCAGCGGTTGGCGCACCGTGCGCCGCAGCAGCTCCATCTGGCCAACCGTCTGGTTCGAGACTCCGAAGTACCGCACCTTGCCCTGCGCTTCCAGCTGGTCGAACGCTGCGGCCACCTCTTCAGGCTCCACCAACGCATCTGGGCGGTGCAGCAGCAGCACGTCGATGTAGTCGGTGTTCAGCGCTTTGAGCGACCCTTCAACCGCCTCGAGCAGGTGAGCCGTCGAGAAGTCGAAGTACGGCCCGCCCTCCCGGACAATCCCGGCCTTGGTCTGGATGTAGATCTCCGCGCGCTGTGAGGGCGTGAGTTTCAGCGCGTCTGCCACGCGGCGCTCGGCCAGGTGGTCAACCGACCCGTAGACGTCAGCCGTGTCGAGGAAGTTGACCCCCGCATCGCGGCCAGCGGCAACCATCGCACGAATCTCATCGTCGCTCAGTGCCTCGACGCGCATAAGCCCCAACACGACGTTCGAGGCGGCAATATCGGTCCCCTTTAGCGTAATCGTTTTCACCGTTCAGTCTTCCTTCCGCAAGTTCCCTACGTTTGGTGAGCTACGGCATCGGCGGACGATGACGTCCCTTCCGGCACCGCAACCCCCACCCTAATCCCAAGGCGGCCTGGAGCACACCGCCGTCCCGCGTTGGGTCCGCGGGACCGGGGCGGCGTGCGTGGGTGAGCGCGCTACGGCTCCCAGCGGAGCAGATCGCCCGGCTGGCAGTCGAGGACGCGGCAGATCGCGGCCAGTGTGGTGAAGCGGATTGCGCGGGCGTGCCCGTTTTTCAGGATCGACATGTTCGCCATGGTGATGCCGACGCGCTCGGCCAGCTCTGTCATGGTCATGCCGCGGTGTTGCAGCATCTCTGCGAGGCAGGTCACTATCTGCCCGTTCGGGTCGCCGCTGGGGTCTGGGTGTGGTGTGGGTTCGGGTTGGCGCGTCATACCAGCCCCTTTGTGTCGGCTTCCAGCGCGACGCCGCGCCTGAAGACCTCGCCGAGCGCACAGAGCACAATGCCCAGGGGGAGCCAGCCAAGGTTGAGTGACAGCTGCATGTACGTCAGGCCTGCCAGCGGTCCGTAAGCAGTCACCGCGAATTGGCCGATGGCGCTGGCGAGCAGTTGGAGAATCCCTCCAGCCAGGCAGGTCAGCCCTGCGGCGTACAGGCGCGTCGCGTTGGCTGCCTCGAAGGGCACGCCCCTGCGGACGGTGCGCGCCACGCGCCACAGCAGGAAGCAGGCCGCCGTGCCGCAGATGCCGAAAACCAGGTCGGAGCCGACTGTTGCCAGCAGGTCCGCCCACCCGGCCCGGGCGAACGTCACCTGCGCGGTCACTTTGGGAGTCAGGGTGACATCGCCTAGGTCCGCGCTGCCGCCCTCGGGCAGAGCAGCGTTTGGTCCGAGCGCCTGTGCGATCCCTTCTTCGCTCAGCTCAACCTCGACGTGCTCAGATCCGCCAATCTGATCCCAGAACGACCCATCGGGCGGCCGGTCGATGCTGCTGAGGCCAACCAGGGGCGCGATCACCCCTGACACCACGATGTTGACCAGCGCCAACCAAAGCGCCACCTCCAACACCACGCCCACAGCCTTGCGATCCGTGGCACTCATAACTAGACCCATGACACCCTCCCATATCGTTTATCGGTAATCTCGTTTATCGATATTATCGAATCCCGATAACCCAAGCAACCCCCCACCCCAAGCCGCCCCCGGCGGGCCAGCGGGGAGGCTGAGGTCAGGTGTGCGCCGCGCTGGAAGCGACTTGCGAGTAGCGCTGGCGGGCGGCCTCGCCAGATGTTCCAATGGCTTCGCCGAGCTTGCGCCAGGACACGTCCTGATCACGTGCCGCCACGACGGCCTCAGCCAGATCACGCTCAGCCGCATCGCGCCGCCACGCCGCCAAGCGGACCGCCATCAAAGGCGGCAACGGCGCGTTAACCTCGGCCGCAACCGGCTCATAAGCCTCAAACTTGTCAGCCAAAGCATCAGCCCTAGCCTGCAACTCCTTCAGCGAACGCTTCATGTCAACCACCTCAGATACTCACTCCTGGCCGGCCTGTCAAGCATCCTCGCCCGCTTCTCCCTCTGCCCAGCCCGAGCACGTGAGGACAAGCCCAGCGCGGGAGCCTGGTGGGCAGAGCGAGCGGGTGCTGTACCGGTGCTGTACTGGTGGTAGGCTTTGGGCTGTGCCTACTGAGCTTCCGCGCTACAGCATCTCTGAGACACCCGACGTGGCTGGTGCGCTCGATGCGGCTGCGGCAGCGTGGCCTGGTGAGCCTCGCAGCCGGTTGCTTCGACGCCTTGTGCTAGTTGGAGCTGAAACCGTCCGGGCTGACCCCGAGCGGCGCAGCCAGACGGTAGCCAAGTGGGCTGGGTTCTTGCCCGAAACCTATCCCGAGGGTGCGGCCGCCGCGCTCAAGGACGAGTGGCCTGAATGATCATCCTCGACGCCTGCGTGCTGATTGCCTTCGCCAACCCTGCAGACCGGCACCACAACGCGGCAGTAGCCGTGCTGGACTCACCCGAGCCGCTAGCGATCTCCGCCCTGACGGGAGCAGAGGTGATGGTGCATCCGCCTACAGCAGCCCAAAGCGCATGGCGCCAGTTCTTCGCCGAGCTGGGCATCACCGTGCTCGCCCTAGGCGAAGCCGACATGGCACCCCTGGCCGAGACGAGGCGACGCACTGGGCTGAAGATGCCGGACGCCATCGTCCTCTACCTGGCAAAACGCGAAAGCGCCAGCCTGGCCACATTCGATACCCGCCTAGTCCAAGCCGCCGCCGCCCAATCCATCAGCACCCAGCCACGTGGGTGAGCACCGACCGGGGCTGGGAACCTGGTGGGTAGGGTGGGCGCGTGGGGAGGGTTTGGAGGCGGCGGTATGAGCCGGGTGACCCGGTGCTGGCAGCGGTGCTTGGCGCCATCGGGCATCTTCCTGAGACTCACCACGAGGAGACGTGGGGAGTTATCACACTTCGGGTAGGACGAAAACTGTTCGGGGTGTTTGGTGGGGGCGTCGATGGTGAGGGGCGCTGGCTGGTGTTCAAGCCAGACCCCGCCGAGCGGGCCGCACTGGATGCGGACCCGCGGATGAGGGTTGCACCGCACTTCAAGGCCTGGCTGGAACTGAACCTAGAAGCCCGCCCGGACTGGGACGAGGTGCGCGAGCTGCTGACCGACTCCTACGTTCTGATCGCACCCCGCACCTTGGCAGCCTCAGCAATCCAAAGCACCGAACCCCTGGCCTAACGACGCGGACGTGCCGGGAAGGCGTTCAACGTTGGGTGTTCGCTTTGTGGTGCGGGCGTTGCGGTGGAGGTTCGATGCCGCTCGCGGCATGCCTTTTGAAGGCGGTCACCGGGAGGCGCGGCGAGATTGTCAGGCTCGGCGCCTGGGGCGCCGTGTTCAGGTGTTGCCGGGGTTCACCAGGCCGGCGAAGCTGGAGTCGCGCTTGGTCTCCCCGCAGCGGGTGCACTCTGCCAGGACTTCGCGGTAGTAGCCGGTCCCGTCGTAGTCCAGGAGGCGCGGCCCCTCGGACACCACCCTCCAGTCGTGGTTTCCGGACTGCTTGCAGCGGCGGCAGGCGCAGCCGTGCCAGTCGTGCACCCTGGGGTACCCCGTCGGCAACGCCTGGCCGCATTGGGTGCACCGGCAGACGTCCCAGGTGTGACGGTCCGAGTCTCCGTACATCCCCAGCCGCTGCGTCTTTCCGCACCGGGCGCATTGGCAGCCTCGCCAATCGTGGCCACCGTCCTCGCGTTCTTCCTGCCAGCGGGTCTCGCCGCAGGTGCGGCACTTGCAGTCTTCCCAGTCGTGGCCGTCATCAAAGCTGGCCAGGTGGTAGTCGCATAGGCGGCACTTGCAGCCGTCCAGGTCATGCCCCTCCCCACGCTCCTTGCCGCCGCAGATTGAGCACGTCCCGCAGACGTAGTCGTGGCCACGGTCATTCCGCCTAGCTGCGCACGCGGTACATCGGCACCGATCCCAGACGTGGCTCTCCAACCACGCCTGGTTGTAGACCTCTCTCCCGCAGTTGACGCACCGGCCGCAGCGGTCTTTGTGCCCAGCGTCTCGCCGCTCGCCGCATTCACGACAACGGCAGTGTTCCCATGTGTGGGTCGCATCGACCGCCGCGCGGGTCTTCAGCCCGTCCATGTCTGTGAACTCGTGCCTGTTCGCGCCGCTTATCCGGGCCCCGTCCGCCATCGGCCGCAGTCCGCACACCACGCACTTCCCGCACACCACGCGATGACCCTCCGGGCGCACCGCGCGGCATTGGGAACACTCACATCCATCCCACTGGTGCAAGGCGGCATTCACGCGTTTGCACTTGGAACACCTGCACCTACTCCACTCATGGAACTCGGCGTCGCACTTCTTTCGGCCGCAGGCGCAACCATCCACCTTGTGTCCGAAGACCTTGCAGGCTCGGCTCACGGAGCACCTCCCACGCGCGGCACCCCGATCCTGGGGCACGTCCTCTCTGACCACCACAAATCTAGTCGAAGCTGTGCCGAAGTAGACCCGCAGCGCGGGTGGGGGCTATAGGGCTGTGGCGGTTGGGGATTTGGCGTCTCGGGCTGCGGCTAGTTTGGATTGCATGCCGTATAGCTCTATGAAGCCGCGGGCTTGCGACTGGTCAAACGTGTCACCTTCATCGTAGGTGGCAAGGTTGAAGTCATACAAGCTGGCCTCAGAGCGCCGGCCAGTCACCACTGCCCGCCCACCATGCAGGGTCATCCGGATCTCGCCTGCCACGTGCACCTGGGTCGATGCAATGAACGCATCGAGCGCGCGCTTCAGCGGAGAGAACCACATGCCGTCATAGACCAGCTCGGTCCAGCGCTGCCCAACAGTCCGCTTGAACCGCGCCAACTCCCGCTCCAGCGTGACGTTCTCGAGCTCGGCGTGAGCCGTCAGCAGTGCGATGGCGCCAGGCGCCTCATAGACCTCGCGTGACTTGATCCCGACCAGCCTGTCCTCAACCATGTCGATCCGGCCGATTCCCTGTGCGCCAGCGCGCCGGTTCATCTCCTGGATCGCACCAAGCGGGTCAACCTTCCGGCCGTCGATGGCGACAGGCACCCCGCCGGCAAACTCCACCACAACCTCGTCCTCGACAGGCGGGAAACCTGGGTCATCGGTGTAGGTGTAGACGTCCTTGGTTGGACCGTTCCAGATGTCTTCCAGATAGCCGGTCTCAACGGCCCTGCCCCAAACGTTCTGGTCGATTGAGAATGGCGATGCCTTGGTGGTCTCGATTGGCAGCGAGTGCCTCTCGGCGTAGTCGATGGCAGCTGCCCTGGTCAACGCCAGATCCCGGACAGGCGCCAAGCACTTGAGGTCCGGGGCCAAAGACGTGATGGAGACCTCGAACCGCACCTGATCATTGCCTTTCCCGGTGCAGCCATGCGCCACGGTGCTGGCGCCAAACTGGCGGGCGGCCCGGACCAGATGCTTGACGATGACGGGCCTGGACAGGGCGCTGACCAGCGGATAGCGGTCCATATACAGCCCATTGGCGGCCAGTGCAGGCATGCAGTATTCCTCAGCGAATTCTGCACGGGCATCAGCCACATAGGCCTCGACCGCACCGCAGGCAAGGGCACGGCGGCGGATTGCCTCCAGGTCTTCACCTCCCTGACCGACATCCACTGCGACAGCGATCACCTCCGCGCCGGTCGCCTCGCTTATCCAGCCGATGCCGACGGACGTATCCAGTCCACCGGAGTAGGCCAAAACAACTCGATCAGTCATGAGAGTCCTCCTTGTGAGGGGCATGGGTTGGGGTTGTTGAAACAGGGGTTGGGGTCTGGTCCGCACGGCCACCGCCGGCCGCGCCTACGCCGCTTGAGTTTCCGGATGCCAGCTCGCCAAAACGTTCGGCAACTTCGGCTCCGCCATCGGGCTCACGGGTGACAACCAAGATGGTGTCATCACCGGCAATGGTGCCGATGACGGCCGGCATCACCGAATGGTCTATCGCGCTGGCAAGGAAATGGGCGGCGCCGGGCGGGGTGCGCAGTATGACGATGTTGCCGGACGCTTCAGCGGTGACAAGCAGGTCAGTTGCCAGCCGTGCCAGGCGGGCCGCAAGCATCTCGGCATTCTCAACTGGCCTTGGTGAGCGGTCACCGCCCTCTTTAGGCAGTGAATAGCGTTGCGAGCCATCAGCCAGCCGGACCTTTTCAGCTCGCAATTCGACCAGGTCTCGCGACAGCGTGGCCTGGGTCACTTGGAATCCTTGACCGGCCAAATACTCAGCCAATTGTTGCTGTGAACGGACCAAGTGGCGCGCCAAGATCTGCCCGATGGCGGCGTGCCGTGCCGCTTTGGTGCCGGGATGGCTGGGTGCTCCAGCTACATATTCACTACTCATGATCGCTCCAACAGCCAGGCCAGCAGCGCCTTTTGAGCGTGTAGGCGGTTCTCGGCCTCGTCCCAAACGCGCGATGCCGGGCCGTCAATCACCTCGCTGGTCACTTCTTTGCCGCGATACGCCGGCAGACAATGCAGGAAAATCGCCCCGGGAGCGGCCTGATCCATCAACTCTTGTGTCACCTGATATGGCACAAACGGCAGTTCGCGTTCAGCTGCCTCGCCTTCCATGCCCATCGACACCCACGTATCTGAAGCAACCGCATGCGCACCGCGCACCGCCACCAACGGGTCAGCCGTAACCTCGACCGCTCCCCCGTTTTCAATCGCCAGCTCGCGTGCCGTCCCCACCACCGTCGGATCAGGCATGTGGGACGGCGGCGTGGCCACCACCACTTCCATCCCCGCAATTGCGCAGCCCAGCAAATAGGAATGAGCCATGTTGTTGGCGCCATCTCCCAGATACGCCAACTTTGCCCCCTTGAGGCCGCCGATGCCGCCCCTCGCCTCAGCCAGCGTCATCAGGTCAGCCAACACTTGGCAGGGATGAAACTCGTCTGTCAGAGCATTGATCACCGGAACAGTGGCAACCGCCGCCATCTCCTCTATGTCCGATTGCGCGTAGGTCCGCCAAACAATCGCTGAACACTGCCGCGTCAACACCCGAGCAGTATCTGCAACGCTCTCCCCCCGCCCAGTCTGCGACCCTGCGGCGTCGATGATCAGCGGATATCCGCCCAACTCGGCCACCCCAACAGCAAACGACACCCTGGTGCGGGTGGACTGCTTATCGAACAAAACGGCAACCGCCTTCGGCCCGGCCAAGGGCCGCAGCGCCAGGCGATCCTTCTTCAAAGCCAGCCCCAATTCCAGAACCTCACGCTGCTCCAGGCAGGTTAGATCGTCATCGCGCAAGAAGTGCCGTGTCATTTCGAGTTCCCTTCATCCGGGGTTTCCGGCACACCGGCCGCAGCGGTGTCCAAAATGTCGCCAAGCGCCTGGATGAACGTTTCACCCTGCTTGGCGGTCAGTGTCAGCGGCGGCGCCAAACGCAGAGCCGTGGGCGTGACCGCGCCGATAATGAACCCGGCGTCCAGAGCCGTTTTGGCCACCTTCGCGGCAATCGGCCTGTTCAGCACGATGGCGCGCAGCGCCCCCGCCCCTCGGGTTCCGCTAATCAACGGGTGGGCCAATTGTTCGGCGCCAGCCGCAACGCCGTCCATCACACTGGCCGCCTGGGCGGCAAGGCCGTCAGCCTCGATGGTCCGCAGCGTTGCCAAGGCGGCGGCCGCGGCCAGCGGGTTCCCGCCAAACGTTGTGCCGTGGTCACCTGGCTGCAAAATCCCGGCCGCCCGCTCGGTCAACGCCACCATCGCACCAATCGGGAAACCGCCGCCCAATCCCTTGGCCAAAGTGACGACATCGGGCAGGACAGGGGTGGAAACCAGGGCAGGGTTGCGGAAGGCGAACCATGTGCCGGTCCGCCCAATGCCGGTCTGAATCTCATCGACAACGAGCAGCGCGCCGGAATCATCGGCCAAGAGCCGGGCCTGCTCCAGGTAGCCATCCGGCAGCGGGTTGACCCCGCCCTCGCCCTGGACAACCTCAACGACGATGCCGCCAACCGACTCATCCACACTGCTCGCCAGCGCCTCGACATCGCCAAAGGGCACAAACTGCACCTGTGGTGACAGCGGGCCAAACGGCTCGCGATAGGCCGCCTTGCTGGTCAAGGCCAACGCGCCCAGGGTCCGGCCGTGGAACGAGCCCTCCATGGCGACCATCCGGCGCCGCCCGGTGCGCAGCGACAACTTGACCGCCGCCTCAATCGCCTCGGCGCCGGAGTTGCACAGAAAAACCCTGCCCTCGCGGGTGTCGAACAGCCGCTGCAGCATCTCGGCCAACTCGATTTGGACGTCGGAAGCGAACAGGTTGGAGATGTGGCCCAGCCGTCCAGCCTGCTCAGCGATGGCCTGCACCCAGACTGGGTGGGCGTGACCCAAGGCGTTGACCGCAATCCCGGCCATCAGGTCGAGGTAGCGCTTGCCGTCGGCGTCCCAGACGTAGCAGCCTTCGCCGCGTACCAGCGTGCGCGCGGGAGCGAAGACGCCCAAACACGCCTGGGCGTACCGGCCTAGCCAGGCGCCAGAGGTGACCTGGGAATGCTGGTGGTGGAGGGTGGCAGCGGCGGACGCGGAGCGCTGATCAGGCAAAATGGTCATGACCCGGCCTTTCCGTGTCTGGTGGGGACAACCATGGTGCCGACGCCGGAATCGGTGAAGACCTCCATCAGGATTGAGTGGGCCACCCGGCCGTCAATGATGTGGGC